>NZ_JBWCCN010000001.1:0-506939 GCF_056279485.1 Pseudomonas sp. TE12508 | reverse complement strand
GCTTGCACGGGTCGTATTTGCACTGCTGAAAGGGCAGAGTGAATACCAAGCGAAAACGGGTTGAGGGCTTCCCCTCAACCATAGAATCTCCCACAGGATATTCGCCGCCAGCACAGATCGTGTGAATACCGATGATCCCTGTGGGAGCGGGCTTGCCCGCGATAGCGTCCGATCAGACACCGCCTCTCTCAAGCCTGCCTCTCTGCTACCATGTCGCGCAATCGCCCCTGCCGTGACGACGCCAGCCAATGCCGCATGTTTCCCGCTCCGCTTCCCAGCCTGAATTGACCGCCCTGTTCGCCTCGGTGCAACAGCACTTCCAGGACGTGATCGTGCCGCTCTGGCAAGGCCCCGGCTGGAACGCCGAGATGGCATTACCTTATGAAGCGCTGGACGCCGAGCATCAGCCGCTGCCACCGCAGCGCTATCGGGCCATGGCTTGCGCGCGGCAGCTGTACCTGTTTTCCAGCCTGATTGGCCAAGTGCCTCAGGCCGAAGAACGGGCGGCGGCGCTGTTCCGCTCCTTGCAACAGCATTTCCACGATGCCGAGCATGGCGGCTGGTTCTACAGCATCGACCCGCAAGGTGAGCCGCTGGATCAGCGCAAAGACCTCTACACCCACGCCTTCATCCTGTTCGCCTGCGCCCATTATTGGGACAAGGTTCGCGAACCGCTGGTGGAGTCGGTACTCAACGCCACGCTGGAAGTGTTGGCGCAGCGCTTCGCCACAGGCGACGGCCTGTACGAAGCGAGCCTGGACCGTGATTGGTCCTCGCTCAACTCCGGGCCGCTGCAGAATCCATTGATGCATTTGGCCGAAGCCTTCCTCGCCATCCTTTCGGTGCGTGAGGACGTTGCCGTGCAGGGCGCGCTTGTCGAGTTATGCACAGCCATGCAACAGCGTTTCATCGACCCGCAACACGCGGTGTTGATGGAAAAGCCGCTTGGGGCTGTGGATAACTGGTTCGAGCCGGGCCATCAGTTCGAATGGTATTTCCTGCTGGAGTCCTCACCCTTGCTGCGCGGCTCCAGACTGCATGCCTCGCTGGACCACGCCTTTACGCTGACCGAGCAACTGGGTGTGGATCAGCACACAGGTGCTGTGCGCGCGATGCTGGAACTGGACGACCATCCTCGTGATGCGACCCAACGCATCTGGGCCCAGGCCGAATACCTGCGCGCCCTGACCTTGCGCCCGGGCAGCGAAGCCTCTGTGCAGCGCCAATTGCAGGCGCTGCAACAGCGCTTTTTGCATGCGGGCGGCTGGTATGAGTGTCGCGATGAGCAGGGCGAAGTGAGCCGCAAGGACATGCCTTCGACTACGCCTTATCACTTGGCGACCTGCTATCGCGGGCTGGCCGAGTATTTGCGCTGACTGAGAGATAGCTATCGCGAGCAGGCTCGCTCCCACATTTGATCTCTGTTGTTCACAAGTAGTGCGGTCAAAGGAGATCTACTGTGGGAGCGAGCCTGCTCGCGATTGGCCGTTACTCGGCCTTACGCCTTACGCTCAATCGCAAACCCGCTCCAGGTCTGGCTCACCGGCATCAGCTCAAGGCTGTTGATGTTGATGTGGGCCGGTGCGTTGAGCACCCAGAAAATGGTCTCGGCGATGTCTTGCGGCTGGATCGGCTCGGCGCCGGCGTAAGTGGCGTTGTAACGCTCTTGGTCACCGGCGAAACGCACCAGCGAGAACTCGCTCTCGCACAGGCCCGGTTCGATATTGCTGACCCGCACGCCAGTCCCTTGCAGGTCGCAACGCAGGTTCAGGGAGAACTGTTTGACGAACGCCTTGCTCGCGCCATACACGTGACTGCCCGGGTACGGGTAGTTGCCGGCGATGGAACCGAGGTTGACGATGCTGGCGCCACGACCGTGAGCGATCAATCGCGGCAACAACAGGCGAGTGCTGTACATCAGGCCTTTGATGTTGGTGTCGACCATGGTGTCCCAATCATCAAGATCGCACTTGGGAGCCGGGTCCACGCCCAAGGCCAGGCCGGCGTTGTTGATCAGCCCGCGCAGCTTGGCGAAGGACGGCGGCAGGTTGGCAATCGCCTCCTCCATGGCCTTGCGATCCCGTACGTCAAGCACCAGGCCATGAACCTCGGTCTGCTTCGACAACTCGGCGCACAGGGCATTGAGGCGCTCTTCACGACGACCTGTCAGCACCAGTTTCCAGCCGGCTTCGGCAAAACGACGGGCGCAGGCTTCACCAAAACCGGAAGTCGCGCCGGTAATAAACAGGGTGTTGGACATCGTGTTCTCCTTGCTTCGGCTGATCGACAGCCCTTGGAATAGAAAATCAGTTGCCAGCATGCCCGGCCTTGTCCACAGCGGCAACCATCGCAAAAACCGTACAAAAAACAATCAACACCGGCAACGCCATATGGGCTGTGGCTTGCAGCCATGTACGCGCACCTTATCCACAGGCCGGTCCACAGTTTCCGGGGGCAAGTGCAAAAGCTGCAAGCCGCTGCCTATAAGGCTTTGCGGGCAGATTAGAAAGTTTTTTGCTTGACCCTCGGGTGCTTGCTGTGTAACCCCGGGCAATTTGCACGACCGGGCGGTCAAATTGACGATGGCTCCAAGCCAGTAATTACGGCCCTCAGCCGACTCTTTCCAGAGTTTAACCACAGACTTATCCACAGGCTTTTCCACCTCGATTCATGCCAGGTTTGTGCCTAACAAAAAGGTTGACAAAGCCGGCTCGAGGTCCAGCAAAAACACCTGATCAAAAAACAATCACATCGCTGCAAGCCACGGATTCAAAGGCTTGCAGCCAGCTACTCCCACGTTATTCACAGCCAGCTCCACAGCAAACGGGGACAAGTCAAAACCGTGATAAAACAGCAATTTGCAGCGGCTTTATGTCGCGCTTTGAGAGGTCGTGAATATTGTTTTCCACAATTTCCCTTTACCTCAAAGCACCATCCTGTGTAGGAGCTGCCGAAGGCTGCGATCTTTTCCTCAAACACCTCAAAGCAAGATGAAAAGATCGCAGCCTTCGGTAGCTCCTACGGGGGATTCTGCGGGCATAAAAAAACGCTCTGACGTTGAGTGCGTCAGGGCGTTTTTTGGGCTCTTCGGCCTAGTGGCCGCCGAGGTAGGCGTTACGCACCTCATCGTTCACCAGCAGCTCCTTGCCGGTGCCGCTGAGGCGGATCTCGCCGTTGACCATCACGTAGGCCCGGTCCGACAACTTGAGGGCGTGGTTGGCGTTCTGCTCCACCAGGAAGATGGTCATACCGGTGCTGGCCAGTTCCCGCAGGGTCGCGAAGATCTGTTTCACCACAATCGGCGCCAGCCCCAGGCTCGGCTCATCGAGCAGCAACAGCTTTGGCCGACTCATGAGCGCCCGGGCGATGGCAAGCATTTGTTGCTCGCCGCCGGACATGGTCATGGCGCGTTGGGTACGCCGCTCTTCGAGCCGTGGAAACAACTCGAACATGCGCTGCATGTCTTCCTTGGCGTACTTGTCACCGATTGGAATCGTACCCATCAACAGGTTTTCCTCGACGGTCATGTCAGGGAACACCCGCCGACCTTCCGGCGATTGAGCGATACCGTTGGACGCGATGTAGTGGGACGACTTATGGGTGATATCCACACCCTGATAGACGATTTGCCCGTCAGCCGCCCGTGGCTGGCCGAAGATCGACATCAGCAGGGTCGATTTGCCGGCGCCGTTGGAGCCGATCAGGCTGACGGTTTCACCTTCATTGATGTGCAACGAGACTTTCTTCAGGGCCTGGATCGGCCCGTAGAACACGTCCAGATCCTTGAGTTCGAGGATGGGTTTACTCATACCACTTCCTCTTCTTCGGCGCCCAGGTAGGCGGCAATCACTTTCGGATCGTGTCGAATCGCTTCAGGCCCGCCCTCGGCAATGACAACGCCGTGGTCCAGTACAACGATGTGGTCGGAAATGCTCATTACCATGCCCATGTCGTGTTCGATCAGCACCACGGTCAGATCGTGCTCGTCGCGCAGCAGCCGGATCATCGCGCTCAGCGCTTCGGTTTCCTGAGGGTTGAGGCCGGCGGCCGGTTCGTCGAGGCAGATGATCTGCGGCCGGGTACACATGGCCCGGGCGATCTCCAGACGGCGCTGCTGACCGTAGGACAGCTCACCGGCCAGGCGGTTGGCGCAGTCCACCAGATCCACCACTTCCAGCCAGTAGAACGCATGGTCCAGCGCATCGCTTTCGGCCTTGCGGTAACCCTTGGTGTTGAGGATGCCGGCCAGCATGCCGCGGTTGACCCACATATGCTGGGCCACCAGCAGGTTTTCCAGCACCGACATTTCCCTGAACAGGCGAATGTTCTGGAAAGTCCGCGCCAGACCGGCACGGTTGATCAGGTGCGTGCCACCGAACATCTTGTAGCGGAGTCGGTTGATAAAGCTTTTGGGTGAAACGAAATCGACGGCCTTGAACGGTTCCCCGAGCATTTTGATGACGTCGGTTTTCACACCGCGGGTGTTGAGTTCAATATGCCCGCCGGACGCTTTGTAGAATCCGGTCAAGCAGTTGAACACGGTGGTCTTGCCGGCGCCGTTGGGGCCGATCAGGGCGAAGATCGAGTTGCGCTTGACCTTCAGGCTGACATCGCTCAGAGCCTTGATGCCGCCAAAGTGCATCATCAGTTTGTCTACCGAGAGTACGACTTCGCTCATGGCGCTACTCCTTTACGCGGGGTCACACCGGTACGGCTGATCCGAATCAGGCCGCGCGGTCGCCAGATCATCATCAATACCATCAGGATGCCGAACAGCAGCACGCGATACTCAGCGAAGCCGCGCAGCAGTTCCGGGGCTACAGTCAGCACGAACGCCGCAATTACCACGCCGATGGTCGAGCCCATGCCGCCGAGCACCACAATGGCGAGGATCAATGCCGATTCGAAGAAGGTGAACGAGGTCGGGTTGACGAACCCCTGATAAGTAGCGAAGAACACACCCGCCAGGCCGGCCGTCGATGCACCGATGGTGAACGCCGACAGCTTGACCAGTACGTGGTTCAGGCCCATGGAACGGCAGGCGATTTCGTCTTCACGCAACGCTTCCCACGCCCGGCCGACCGGCATCCGGGTCAAGCGGTGCTTGATATGCAGCACGGCCAGTACCACCAGGAACAACACCGCGTAGATGAAGTAATACTTCACGTCCGGGTTATAGGCTATGCCGAAAAACTCATGGAACGGCACCCCACCCTCTTTCGCCCTTTTGCCGAACTCAAGGCCAAAGAACGTTGGCAACGGAGCCGCCATACCGTTCGGGCCGCCGGTCAGGGACAGCCAGTTATTGAGGATCAACCGGATGATTTCACCGAACCCCAGCGTCACGATCGCCAGATAGTCACCGTGCAGGCGCAGTACTGGAAAACCGAGGATGCAACCGGCCAACCCGGCAGTGATTGCCGCCAGCGGCAGCACCGTCCAGAAACCCAGCCCCAGGTATTGATAACCGAGCGCCAGGCCGTAGGCACCGATGGCGTAGAACGCCACATAACCCAGGTCGAGCAGGCCGGCCAGGCCGACCACGATGTTCAGCCCCAGCCCCAATAGAACGTAGATCAGCCCGAGAATGACCACGCCCAGCAGGTAGGAGTTGGAGAAAAACGGGAACACCACGGCGATGACGATCATCACCGGGATGATCCAGCGCAAGCGGGATTTGTAATCAGGCGGCAGTACATGAACCCCGGAGCCAGTGCTTTCAAAGCCTTCGAGAATTCTCAGGCCCTTGGGGGTTTGCAGGAACAGGCTCAAGGCAAAGCGGCCAGCCATGACGATGGCGACAATCCATGCCACCCGGGTCGCTTCCAGGTTGAAGCCGTAGCCGTCGAGGACCACGCCAACAATCGGGCCGAACACAATCAGGGCCACCAGGCCGGCAAGAATCGCGTCAACCAGGCTTCTTTTGAGATCAATGGTTTTTTTAGTGGTTGAAGACATCGCTTACACCTTCGACACAAGAGGACGGCCGAGCAGGCCTTGGGGCCGAAAGACCAGAACGAGAACGAGCAGCGAGAAGCTGAAAACGTCTTTGTAGTCCGAGTTGACCAAGCCAGAGAACAGCGACTCGGAGATCCCGAGAATGATCCCGCCAAGCATTGCCCCTGGCAGAGAGCCGATCCCGCCGAGTACCGCGGCGGTGAACGCCTTGATGCCAATGATGAAGCCCGCGTAGAAGTCGAACGTGCCGTAGTTCATGGTGATCAGCACGCCGGCCAGGGCCGCCATCGCCGCACCGATGATGAACACGTAGGAAATGACGCGATCGGTGTTGATCCCCAGGATCGAGGCCATCTTGCGGTCTTGCTGGGTGGCGCGGCACATACGGCCGAGCTTGGTGTACTTGATGACGTAGGTCAGCAGGGCCATGCCGACAAACGCTGCGACCAGAATGAAGATCTTGGTGTAGGTAAGCTGGACGAAGCCGGTCCCGACTTCAACTCGCCATGCACCGGTCAGCAGTGTCGGTACGCCTTGTTGACGGGCGCCTTGGGCAATCTGTGCATAGTTTTGCAGGATCAGCGAAATACCGATGGCGCTGATCAGCGGTGCCAGTCGGGTGGAGTTGCGCAGCGGTTTGTAGGCGACGCGCTCGATGACCCAGCCATACACCGCCGTGACGATGATGGTGAAGACCAGTGTGCCAAGCATCAGCAGGGGGAAGGATTCAATACCGAAGTATGCCAGCAGAGCCAGACTGATTGCCGCGAGGTAAGCGGAAATCATGTAAACCTCGCCGTGGGCGAAGTTGATCATGCCGATGATGCCATAGACCATTGTGTAGCCGATGGCGATCAGGCCATAGACCGACCCGAGGGTCAGGCCGTTGACCAGTTGCTGCAGGAAAATACCATCCATAACGCAATCTCACGCAGTGAGAACCTGCACACCAGTGATGTGCGGTTCTTCTAGGAAAAATACAGATTTACGTCGGAGCAATGTCAGCCACGATCAGCCTGGCCCCACTGATTCCGTGTGGGAGCGAGCCTGCTCGCGAAAGCGGTTGAACATTCAACAAAGCTGCTGTCTGTCAGTCCGTCTTCGCGAGCAGGCTCGCTCCCACAGGGACTTGTGGGGTTCAACTGATCGTGTCAGCCCTTACTTCTGCTTTTCCAGCTGGTGGTATTTGCCATCCTTGTCCCACTGGTAAACCACGTAGTCGGAGACTTTCAGGTCACCCTTGGCGTCCCAGGTCTTCTCGCCCATCACGGTTTTGACCGGATTTTTCTTCAGCCACTCGGCGGCTTTCTCGCCACTGTTGGATTTGGAACCATTGAAGGCTGCGGCCAGGGTCTGGACCGAAGCATAGGCGTACAGGGTGTAGCCTTCAGGCTCGGTGCCCTTCTTGCGGAACTCGTCCACTACGGTCTTGCTGTCTGGCAGCAGGCGTGGGTCGGCACCAAAGGTCATCAGTACGCCGTCAACGAATTGCGGACCGCCAGCGGTGGTCACCAGTTCGTCGGTTACGATACCGTCGTCGGACATGAACTTGACGTCTTTGAGGCCTTGCTCACGCAGTTGACGCACCAGAGGACCGGCTTCCGGGTGAAGGCCACCGAAGTAAACGACGTCGGCGCCAGCGCCGCGGATTTTGGTGACGATGGTGCTGAAATCTTTTTCGCCACGGGTCAGGCCTTCATACAGCACCGGCTTCACGCCGCGTTTCTCCAGCTGGGCCTTGGTAGCATCCGCAAGACCTTGGCCGTAAGTGTCCTTGTCGTGCAGGACCACCACTTTCTTGCCCTTGAGCACGTCGACGATGTAGTCGCCGGCGACGATGCCTTGCTGGTCGTCACGCCCGCACATACGGAACATGGCACTCAGGCCGCGCTCGGTAACAGCCGGGTTGGTGGAACCCGGGGTGATCGCGATGATGCCCGCTTCGTCGTAGATCTCGGAGGCCGGAATGGTCGACGAGGAGCAGAAGTGACCGACTACGCCAGCGACTTTCTGGTTGGTCAGGTCCTTGGCGACCGTCACAGCCTGTTTCGGTTCGCAGGCGTCATCGCCTTTGACCAGTACGATTTTTTCCCCGTTTACACCGCCAGCGGCGTTGACCGCATCAGCGGCTGCCTGCGCACCCTTCATGTACTGCTCGCCAAATGCCGCGTTGGCGCCCGTCATTGGACCCGCTACGCCGATCTTGATGTCAGCCTGAGCAAACGCAGAAACACCCAACGCAGTTGCCACTGCGAGGGCCAGAAAGCCTTTCTTGTAAAACGTCTGGGACATGAGGTGGTGCTCCAAGGTTTTTTTTAGTTGGCACTGCGACTTCACTGAATGCTCAGAGCAAGGGCCGTGCCATCGGTTTTTTATTCTGGGAAAAGTCGCTGCCTTATTGTTTTTTCGACTGTTTCGGGCCCATTTTCATTGGGCGTGCAACCGTCTAAACCGCGGGAGGTGAAACCTTTTCTATTTAAAGGCGCAACCCGCATGCGCCATCATTGCAACCGCAGCGCCAAACAATGTGCAACCAGCCTGTAACAGCCCGCGTCACCGAACTGCACACTGCTGGTGCGGGGACTGCTACAACCCGCACCATTACAGGCTAGCCGCTTCGCTGAAAAGCGCCGCTTCCAGCAACATATTTCAACAATCAGATGACGATCCGCAGGCACTGGCCCGCGTGATACAGCGAAAATCCAGCCTCATACAGGCAGCTTCGCAGCCCCACACCCGCTAATGGCTGCATGGGCGCGAAAGGAATCGGCAGGGCCTGAGGATTTCCATTACACAAATAATCGGCAAAGGCTTTGCCGACGACTGTACCGGTGGTCACGCCTCGACCGTTGTAGCCGGTGACGGCCACCAGACCCGGTGCCGGCTCGAACAGGCGCATCAAATGATCGGGAGTGAAGGCGATACAACCGGTCCAGGTGCACTCCCACTCCACCGGCTTCAAGTACGGAAAGTAATGCTGCTGAACCCGGTCGGCCCAGGCTTTCAGGAACCAGGTCGGTTTCTGGTTGCCATTGCCGAGACTGCCGAGCAACAACCGCCCTTCAGCATCGCGACGGATGCTGCTGAGCACTTGTCGGGTATCCCAGGAACCCTGGCCACCGGGCAGAATCTGCTGCGCGGCGTCTTCGGTCAGCGGCACGGAAGCCACTTGATAGTAATAACCGGGGAAAAAGTTGCGCCGCAGCTCCGTCCAGTCACCTTCGGTATAGGCGTTGGAGGCGATGACCACCTGCTCGGCCAGCACCGAACCCTGGGCGGTCTGCACCGACCAGCGCTGGCCCTGACGTTCGAGTCGAGTCACCGGTGAATGATCGAACAGCTGACCGCCGAGGCTGATGGCCGCGTTGGCCAGCCCCGTGGTGTAAGCCATCGGGTTAATCGTGCCGGCGCGCCGATCGAGCAAGGCGGCGGCGATCTTTTTTGTGCCGGTGGCTTGTTCGCAGGCTTGACCGGTTAACAGTTCCACCGGTGCACCACGACGTTTCCATTGTTCTTCGCGACTGCGCAGATCCGCTTCGCCACGCGCGTTGTGCGCCATGTGCAGCGTGCCTTCGCGGCGTAACTGGCAATCGATGTTGTATTTGTCGACCAGGCTGAACACCAGCGACGGCGCTGCACCGAGCATGCGGTTGAGCTGACTGCCAACCGCCTCGCCGAAACCGGCTTCGATTTCATCCGGTGGAATCCACATCCCGGCGTTGACCAGCCCGACGTTACGCCCCGAACCACCATGACCCGCGCGATGGGCTTCCAGCACACAGACACTTTTACCTTGTTCCAGCAGATGCACCGCCGCCGACAGACCGGTGAAACCGGCACCGATGACGCAGACATCCACCGTCACCTCGCCCTTGAGCGCCACGTTGTCGGGCCTTTGCGGCGTCAGTTTTTCCCACAGACACTCTTCGCGTAACGGCATTGCCAGACTCCAACAGAAACCTAACCAACACACCATTCAATGTGGGAGCGAGCCTGCTCGCGATAGCGTCGGCACATCCAGTATCTATGTGACTGATAAACCGCTATCGCGAGCAGGCTCGCTCCCACAGGGGATCACTGCTTGGCTCAACCTCAGTCGAACGTAATCCCCTGAGCCAACGGCAACTCCAACGAATAGTTCACGGTATTGGTCTGACGACGCATGTACCCGCGCCATGCATCCGAACCGGACTCACGACCACCGCCCGTCTCCTTCTCGCCGCCAAACGCGCCGCCGATTTCCGCGCCGCTTGGGCCGATGTTGACGTTGGCAATCCCGCAATCGCTGCCCACCGCCGACATGAACCGCTCGGCTTCACGCACGTCGGTGGTGAAGATGCACGACGACAGGCCTTGTGGCACGGCGTTGTTCAGGCGCAATGCCTCTTCGAAATCGTTGTAACCGATCACGTACAGAATCGGCGCGAAGGTTTCGCTGCACACCACATCGCTCTGCTCCGGCATTTCGACGATCGCTGGCGAAACGTAGTAAGCGTTAGGGAATTTGTCTTCCAGCTGACGCTCACCGCCGAACACCCGGCCGCCTTCGCTCAGGGCCTGCTCCAGCGCGTCCTGCATGTTTTCGAAGCTGTGTTTGTCGATCAGCGGACCAATCAGATTGCCTTCCAGCGGATGGCCGATGCGCACTTTGGAATAAGCGGCTTTCAGGCGGGTGATGATTTCTTCCTTCACCGACTCATGGGCGATCAGGCGACGCAACGTGGTGCAACGCTGACCGGCGGTGCCAACGGCGCTGAACAGAATCGCCCGTACGGCCATGTCCAGATCGGCGCTTGGGCCGAGGATCATCGCGTTGTTGCCGCCCAGCTCGAGAATGCTGCGGGCGAAACGTGCCGCGATTTTCGGCGCCACTTCGCGGCCCATTCGGGTGCTGCCTGTGGCGCTGACCAGCGCGACACGTGGGTCATCGACCAGCGCTTCGCCGGCATCGCGGCCGCCGATAATCACTTGGCTCAGGTGCGGTGGTGCGTCGCTGAAATTCTTCAGGACGCGGTCGAACAGCGCTTGGCAAGCCAACGCGGTCAGTGGGGTTTTCTCCGACGGTTTCCAGATCACCGGGTTACCGCAGACCAGCGCCAGCGTCGCGTTCCAGGCCCAAACGGCGACCGGGAAGTTGAACGCACTGATCACGCCAACGATGCCCAGTGGGTGCCAGGTTTCGCGCATGTGGTGGCCAGGACGCTCGGAGGCGATGGTCAAACCGTACAGCTGACGGGACAGACCGACCGCGAAGTCGCAGATGTCGATCATTTCCTGAACTTCACCCAAACCTTCCTGAGTGATCTTGCCAGCTTCCCAGGAAACCAGCTCACCGAGGTCGGCCTTGTACTCGCGCAGGATGTCGCCCAATTGGCGCACCAATTCGCCGCGGCGTGGCGCCGGAACCTTGCGCCACAGTTCGAACGCATGATCTGCGCGACTGATGTGCTGCTCGACTTCAGCGGCGCCTTCCCAGTTCACGGCAGCGATACGGCTGCCATCGACAGGTGAATGCACCGGCACTTTGCCGTTCTGGTACAGGGCCGGGTTCACACCAAGACGATCAAGCAATGCGGCAACCATGGGTCACTCCTCAAGCAAAAAACAGAAAACGTTCAACCGAATTAACTCGGCTGATCAGGCCTGTAGTTTTAGCTCCCCGGAGGTTACCCAACAAACGACCTTTAAGAGAGATATCATTCCGTTTATTCATGCTGCGAATCTGCCGGTAAAAAAGAGCATAGAGAAACAAGAAAAAGGACCACCCATGCTGAATAAACGCTACTTGCCGTCGATCACCGCGTTGCAGTGCTTCGAGGCCGTGACCCGGCATTTGAGCTTCACCCGTGCCGCCGAAGAGCTGAACCTGACGCAGAGCGCTGTGAGCAAACAGGTCGCGCAACTCGAAGAACTGTTGCAGCACCTGCTGTTCCGCCGGGTGCGCCGACGTCTGCAAATGACCCCGGCGGGTGATTTGTACCTGGTGGAGGTAAGAAAAATCCTCACACAGGTCGAAATGTCGACTCATTACCTGCGCTCCTACGGCGGTGACACCGAAGTCTTGCGCGTCTCGACACCTCCGACCTTCGGTGCACGCTGGCTGGTGCCACGCTTGAAAGGCTGGCGCCTGCGCCATCCATCGATCCATCTGGACCTGTGCAGCGAACAGGAAGCCGACGACCTGCTGCAAGGTCGCAGCGACCTGGCGTTCTACTTTGGCCAGGGCTCACGGCCCGGCACCGAATGCCTGAAGCTGTTTGGCGAGGAGCTGGTGCCGGTCTGCGCGCCGGGTAGTCTGCCGGATACGCCGTTTACCGACCCTACGCAACTCACCGACCTGGTCCTGCTGCAAAACGCTTCCCGGCCTCAAGCCTGGCACGACTGGTTCGACAGCCAGGGCTACCATACCGAACACAGTTACCACGGCCCGCGTTTCGAAACCTTCTACATGTGCATCCGCGCCGCCCAGGTCGGCTGCGGCGTGGCACTGCTGCCGAAGTTTCTGGTGGAAGAGGAATTGGCTGACGGCAAACTGGTCATTCCCTGGAAGCATGCGATGCCCAGCACCGACGCCTATTACCTGGCGTATCCGGAGCATTCGGCGGAAGTACCCAAGGTGCGGGATTTTGTGAAGTGGATGCTGGAGCAGATCGATAGCCCGGATGCACCGCACAATTGAGATATCACACAACTTTTGTGGCAAGGGGGCTTGCCCCCGGTGGGTCGCGTAGCGGCCCCAAAACCGGCAACACGGTTATCAGACTCATCATGTCATCACGCAATGACAAAGAGGCCATCAACGACTTTGGTTTGAGCGAGACGTCCGCGCAGGTCATCATCGATGGCGGGATCATCCATGCTGTACAGCCGTACCCTGCGATAGGCATTTGTTCGATTGATCTCCTGTCCGAGATACTCCCAAACAACCCTCGAACACGCAGGAGCACGATGGTCAGCTGCGGAAACACCCATCTTCAAGCCATTGAGTCGAGTAATACAGCTTTTGAAGCTCGGGATAAGAATGGTTTGGCTAATCTCGTTGGACGTCAACGATTCATAATCAATGAGGAACAAGCGATCCTGTAGGTAGTAGGCAACTCCCACGTATCGATATTGCTCAAACTCCCCATCCGGCCCAGCTATCTGTAAGCGTTCATTTCGCTCGTATACGAAATGCTGCCCCTCTTCGTATATGTGCACCAAGGAACACAGAATGGAACCAGGCTCTGTCATTGCGTGGTAGTACTCGTAGTAGTAACCCGTATGAGCTTTTAGCTGTGACGAAGACTGTTGACGAAGGTGATCAAGCATCCGCTGCGGCGCCGTTACCTCGCTGGAAGGACTAATTCGTCTCGCTTTAACACCAATAAGAATGATGAATTGCTCTGTCGGCAGACCTATCTCGTATTCTTCTACTCCGAAAAAATCACAGATCCGTTTAAGGTTAAAAGGTGTGGGAAGGCTATTTCCGCACAGATATTTATTAAATTGCCCACGATTAATTCGAAGCTTCCTACAGACTTCCGCGACGGATCGGTAGTGACTACACAGCAGTCTTAAGTTAGCCGGAAGAAAATCACGCATACAAGCCTTCACAATAGTGCCAGAAGACTCAAACATAGCAGCAATTCGCATCACTTTTAACCAACTTGCGAAATTGCGCAGAACGATAGATGACTGGATATTACGGGACCTGAAAGCTTTCAGGACTCGCCACACCATCAATCCGCCAGCACTCTAAACAGCAAGGAGCTTTGAATGCTTGACGTCATCAATGACTTTCTCTCTGGAAAGGTTTTGATACCTTTAGTTCTTGGACTTGGAACCTACTTCACCATCCGGTCGCGATTTGTGCAGCTTCGCTACTTCGTACACATGTTTTCTGTATTACTAGGCAGCTCGCATACCGGCAACAACCATTTGAGCTCATTGCAGGCATTGACGCTCAGCCTGGCCGGACGGGTCGGAACCGGCAATATCGTTGGCGTCGGCATTGCCGTGAGCATGGGCGGACCCGGTGCAGTGTTCTGGATGTGGATGACCGCTCTATTGGGGATGTCGAGTAGCTTTTTCGAATGCACACTGGGTCAACTCTACAAGCGCTGCGATGCAAACGGTCAATATCGTGGGGGCCCGTCCTGGTACATCCAGCATGGCCTGGGCAAACGCTGGCTCGGAACGATTACTGCGCTCCTGCTTCTGGTGACCTTCGGGTTTGCCATCAATGGCCTTGAGTCTCATGCCGTATCGCATTCTCTCAACAATGCCTTTGGTTTATCGACGACATGGTCCGGACTCACACTGTCTTTGTTGCTGGGCATTGTGTTCGTGGGTGGTATAAAGCGCATCGCGGCGGTCGCCGATTTATTGGTTCCCCTTAAAGTCGTTGCCTATATCGGTGTAACGCTCTATGTGATCGTGTTGCAAATCGACCAGGTCCCAGGAGTGCTGCTCAGCATTGTCAAAAGCGCGTTCGGACTGGATCAGGCTTTTGGCGGGCTGGTGGGCAGTGCAATCATTATGGGGGTGAGGCGCGGAGTGTTCTCCAATGAAGCAGGACTGGGCAGTGCGCCCAACGTCGCCTCTGCGGCAAAAATCGCCCATCCGATAGCTCAAGGCGTGGTGCAAGCGTTCAGTGTCTTCATCGATACCATCGTTATTTGCACGTGTACCGCGTTGATCATTTTACTTTCCGGTTTTTATGCTCCCGGTTTCGAAGGCGACGGCATTGCGTTGGCACAAAACTCGCTGGCTGAGGTAGTCGGCGATTGGGGCCGGATGTTTATCAGCGTGGTACTTGCCCTGTTTGTATTCACGGCAATGCTCTACAACTACTATCTAGGAGAAAACAGTTTACGATTCATCTTCGCAACGCCTCATAAATCATTAATTGGGTACCGCATATCCGTATTGCTGCTGGTCTTTTGGGGCTCGGTTGAAGACCTTTCCACGGTGCTCGCGTTTGCCGACATCACCATGACATTTTTGGCCTTGGTCAACCTTATTGCGATGACACTGCTATTTAAAGTCTGCATGCGAATCCTGGGCGACTATGATGAACAACGTCGTGCAGGAACAAAAATCCCGGTTTTTGACTCAAGCAAATTTAGCGATCTGGATCTCGATTTGATAGCTTGGCCGGCGGTAACAAATCCTCTCTCGTCGAAGAGCCCTGTTTGTGCGAATCGGCCCGCAGCTAAAGCTCAGACCGTATAAATCCCAATGAACGCTGAGCCATTGCACTTATGCGATGGTTCAGCAAATAAGCAATGCCCAGGCAACAACACTCATTAAAAAACAATCACTCGCGCCCTCACAACCCAAGAGCGCTCAAGGAGTTCGTCTGTGAATCGCTATCAACCTCTTAAATCCAACGCATCTAACATTCCAACTTTTTATATAGACTCGCACGTCGCACCCCATCTGTTATTTGAAGATGCCTGCTTCAGAATACGCGCTGCCACGAGCCTTTTAGAGGCGCTGACCTCTGTAACCGTCAAGCATACTAATGATGCTGATTTTTTCCGCCTGATACTTCCAGCCTATTTATTGCTACAGGACGGCGTCGACGCGCTGGACCAAATAACATTTAAAGGATTGTAAATCATGGCCAAATCAGTGACCCATGAAATGATAAAAGCAGCAATGATCAAGGCAATTGAAACAGGGCTTGTTCCTCGTCACTCACACCTTGATGGCTATTTAAAAAGTTGGGAAAGCCTGGCGCTCGTCATCCAGGCAGCGCTTGAGGCAACAGCAGATAATTGAGGAACCACCGGTGTTGTCATTTGAAGGTGCCAGCAACATGTGATTATTCCATCAGAACACAAAAAAAGCTGGCAATCCTCACCACTGATATGCGCCACTAGCCCCATTCATTGAAACAGCTGCAACGTCGCTGCCACGGGCCGCGGCCAGCCTGGAGAACCCATTATGAGCGAGAGTGTGTTTGCCGATCGCATCGTGCAGAACCTGCTCGACACCGACTTCTACAAACTGACGATGATGCAGGCGGTGCTGCACAATTACCCGAACGTGGAAGTCGAATGGGAGTTTCGTTGCCGTAACAGTGAGGATCTGCGCCCGTACCTGGCGGAGATCCGTTTCCAGATCGAGCGACTGGCCGAGTTGAGCCTGAGTGCCGATCAGTTGAGTTTCCTGGAGCGCATCAGCTTTCTGAAACCGGATTTCCTGCGCTTTCTCGGGCTGTTCCGCTTTAACCTGCGCTATATCCATACCGGCATTGAAAACGGCGAGTTGTTCATCCGTCTGCGCGGGCCGTGGCTGCACGTGATTCTTTTCGAAGTGCCGCTACTGGCCATGGTCAGCGAAGTGCGCAACCGTTATCGCTACCGGGAAATCATTCTGGAACAGGCCCGCGAACAGCTCTATCGCAAGTTCGACTGGCTGACCGCCAACGCCAGCGCGGACGAATTGTCCGAATTGCAGGTAGCCGATTTCGGCACTCGCCGTCGCTTCTCGTACCGTGTGCAGGAAGAAGTGGTGAACGTGCTCAAGCATGACTTCCCCGGTCGCTTCGTCGGTACCAGCAACGTGCACCTGTCCCGGGAGCTGGACATGAAGCCGCTGGGCACCATGGCTCACGAATGGATCATGGCCCACCAGCAACTCGGTCCACGGCTGATCGACAGCCAGATTGCCGCCCTAGACTGTTGGGTCCGCGAATACCGGGGTTTGCTGGGCATCGCCTTGACCGACTGCATCACCTCCGATGCCTTCCTCAACGATTTCGACCTGTTCTTTGCCAAGCTCTTCGACGGCTTGCGCCACGATTCCGGTGACCCGGTGCAGTGGGCGGAAAAAGCCATCGCCCACTACCACAAGCTTGGCATCGACCCGATGAGCAAAACCCTGGTGTTTTCCGACAGTCTGACGCTACCCAAATCTCTGGAGATTTTTCGGGCATTGCGCGGTCGGATCAATGTCAGCTTCGGTATCGGTACTAACCTGACGTGTGACATTCCGGGTGTCGAACCGATGAGCATCGTGCTTAAAATGACGGCCTGCAACGGCCAGCCAGTGGCCAAGATTTCTGATGAGCCTGGCAAGACTCACTGCAAAGACCCGAATTTCGTCGCCTACTTGCGACATGTTTTCCAAGTACCTGCCGCCATTTCCAGCCCATCTAGCAAGGAGTGAATTCATGCAAGCCGTACAGCGTGAGATTGCTGAACAGCTCAAGGTCCAACCGCCGTTCGCCGACCAGGCCGCCCTCGAGGCCGAAGTCGCCCGGCGGATTACCTTCATTCAGGACTGCCTGGTCGATTCCGGGCTCAAGACCCTGGTGCTCGGCATCAGCGGTGGCGTCGATTCCCTGACCGCCGGCCTGCTTGCCCAGCGTGCCATGCGTGAACTGCGCGAACGCACCGGGGACAGCAACTACAAGTTCATCGCCGTGCGCCTGCCATACGAAACGCAGTTCGATGAACACGACGCCCAGGCTTCGGTGGACTTCATTGCCCCGGATGAGCGCCACACGGTGAACATCGGCCCTGCAGTCAAATCCCTGGCCAGTGAAGTGGCGGCCTTCGAAGGCAAGCACGCGGTCTCGGTGGACTTCGTGTTGGGCAATACCAAGGCGCGGATGCGCATGGTCGCGCAATACACCATCGCTGGCGCGGCTCATGGCCTGGTGATCGGCACCGATCACGCGGCAGAAGCTGTGATGGGGTTTTTCACTAAGTTCGGTGACGGCGCCTGCGACCTCGCACCGCTGAGCGGCCTGGTGAAAAATCAGGTCCGGGCGATTGCCCGCAGCTTCGGCGCGCCGGAGTCGCTGGTGGAAAAAATCCCGACCGCCGACCTTGAAGACCTGTCGCCGGGCAAACCGGACGAAGCATCCCATGGCGTGACCTACGCCGAGATCGACGCCTTCCTGCACGGCGAGCCGGTCCGCGAGGAAGCGTTCAAGATCATCTGCGACACGTACAAAAAGACCCATCACAAGCGCGTGATGCCGTTCGCGCCTTAAGGACGTCGGCGTCTGTACCGATGCCTTCGCGGGCAAGCCACGCTCCCACAGATTTTGTGTCGGACGCCGGTAATGGGCACGACGCAAATCCTGTGGGAGCGAGGCTGCCCGCGAAGAACGATGACGCGGTCAACCGTCAGACATAAAAAAAGCGTCCCGAACGGACGCTTTTTTTATGCGCTTGATTCGATTACTTCAGGGTAACCGTACCTTTCATCATCGAGATGTGGCCTGGGAACGAGCAGAAGAAACCGTATTTTTCAGCAGCATTGAGCTTCGACACATCGAATGTCACCGAGTCGGTTTCCTTCGCGCCGATGACTTTGGTGTGAGCAATGACGCGAGCATCACCTTCTTTCAGGTAGTTCTTGTCGATGCCAGCCGACAGGCCGTCAGTGGCGATCGGCTGCATGTCGGCTTCTTTGCTCAGCACCCAGTTATGACCCATGACGTTTTTCGGCAGGCTGCCAGAATGTTTCAATTCCACGGTGAACGTCTTGCAGCTCTTGTCGATGGTGATGTCCTTGGTATCGAAGGACATCTGGTCAGTGGAGTCGACAGTGACCTTGCATTCGGCGGCCATCAATTGGCTGCTGGCCAGTGTCAGCAGGGATACCGCAACAAGTTTGGCAAACATGGTGAATCTCCAAGGCAGGGTTAACAAAAGTGCTAATGGACAGAAGACTGCCTGAAATCTTCGCAAGTTCCTATGACCTGAATCAAAAATTGTATACAACTTTCGGGCTATGACACTCATCGAAACAATCTACCAGCCAGACGTCTGGCACGGCCCTATCATCAGGGCCGTCATCTCTCATCTGGAGCGTCTGTCATGTCTTTCAACAGCTTGTTGTGCAGTTTGCTCGCCGCCTACGCCTGCGGCGCCAGTGGCACCTGTGAAACACCAAAACGCGAGGTTTAACCCTTGGAACGAGGCAAGCCTGCCTTTACTCTGTGGCCCTGATGACCATGGAGTAAGGCATGTCTTTAGCGTCCGTTTGTGTATTTTGCGGTGCCAGCACTGGCACTAACCCGGCCTATCGTGAAGCCGCTGTCGCCCTGGGGCGAGCGTTGGCCGAGCGCAAGCTGACTCTGGTCTATGGCGGCGGCGCCGTCGGGCTGATGGGGATCGTTGCCGATGCCGCGCTGGCGGCCGGTGGTGAAGTGATCGGGATCATCCCGCAGAGCCTCAAGGACAAGGAAATCGGCCACAGCGGCCTGACTCGCCTGGAAGTGGTCGACGGCATGCATGCGCGCAAGGCGCGAATGGCCGAGCTCAGCGATGCCTTCATCGCTCTGCCCGGCGGCCTGGGCACGCTGGAAGAGCTGTTCGAAGTCTGGACCTGGGGCCAGCTCGGCTATCACGGCAAACCGCTGGGTTTGCTGGAAGTGAACGGTTTCTACAGCAAGTTGACGTCTTTTCTTGATCATATCGTCGGCGAAGGCTTCGTTCGCGAAGCGCACCGTGACATGCTGCAAATGAGCGAATCGCCGCAAACCCTGCTCGATGCACTGGACGCCTGGCAACCCTCGGTACCGCCAAAATGGACCGAGCAAAAACCCAGCTAACGGCTCGGTGCCGATACAGGGCAGAATATGCGCCGCTCAACCTCACCTTCGACCCCAGAGGATCGCCCATGGCTAAACCTAATTATTCCTTCGCCAAACGTCAGAGAGACTTGGCCAAGGAGCAGAAGAAAGAGGAAAAGCTTCAGCGCAAGAAAGCTACAGCTGAAGAAGAAGCAGCAGCACTGAACCCGGATACCGAAGGCGAAGTGGCTACAGACGAAACTGAAGCACCGAAAGATCAGGCGCCCGACGCCTGAGACCCTCAGGGCCCGATGATCTGATCAGGCCCACCGGATCTGTGTCCAGGGTCAGCAACGATGTTGCTGACCCTCACAGTCCCATCTGAAATCCCTCTCCAAAAATTGCACATTCCCTGTGGGAGCGGGCTTGCTCGCGAAGGCGGCGGCACATCCAACATCTAGTGGCTGACTGACTGCTTTCGCGAGCAAGCCCGCTCCCACACTGGATCTTCGTTACTCCAACGGCATTACCGTCACACGAACCTCCGGATCGTGGCTGCCACCGCCCAGGATCACCCCACGCAACGGCGACACATCGGAAAAATCCCGGCCCCAGGCCAGGGTGATGTGCTCCAGCGCCGGCTGCACATTGTTGGTCGGGTCGAAATCCACCCAGCCCAGCACTGGGCAAAACACCGACACCCAGGCATGAGACGCATCGGCGCCGATCAGCCGTGGCTGGCCCGGTGGTGGCTGGGTCAGCAGGTAACCGCTGATGTACCGCGCCGCCAATCCCCGGGAGCGCACACAAGCGAGCATCAGATGCGCAAAGTCCTGACAAACCCCGCGCCGCCTCTCCAGCACTTCCACCAGCGGCGTTGCCACTTGGGTCGCTTCGGCGTCGAAGGTGAATTCGCTGAAAATCTTCTCCATCAACGCCTGAACTCCCAGCAGCAATGGCCGGCCAGGAGGAAAGCAACTTTCGGAGAACTCGACGAAGTTGCGCTTCAAGTGCACGTAAGGTGATTCGAACCGGTAACGACAGGCTTCCAGCAGTTCAGGAGAGAGCGGCTGACTGCTGTAGGTCAGTGCGTTGCAGGTCTCTTCCCAGGCCGGCGATTGATTGAAATCCAACGATGGCCGGGCCAGCACTTCGACCGTCAGGCTGGCATTGACCAGCAACTCATCGTGCGGCCGCTCGAATGCCAACCGGGTCAGCGGATTACCAAACACGTCCAGCTCATCCCGGCGCGAGGTCGGATCGGGACTGATCTGCAATTGCTGATCGGTGCAGCGCTGCCAAACGCAAGCCCGCGGCCACAGGTGCGCCAGTTGCTGGGCCAGGGACACCGGGCTGTCATAGTGATAGTGGGTGTCGTGGAAAATCTGGTAACGGGCATTCATCAGACGGACACCGTACGTTGGCTGACATCATCGACATGGGCGAAATGGCGCAAGGCCAGGCGATCCGATACTTGTCCGCTGGCATCGGCGATCTCCTGCAACAGATCGGCTAGCCCCTCTATGGCGGCGCGAACACTGGCCTCGCCAAACAGTGGGTTTTCCAGGCAACCCAGATCGAAGCGCGCCAACCGCTCCACCAACTGCGGCAGACCTGTTTCGCGCGGCGCGCCAAAGTCGTCGTTCAAGCGTTTCAACGTGCGGGTCACCAGTTTCAACTGGAACAACACCGCGTGAGGGTTCTGCTCGTCGAGCAACAACAGGTCCAGCACCGGGATCAATTGCGCCACCGCCAGATACCGCGAGCGGTAGGTGATGCTGCTGTTGCCCAACTCCAGCAGCCACTCCAGCCCGGCCTGATCGAAAGCCCCGGCGCCCCGCAGAAACGCCGCCAGACTGCCGCTGAGAAACTGCAGCCGTTCGATCCGCCGACCGATCATCAGGAAACGCCAACCTTCGTCCCGAGTCATATCGTCAAGGGCAAAACCGGACAGCGCCGCCAGCGACATCACCAGTCGGTTGAGGAAATCCAGCAGCTCGCCGAAATCCGGCTCTTCGGTTTCCAGTTCCATGGCCTCGCGCTGCAATTCCACCAGCGCTTGCCAGTTCTCTCGCGAGAGCTTGCCGCGTACTTGCGAAGCGGCCCACTGCAAGCGTTGCAGGTTGGAGCGCAGGCTGAACGGCCAGTCATCGCCGAGCAGCGCCGCCAGCAACCGCTCCGGCAACTCGCCGTCCTCCGGCAACAGATTCAAGCGTTCACCGAGATTGACTGCCGCCTCCAGGGCTTGCGGATCATCGCCATCGACATAGCGCGCCAGCATGATCCGCAGCAGTCGTGCACTGTCATCGCAGCGCTCGCAGTAACGGCCGAACCAGAACAGGTTCTCGACCACCCGCGATGGCAGATACGGATCGCGTCGCACCAGATCGTGAACGCCAATATTGCGCTGGGCTTTCCATTGTTCGCCGCTGGGCGGGCGATCGCCCAACACCCAAGTGTCCTTGCTTGCACCGCCGCGCTGCATCGACACCACTTCGGCGTCGGCTTCGGCGGCAACCCGGGTCAGCCCGCCGGGCAGTACCCGATAGCCATCCCGACTGGCCACCGCATACACGCGCATGCCAATGGCCCGCGGTTGCAACTGACCACCTTCGGCCTGCCAGATCGGCGCCTGAGACAGTTGCGCCAATTCTTGCGCAACATAGGCGTAAGGCCGTGCCTGCATGCGCTCGGCCAGTGCCTGGCGCTGTTTTTCACTCAAGTCACGACCAAACACCGGGGCGAAGCTTTGCGACGGGAACGCCGGTTTGATCAACAGCTCCGGCAGTTTTTCGAGGGCCTGGGCCAGCACCGGCGCTTCGCCGCACCACCAGGTCGCGATGGACGGCAGAATCAGTTCTTCGCCGAACAGATACTGATTAATCTTCGGCAGGAAACCCAGCAACCCCGGTGACTCCAGCACGCCGCTGCCGAGGGCGTTGGCCACCAGCACCCGGCCCTGACGCACCGCTTCGAGCAGCCCTGGCACGCCGAGGGCCGAATCGGTGCGCAGCTCCAGCGGGTCGCAGAAATCATCGTCGAGCCGACGCATGATCGCGTGGACCCGACGCAGGCCGCTCAAGGTTTTCAGGTAGACCGTGGCATCCCGGACGGTCAGGTCGCCGCCCTCCACCAACGGATATCCGAGCTGGCGAGCCAGGTACAGGTGTTCGAAATAGCTTTCGTTGAAACGCCCCGGCGTCAGTAGCACCACCAGTGGCGCTTCGTCATCGCTCGGCGCCTGACGAGCGAGCGTTTCCTGGAGCGTGCGAAAGAATCCGGCCAGGTGCTGAACCTTCAAATCGCGGTACAGCTCGGGAAAGGCTCGGGACACGATGGTGCGGTTTTCCAGCGCGTAACCGGCACCGGATGGCGCTTGAGTCCGGTCCGCCGTCACCCACCAGCGACCGTCAGGGGTGCGCGCCAGATCCACGGCGTACAGATGCAAAAAGGCCCCGTCGGGCGGCGAAATGCCCTGACACGGCCACAGGAAGTTGTTGTGACCGAACACCAGCTCAGCCGGCAGCAGGCCTTCGGCGATCAAGCGCTGAGGGCCGTACAAATCCGCCAGCACAGCATTGAGCAAGCGCGCCCGCTGGGCGATCCCGGCCGATAACTGTTCCCACTCATCGGCGTCAATCACATGAGGCAGCAGGTCCAGCTCCCATGGTCGGTCAGCGCCCTTGGGGTCGGCGTAGACGTTATAGGTCACGCCGTTTTCCTGGATCTGTCGGGTCAGCAGCGCCTGACGCTGCACCAGTTGCGCTGGCGTGCTGCGTTGCAATTGATCGAACAGCCGCCGCCAGTGCGGGCGCACGGCGCCGCTGTCGTCGAGCAGTTCGTGGTAAGTGCCCGCGGTCAGCGGGTAGCGGTCAAGCAGGTCAGGCATGGAAAGCTCGGCAGACAGCAAAGAACGGTCAGACTAACGCAGGCTCATGACGCCCGGATATACGAAAAATCCGAGCGTCGCGTACGGTTTAGAAACGTCGCAAATCGAGAGTCATCGGCAGCTCGTCGTTAATTTCCAGGTTCGGTATAGGAAGTTTCCCTGGCGTGTGTCCGAGACGGAAGAAACGCGCCATCCGCCGGCTCTCGGCTTCATTGGCGTTCACCGGCAGGCTGTCGTAGTTGCGCCCGCCCGGGTGGGCGACGTGGTACTGACAACCGCCCAGCGAACGCCCCATCCAGGTGTCGAGCAAGTCGAACACCAGCGGCGCGTGGACCGGGATGGTCGGTTGCAGGCAATTGGCCGGTTGCCAGGCGCGAAAGCGTACGCCGGCGACGAACTCACCGACCCGACCCGTGGGTTGCAATGGCACCGGGATGCCGTTGCAGGTCAGCAGATAACGCTGGGGCGGCAGACCGCTGAGCTTGACCTGCAAACGCTCCAGCGACGAATCCACGTAACGCACCGTGCCACCTGCAGCGCCTTCCTCGCCCAGTACATGCCAAGGCTCCAGCGCCTGACGCAATTCCAGTTGGATGCCGCTGACGGCATAGTCGCCGACCTTGGGGAAACGGAATTCCAGATGCGCCGCGAACCACTCGGCCCGCACGGGGTAACCGGCGGCATTGAGGTCGACGATGACGTCAGCGAAATCCTGCTCGATAAAGTGCGGCAACAGGAACCGGTCGTGCAGCTCTGTGCCCCAACGCGCCAGTTTCGGCGGTGCATAAGGCTCGCGCCAGAACCGTGCCACCAGCGCCCGCAGCAACAATTGCTGAGCCAGGCTCATGCGCGCATGGGGCGGCATTTCAAAGGCTCGCAGTTCCAGTAACCCGAGGCGCCCGGTGGCGCCGTCCGGCGAATAGAGTTTGTCGATGCAAAACTCGGCGCGGTGGGTGTTACCAGTCACGTCGATCAGCAAATTGCGCAGCAAGCGATCCACCAGCCATGGTGGACACTCCTCGCCCGGCTTCGGCATCTGTGCGAAGGCGATTTCCAGCTCATACAGCGAATCGTTGCGCGCTTCATCGACGCGCGGCGCCTGGGACGTCGGGCCGATGAACAATCCGGAAAACAGGTAGGACAAGGACGGATGGTTGTGCCAGTAGCTGATCAGGCTGCGCAGCAGATCCGGACGGCGCAGAAACGGTGAGTCAGCCGGGGTCGCGCCACCCAAGACGAAATGGTTGCCGCCGCCGGTGCCAGTGTGCCGGCCGTCGATCATGAACTTCTCGGTGGTCAGTCGCGTCTGGCGCGCCTCTTCGTAAAGAAACTCGGTGCGCTCCACCAGCTCATCCCAGGTGGCGGACGGCTGGACGTTGACCTCGATCACGCCCGGATCCGGAGTAATGCGAAAGTTGCTCAGACGCGGGTCACTCGGCGGTTCATAGCCTTCCAGCAACACCGGGCAATGCAGTTCCTCGGCGGTGGCTTCGATGGCGGCGACCAGCTCCAGGTAGTCCTCGACCCGCTCCAATGGCGGCATGAACAGGTACAACCGGCCTTCTCGCGCTTCGGCGCAGAAGGCGGTGCGGGTCAGCCAGTCGGCGGACTCGTCGATCTTTGGCGCACGCTCGTCGGCGGTTTGCGGTTGAGCGTGATTCTGTAGCTGGTCGGTGCCCGGCAGCTCAGGGAAATCCTGATTCGGGTCGACAGGGTGAATGAACGGATACTCCGCTGCCTTCACCCAGGGCTGCGAACCGAGTGGCAAGCGATACCCCAGCGGCGAATCCCCCGGCACCAATCGGCAATGCTCTTCCCGCAGATACCAGCGACCGCTCTGCCACTGATCGCCCTTGGCGGTGCGCGCCAGCGGCAGGACCTGACCGATAACCTTGTCCAGGCCCTGACTGAAGACTTTGCGCAGGCGCGCCCGCTCCAAAGGTTCTTCCAGCCGTGAGTCTTCGGCGCTGACGTTCTGCGGCAAAGCGCCTTCGCGCCAGAGGTAATAGAAATTGTCTTCGTAGGCTGGGAACACAAAGCGTGTCGGAATTTTCAAGCGTTCGGCGACACTCGCCAGAAAACGCCCGGCCAACTCGCCATCGGCGCCATAGTCTTCCTGCTCATCGGCGATCAACGCGCTGTTGTGCCAGATCGGTACGCCATCGCGGCGCCAGTAGCAGTTCAGCGACCAGCGTGGCAGTTGCTCGCCCGGGTACCACTTGCCCTGACCGAAATGCACCAGGCCTTTGGGCGCGTAATGCTTGCGCATGCGCTGGAACAGTTCGGCGGACAGGCGACGTTTATTCGGGCCGAGCGCGGCGGTATTCCATTCGGCACCGTCCGGATCATCGATGGAAACGAACGTCGGCTCGCCGCCCATGGTCAGGCGCACATCGCCCTCGAGCAGGTCGGCATCGATCTGCCGGCCCAATGCCTGAATCGCCAGCCATTGATCTTCGGTGTAGGGTTTTGTTACCCGCGGTGCTTCCCAAATCCGTTCCACGGACATCTCGTGGGTAAATTCGCACTCGCACGGTTCCACCAAGCCACTGATCGGTGCCGCAGAGGACGGATCAGGACTACACGCCAACGGAATGTGCCCTTCACCGGCAAACAACCCAGAGGTTGCGTCCAGGCCGATCCAGCCAGCACCAGGCAAATAGACCTCGCACCAGGCGTGCAGGTCAGTGAAGTCCACTTCGGTGCCCGAGGGGCCGTCGAGGCTTTTGACATCGGCGGTCAACTGAATCAGGTAACCGGACACGAAACGCGCCGCCAGGCCGAGGTTGCGCAGCAATTGCACCAGCAACCACGCGGAGTCGCGACAGGAACCGGAGGCATGCTCGATGGTGTATTCCGGGGTCTGTACGCCTGGCTCCATGCGAATCAGGTAGCCGATGTCTTCGCTGAGGCGCTGGTTGAGCGCAACCAGGAAATCCACGCTGGGTAGCGGCGTGCGATCGATGCCATCCAGATAGGCCTTGAATTTCGGCGTCAGGGGCAAGGTTTCCAGGTACGGCGCCAGCTCTTTGCGCTCATCCGCGGCGTAGGCGAATGGGATCTTTTCGGCGTAGGGCTCGAGGAAGAAGTCGAACGGATTGAAGACCGCCATCTCCGCCAGCAAGTCGACCTCGATCCGCAGCTCATCGGTTTTCTCCGGGAACACCAACCGCGCCAGGTAGTTGCCCTGGGGATCCTGCTGCCAGTTGATGAAATGCTGCTCGGGCGAGACTTTCAGCGCATAGGACAGTATCCGCGTGCGGCTGTGGGCAGCCGGGCGCAGGCGAACGATCTGCGGACCGAGCTCGACGGCGCGGTCGTAGCGGTAATGCGTGACGTGATGCAATGCGACATGAATCGACACGGCGTGCCTCCTGCGAGCCTGGACGTTATCGAAAGCGGCGCAAGACTTATGCCATACCGGCAGGTCTGACCCTTTCTTCGGTTACTCAAGGCAGTAGAGCACTAAAAGCGCGCATTGCTCGCTTTCGTGTGCACAGGGGCGCACATAAATGTGGCGGATCGATGGGCGAGTCGACTTAACGGCGGCGCGATGCCTTGAAGCTCTGTTTCATGCGCTCTCGCTCATGGCGAATATCCACCAGCTTGCTTCGCATTTCTCGTTGTCCGTTGCTATTGAGAAAAAGCAGCCCCAGTAAAGGGGACAGCAAGGCCAACACATAAATGGCTCTGGGGGGGGCGTAATAGATCATCGGCAATACGAACAGCAGGCATGCCACCAAAACCCCGACCACCACCCACACCCACCACGGCCTTCCACGCACAATCATGAAATTGCTATGAACAACCAGAAGCGTCAGTGCTGCGCCTGCCAGAAAAATGTGCAACCCGCTGTCAGCAAGCGGCGCATTCTGGAAATAGGTGACGAACGACAGTGCAACTGCAAAGGCGAGTGAAAAGTAGGCGGCAAAAATCCCGCCAAGAAATGCCAGAAAGTAACGTCTGAAAAATGCCTTGAGTGTTAGTTGTTCGCTCACTCGTCGATCTCCTCATACAGGCCGATCGCAACAGTTTTGACATTGCCTGACAACGCACTTCCAGTAAGGCCGATCGCAGCCCCTAACGAATCTTTGATCTGGGTAACCGTGCCATGCTTGAGTTGAGTTGGCGTGAAGCGCTTAGGCAGTTCTCCCGCCAATTGCTTCAATTTCAACATTTTCGATGTCAACCTTGGATCATTGATGCTCAGAAGTTCCTTGGTCAGCTTCGCCCGTTCCTGCCTGTTCAGCCCACGAAGTACATCGCGCAGGCTTTTCCCAGTAGTAGCTTTGGTGACCCTGACCAGTTTGATGGTGGTCAGAGCAGATGCCCCAACACCCACCAGTGAAGCGGCATCCAACCCGATAGATGCATTCTGGTACCACGCCTCGCTGTCCAGCCAATCGTTCACTTCAGGTTTGGCCACTTCAAGGGTGGTTCGTGCGATGCCATTGAGGCACTGAAGACTGCTTGCACCGGCGGCGGTATAAGCAATAGCTACAACGACCGAACTCGCACCCGCGCTGAACGGAACCAGGATCGTTCCGCTGGCAATGACAGCCCAACTGATCACCGCCCCGGCGCACGACAGTGTGGTATTCACTGCCTCTGCTACCAATCGCGATTCCCGCGGATTGTTCTGCACCTGATCAGCGAATTGAGCCGGCGCAATGTACTTCTGCGCCTCGCGCAAAATGATTCGCTTGGGCTTGATGCTGCAAATCGGCTTGAACTCGCGCAGGGTCACTACGTTGAACTCGGCGTCGACGTACACCACGCCCGCGCCGACGATTCCGGGGTCGGCGTCGATGGCGGCGAACAGGCGTGGCAAGTTGATCAGGCTTTCGATGCGTTGGCGGGCCATGAACCGGGAGGGGCTGTAATCCATGCCGATGCCCGGTAAGGGGTTGCTCATGTGAATCGTCCTTGAAGATCGGGGGGGGAGAGATCTTTATTGCCTGTGCCGCCATCATCGCGAGCAAGCCCGGCTCCCACAGGGTTTGGCGTCGTATAGGGAAATCAGTTTCCCGGGCAGCCATTGAAGTGCGCGTCACCTTAGCAAACAGGCCGCACACTCGCTAGAAAACAAAACGCCAGCACTGAGGCTGGCGTTTTGCGATTTGGCACGCAGATTAACGCGGCACGACTGGCTTGCGGGCCGGTTTAGGCCCCTTGCCTTTGGCCGCGTCCTTGCGCTCCTTGGCCGCCTGCTGGTTGCGGGCGAATGCCGCAGCCTTGGCCTGTTCACGCTTGTCCCACGGGTTACCGCCATCACTGGCACGCGGTGGCAGGCCGGTGTGCTGGGTCAGGATCTTGGTGGTCTTTTCCCCTGCCACTTTATGGCTGCCGGCCGGTGTCGAGTTCTTGCGACGGGCGCTCTGGTAGCTGTCGGTCGCCGGCTGATGCAGCGGGATCAACTGGTTCTTGCCCGGCCCGATCAGGTCGGCGCGGCCCATGCGGGTCAACGCTTCGCGCAGCATCGGCCAGCCTTTCGGGTCGTGATAACGCAAGAACGCCTTGTGCAGGCGACGCTGTTCTTCGCTCTTGACGATGGTCACGCCGTCACTCTTGTAAGTGACCTTGCGCAACGGGTTCTTGCCCGAATGGTACATCGCGGTAGCGGTAGCCATCGGCGACGGGTAGAACGCCTGCACCTGATCAGCACGGAAACCGTTGCCCTTGAGCCACAGGGCCAGGTTCATCATGTCTTCGTCGGTGGTGCCCGGGTGAGCGGCGATGAAGTACGGAATCAGGTACTGCTCTTTCCCGGCTTCCTTGGTGTACTTCTCGAACATGCGCTTGAACTTGTCATAGCTGCCGATGCCCGGTTTCATCATCTGGTTGAGCGGACCTTCCTCGGTGTGTTCCGGGGCGATCTTCAGGTAACCACCGACGTGGTGAGTTACCAGTTCCTTGACGTATTCCGGCGACTCGACCGCGAGGTCGTAACGCAGGCCGGATGCGATCAGGATCTTCTTCACACCCGGCAAGGCACGGGCGCTGCGATAGAGCTGGATCAGCGACGAGTGATCGGTGTTGAGGTTTTCACAGATGCCCGGGAACACGCAGGACGGCTTGCGGCACGCGGATTCGATGACCGGGCTCTTGCAGGCGATGCGGTACATGTTCGCGGTCGGGCCGCCGAGGTCGGAAATCACCCCGGTGAAGCCTGGCACCTTGTCGCGGATCTCTTCGATTTCGCGAATGATCGATTCTTCGGAACGGTTCTGGATGATCCGGCCTTCGTGCTCGGTGATCGAGCAGAACGTACAGCCACCGAAGCAGCCGCGCATGATGTTCACCGAGAAGCGGATCATGTCGTAGGCAGGAATCTTTTCCTTGCCATACGCCGGGTGCGGAACCCGTGCGTAAGGCATGCCGAACACGTAGTCCATTTCTTCGGTGGTCATCGGAATCGGAGGCGGGTTGAACCAGACGTCCACTTCGCCATGCTTCTGCACCAGTGCACGGGCGTTGCCCGGGTTGGTTTCCAAGTGAAGCACGCGGTTGGCGTGGGCGTAGAGCACCGAGTCGCCACGGACTTTTTCCATCGACGGCAAACGGATGACCGTTTTCTCGCGGGTAAGGCGCGGGTTCGGCAGCAATTGCACGACCTTCGCTTCGTTCGGGTCTTCAACCGGCCCCTTTTCCTGCTCGATGGCACAAGCCTGGGTGTCTTGGGTGTTCACGTACGGGTTGATGATCTTGTCGACCTTGCCCGGACGGTCAATGCGCGTGGAGTCGATCTCGAACCAGTCTTTTGGCGTGTCACGACGAATGAACGCGGTGCCGCGCACATCGGTGATGTCTTCGATCTTGTGACCGAACGACAGACGCTGGGCGACTTCGACAATCGCACGCTCGGCGTTGCCGTAGAGCAGGATGTCGGCGCAAGCGTCGATCAGGATCGAGTTGCGCACCCGGTCCTGCCAGTAATCGTAGTGGGCGATGCGGCGCAGGGAGGCTTCGATGCCACCGAGCACGATCGGCACGTGCCTGTAGGCTTCCTTGCAGCGCTGGCTGTAAACCAGGCTCGCGCGGTCCGGACGTTTGCCCGCCAGGCCACCGGGGGTGTAGGCGTCGTCGGAACGGATTTTCTTGTCGGCGGTGTAGCGGTTGATCATCGAGTCCATGTTGCCGGCCGCGACGCCGAAGAACAGGTTTGGCTCGCCGAGCTTCATGAAGTCGTCTTTGGACTGCCAGTTCGGCTGCGCAATGATCCCGACGCGGAAGCCCTGGGCCTCCAGCAGCCGGCCGATGATTGCCATGCCGAACGACGGGTGGTCGACGTAGGCATCACCGGTGACGATGATGATGTCGCAGGAATCCCAGCCAAGCTGATCCATCTCCTCCCTGCTCATCGGCAGGAATGGCGCTGGCCCGAAACATTCGGCCCAGTACTTGGGATAGTCAAATAACGGCTTGGCTGCTTGCATGTCGATAACCGGTGTTGGCTTTCATTGAATTTCGCGGGCGCGGAATATAGCACAAAATTTGATCAATTCCGACGGCTATGGTCGGAAATTGCGGCGACCCCATCGCGGGCAAGCCCGCTCCCACAGGTTCGGTGTGATCCCTGTGGGAGCGGGCTTGCCCGCGATGGGGCCCTCTCAGGCGCAACACAACTTATTCGTCGTCGAAATTGTAGCTGCCCGGCGCCAGGTTTTCGAAGCGGGTGTACTTACCGATGAACGCCAGTCGTGACGTGCCGATCGGGCCGTTCCGCTGTTTGCCGATGATGATCTCGGCGATGCCTTTATGCTCGGTTTCCGGGTGGTACACCTCATCCCGGTACACGAACATGATCACGTCAGCATCCTGCTCGATCGCTCCGGATTCCCGGAGGTCGGAGTTGATCGGGCGTTTGTTCGGTCGTTGCTCCAGGGAGCGGTTGAGCTGGGACAGCGCCACCACCGGGCAGTTGAATTCCTTGGCGAGGGCTTTCAAGGAACGGGAGATCTCGGAAATCTCGTTGGTCCGGTTGTCGCCGCCGGAACCTGGAATCTGCATCAACTGCAGGTAGTCGATCATGATCAGGGCGATGTCGCCGTGCTCACGCACCAGACGCCGAGTCCGCGCGCGCATCTCCGAGGGGCTGATACCAGCCGTGTCGTCGATGAACAGCTTGCGATCGTTCAGCAAGTTGACCGCCGAGGTCAGGCGCGGCCAATCGTCGTCGTCCAGGCGACCGGCCCGGACCTTGGTCTGGTCGATACGCCCAAGGGACGAAAGCATACGCATGATCAGCGATTCGCCTGGCATCTCCAGCGAGTAAACCAGTACGCACTTGTCGCTGCGCAACACGGCGTTTTCCACCAGGTTCATCGCAAAGGTGGTTTTACCCATGGACGGACGGCCGGCGACGATGATCAGGTCGGAAGGCTGCAAGCCGCTGGTCTTCTCGTCGAGGTCGGTGTATCCGGTGGACAGGCCAGTGATGGCGTTGTCGGTATTGAACAAGGTATCGATGCGGTCGATAGCCTTGGTCAGCAGATCATTCACGCTCACCGGGCCGCCGGTTTTTGGCCGGGCCTCGGCGATCTGGAAGATCTGCCGCTCAGCTTCGTCGAGAATCTCTTCAGCCGTTCGGCCTTCCGGGTTGAAAGCGCTGTCGGCAATTTCGGTTGCGATGCCGATCAGTTGCCGTAAGGTCGCCCGCGCACGAACGATCTGGGCATAGGCCTTGATGTTGGCGACGGACGGCGTGTTTTTCGCCAACTCACCCAGGTAGCCGAGACCACCGACTTGCGAGGTCTGACCTTCCTTGTCCAATTGCTCGGCGAGGGTCACGACGTCGATGGGGGAGTTCTGGTCGGCGAGCTTGGCGATCGCGCGGAAGATCAAACGGTGGTCATGCCGATAGAAATCGCCGTCGGAGACTTGATCCAACACGCGTTCCCAGGCGTTGTTGTCCAGCATCAAACCACCGAGCACAGCCTGTTCGGCCTCGATGGAATGCGGCGGCACCTTCAGGGCAGCGGTTTGCAGATCGTATTGCTCGGGAGCGGAAATATCGTTCATGGCCACTTGGAATTAGTTTGTAGAAAATCAGGAACCGCAGAAAGACAAAGGGCACGACCTGTAAACAGGATCGTGCCCGATGTTACCGGCAAGCACCCGAGGGTGCCAGCCGACAAGTGCTGCTTAAGCTGCTACCACGACAACGCGTACGGTGGCTTCAACTTCGGCGTGCAGGTGCACGGCTACGTCGAATTCGCCTACGTTGCGGATGGTGCCGTTCGGCAGACGAACTTCGCTTTTTGCAACTTCAACGCCAGAGGCGGTCAGTGCATCAGCGATGTCGTGGGTGCCGATCGAACCGAACAGCTTGCCTTCGTCACCAGCGGTGGCAGTGATAGTCACTTCCAGCTCAGCCAGTTGGGCGGCACGGCTTTCAGCCGAAGTTTTACGGTCTGCTGCGGCTTTTTCCAGCTCAGCGCGACGCTCTTCGAACGCAGCCAGGTTGGCAGCGGTCGCAGCGGTAGCTTTGCCGTAAGGCAGCAGGTAGTTACGACCGTAACCAGCCTTAACGTTCACTTTGTCACCCAGGTTGCCCAGGTTGGTGACTTTTTCCAGAAGGATCAGTTGCATGTGAAAATCCTCTTAACTTTTAACCTTCACCGTTCGCGTTATCGGCATCTTTCGGTGCCGAACGACCGCGAAAATCAATCAGGCTGTCGACGATGGCCAAGACCACCAGCAACGGATAGATCAGTTGCATGAACAGCAACAGCGTGACGTACAACCCCACCAGCCAGAATTTGGCCAGTCGCTTTTGCGCCACCAGCCCGTGAATCAGGGCCAGCCCGGCGAACACCAGCGGTACGCTGCACAACGGTGTCAACATGGCCATCTGCGAGCCTAAGTTAGGCCCCAGAAGCATCAACACCAGCAGCAACATCGCCGGCAAAAGCGGGATTCGGATGGCGCGAAACTCGCGACCAAAACCACCCGGGTTGTACAACAACGCCTGCCAGTAGCGCCCGACAATCAGGCTCAGCACACTGACGATTTGCAACAAGGCCGCAATCAGGCCGGTCAGGACCGGTGCAATCAGGGACGCGAAACGCGCTTGCTCGTCTACCGACAATTGCTGATAGACATCACCGAGTAGCGACGGCATGACTTTTATCAAAGCCTGCGCCAGCATCTCGATCTGGGGCGCAAAAGCCGCCCCCAGCACCACTGAAAACACCAACCCCATCGCTATGCTGACCAGCAGCACGCGGTTCCAGGACTCGCTTGCGCGCAAAACCAACGCAAGGCTCGAAGACCCCAGCAGCACCAGAAGTGCCCGTGGGTCGTCGGAGTAAAGCCACCAGATCAACGCCGGCAGCAGTCCCAGAGCAAGAACGCCCAAGGCGTCCTTCAATCCGCGCCGCAGGAGCACAAGGCATCCGGCGGCAGCACCCAACCAATACAACAACGGCAACGTTGCGCATCCGGCCACTACCAGAGTGGCCTGCATACGGCCGCGCATGATGAACTCAGCTAAGGCGCGCATGCATTCAATCCTTTGCTACGTGTCGACTGCCCGGTCTCAGCGGCCGTGGCTGTCGGTGTAGGCCAGCAGGGCCAGGAAGCGGGCGCGCTTGATAGCGGTGGCCAGCTGACGCTGATAACGAGCTTTGGTACCGGTGATGCGGCTTGGAACGATTTTGCCGGTCTCGGATACGTAAGCTTTCAGAGTGTTGAGATCTTTGTAATCGATCTCTTTCACGTCTTCAGCGGTGAAGCGGCAGAATTTACGACGACGGAAGAAACGTGCCATGTAATAGGCTCCTCAAAAGGTCCGTGGATTACTCGTCAGCGTTATCGCTGGCGTCGCTGTCATCACCATCAACGCCTTCGGCGTCGGAGTGCTCAGGACGGTCGCGACGCTCACGGCGCTCACTGCGGTTTTCTTCAGCCTTGAGCATCTCGGATTGGCCGGTAACGGCTTCTTCGCGACGGATGACCAGGTTACGGATCACTGCATCGTTGTAGCGGAAGTTGTCTTCCAGCTCGGCCAGGGCCTTGCCAGTGCACTCAACGTTCAGCATCACGTAGTGAGCCTTGTGAACATTGTTGATTGCGTAGGCCAGTTGACGACGGCCCCAATCTTCCAGACGGTGGATTTTGCCGCCGTCTTCTTCGATCAGCTTGGTGTAACGCTCAACCATGCCGCCGACTTGCTCGCTTTGATCCGGGTGGACCAAAAAGATGATTTCGTAATGACGCATGAATGCTCCTTACGGGTTGTAGCCTGCCGCTCAAAAGCGGTCAGACAAGGAGTGAATGACACTTATGGACTTGCTTGCGATAGACACATGCGTGCCTGCCGTCACAGCAAGGGGCGCAATTGTAGAGAAGGGACAAGAGAGGCGCAAGGCAATTGGTGATTATTTGAACAACCACGATTATTTGCCCAAAACACAAACCACTGTGGGAGCTAGCCTGCTAGCGATGAGGAAATAACATTCAACATTGATGCTGAATGCTACTCCGCCATCGCTAGCAGGCTAGCTCCCACAGGAGAGGTTTACCGCTGAATCAGGACTTCTTGGCAGCAACCTTGGCCTTGGCGCCACGCTGGCGCAGGGCCTCGAACAGGCACACGCCAGTCGCCACGGACACGTTGAGACTGCTGACACTGCCCGCCATTGGCAGACGCACCAGGTAATCGCAAAGATCGCGAGTCAGGCGGCGCATTCCGCTGCCTTCCGCGCCCATGATCAGGATGGTCGGGCCGGTCAGGTCTTGCTGATACAGATCCTGCTCAGCCTCGCCCGCCGTACCGACGACCCACAAGCCACGCTGCTTGAGTTTTTCCAGGGTGCGCGCCAGGTTGGTCACCGCCACCAACGGAATCACTTCTGCCGCGCCGCAAGCCACTTTACGCACCGTTGGGGTCAGCGTGGCTGACTTGTCCTTCGGCACGATCACCGCCAGCGCGCCCGCCGCATCGGCAGAACGCAGGCAAGCACCGAGGTTGTGCGGATCGGTCACGCCGTCGAGCACCAGCAACAGCGGCGCGCCTTCGGTACGATCGAGCAATTCGTCAAGCATCGCTTCGCCCCAGACCTGACTCGGACTCACGTCCGCGACCACGCCCTGATGCACGCCATCTACCCACGCATCCAGCTCACGACGCTCAGCCTGACCGACCGATACGCGATTTTCGGCAGCGAGTTCGATCAGCGTCTGCACCCGCGGATCACTGCGGCCTTCGGCCAGCCAGATCTGCTTGACGCGTTTTGGGTGGTGACGCAGCAACGCTTCTACAGCGTGCACGCCATAGATCTTTTCCAACTGACTCATGACTTGGCCTTAGGTTTGCGCGCCCCGCCGCTTCTGGCGGCTGGAGCGGAACCCGCTTTTGGCGGGCCTTTACGGTGTTTGCTCGGTTTCGCTGGCTTGCCGCCGGAGGCCTTGTCAGGCGCCGACCGCCCGGTCTTTCCCCCAGACGCCGCTTTACCGCCGCTTTTCGCTTCAGACAGCAACGCCTGTTTCAATTCACGACTTTTGCGCAACTCGGCATTTTTTGCCGCGGCATCGCTCGGGCGATAGGCTTCGACAGCCTTTTCCTTGGCAGGACGACGGCCGGTTTTCGCCGGTGCCGGTTCTGCGGCTGTTTTTGTAGAAGGGGCAGCCGGAGCAGCGGTTTCAGTGCCACGCTTCTTGCGGCCGATTGGCGCGCTGATGGTTTTTTCAGCCATCTCGAAGTCGATCTTGCGCTCGTCGAGGTCGACGCGCATGACGCGAACTTCAACGGTGTCGCCAAGGCGGAAGCTGCGACCGGTACGCTCACCGGCGAGGCGGTGGTGTACAGGATCGAAGTGGTAGTAATCGCCCGGCAGCGCGGTGACGTGCACCAGGCCCTCGACGTAAATATCGGTCAGTTCGACGAACAGACCGAAACCGGTCACGGCAGTGATCACCCCCGGGAACGACTCGCCCACACGATCTTTCATGAACTCGCACTTGAGCCAGTTCACGACATCGCGGGTCGCTTCGTCGGCCCGGCGTTCGCTCATCGAGCATTGCTCGCCGAGCTGCTCCAGGATCGCTTCGTCGTACGGGTAGATGCGTGCTTTCGGAATGGTCATCGCGCCGGCACGGCGAACGTGCGGGGTGTCCATTTTCGAATGAATAACGCTGCGGATCGCCCGGTGCGTGAGCAAGTCCGGGTAGCGGCGAATCGGCGAAGTGAAGTGGGTATAGGCTTCGTAATTCAGGCCGAAGTGGCCCTGGTTATCGGCGCTGTACACCGCTTGGCTCAACGAACGCAGCATGACGGTCTGGATCAGGTGGAAATCCGGACGGTCCTTGATGCCTGCCAGCAAAGCCTGGTAATCCTTCGGCGACGGACCATCCTTGCCTTTGTGCAGGGACAGGCCGAGCTCGCCAAGGAAGGCGCGCAGTTTTTCCAGACGCTCCGGTGGCGGGCCGTCGTGAACGCGATACAGCGCAGGGATTTCGTGCTTCTTCAGGAATTCGGCAGTGGCCACGTTGGCCGCCAGCATGCATTCCTCGATCAGCTTGTGGGCGTCATTGCGAACGGTCGGACGGATTTCGGCGATCTTGCGCTCAGAGCCGAAGATGATCCGGGTTTCCTGCGTTTCGAAATCAATCGCGCCACGCACGTGACGGGCCGCCAGCAGAACCTTGTACAGCGCATACAGCTGCTTGAGGTGCGGCAGGACGTCGGTGTACTCACCACGGAGCTGACGCGCTTCGGTAGCTTTCGGTGTCTCCAGCATGGCACTGACCTTGTTATAGGTCAGGCGGGCGTGGGAGTGAATCACCGCTTCGTAGAAGCAGTAGTCGGTCATTTCGCCGGATTTGGAGATGGTCATCTCGCAGACCATGGCCAGGCGATCGACGTGCGGGTTCAGCGAGCACAGGCCGTTGGACAGCTGCTCAGGCAGCATTGGCACGACGCGCTCGGGAAAGTACACCGAGTTGCCACGAACCTGGGATTCGTTATCCAGCGCCGAACCGATTTTCACGTAGCTGGAAACGTCGGCAATCGCCACGTACAACTTCCAGCCACCGGAGAACAGGCGCAGCTTGCCCGGTTTGGCTTCGCAGTAGACCGCGTCATCGAAGTCGCGCGCATCTTCGCCGTCGATGGTCACGAACGGCAGGTGACGCAGGTCGATGCGCTTCTCTTTGTCTTTCTCTTCGACTTCAGGCTTGAGCTTGGCGGCTTCCTTGAGCACCGCTTCAGGCCAGACGTGAGGAATATCGTAGGTGCGCAGGGCGACATCGATTTCCATGCCCGGCGCCATGTAGTTACCCACGACTTCGACCACGTCGCCTTGCGGCTGGAAGCGTGGCGTCGGCCAGTGGGTGATTTTCACTTCGACGAACTGGCCGATCTGGGCATTGGCGTTGCGGCCCGGCGTCACCAGCACTTCTTGCTGGATCTTCGGATTGTCCGCGACGACGAAACCGATACCGCCCTCTTCGAAGTAACGACCGACAATGGTCTCGTGGGCACGGGACACCACTTCGACGATCATGCCTTCACGGCGACCGCGACGGTCGAGGCCGGAAACACGCGCCAAGGCACGGTCGCCATCGAACACCAGACGCATTTGCGCCGGGCTCATGAACAGGTCGTCACTGCCGTCGTCCGGGACCAGAAAGCCGAAGCCGTCACGGTGACCGCTGATGCGGCCCAGGATCAGGTCGAGCTTGTCCACCGGCGCATAAGTGCCGCGACGGGTATAGATGAGTTGAGCGTCGCGCTCCATGGCGCGCAGGCGGCGACGCAGGGCTTCGATCTGGTCTTCTGTGGTCAGACCAAACTCTTCGACCAGCTGCTCGCGGTTAGCAGGCGAACCTCGATCAGCAAGATGCTGAAGGATCAGTTCGCGGCTAGGAATAGGGTTTTCATATTTTTCCGCTTCACGAGCGGCCTCGGGATCGAGGGACTGCCAATCGGCCATTAGAGAGTTTTCACCTTGTCTATATGCGGGTTAGTTTGGCATAGGCGTAATGAAACGGGAAATTTCAGGCTATGACAGCCCATCTAAAGCCCTTTATCGACATCGCAAAGCTGATTTGAATACCACTGGAGAAATTTTCCAGGTTTTTTCGATGCCGGGGGTTTACAGTTAAAAAGACGCTCCGTATAGTGCGCGCCATCGACGACGCACACGCGCTGCCGATACTGCCCAGATGGTGAAATTGGTAGACACGCCAGCTTCAGGTGCTGGTGACCGCAAGGTCGTGGAAGTTCGAGTCTTCTTCTGGGCACCAATTTCGAGCTTGAGATTAGAACAATTTCAAGGCTCACACAAAAACCCGCGAAAGCGGGTTTTTGCATTTAAGGCTTCCGGTTTATTAAAATTAAATCAGGGGTTTACAGATCAAAATGCTCTCCGTATAGTGCGCCACATCAACAGCGGCAACGCTGAAGATTATGCCCAGATGGTGAAATTGGTAGACACGCCAGCTTCAGGTGCTGGTGACCGCAAGGTCGTGGAAGTTCGAGTCTTCTTCTGGGCACCAATTCAAATTCAAGGTCACGATCTTGAATTTCACAGAAACCCGCGAAAGCGGGTTTTTGCGTTTCTGGCTTTCGAAAACCCCAAGCCAATACTTCCCTGTGGCGAGGGAGCTTGCTCCCGCTGGAGTGCGAAGCGCTCCTCATCATTCCAACAGTTACACCGCACTCTCAGGGTTTACGACTGCTTCGCAGCCGAGCGGGAGCAAGCTCCCTCGCCACAAAAACTCGCCCCCGCCCTTCTAGCAAACACTCCTCAGACCCGCAAGACGCACATGAGAAACAATATCGTTTATCATTGTTACAAGTTTTTGCAATGCGACAGCGAGGAACCCTGCGAATGATGTTTCGAAATACCCTGCGCCGCGGCCTGACCATCACCCTGCTCGGCCTGACACTCGCCACTCCCCTCACCCAAGCCGCCGATCCGGTTTCCCTGACACTCTATAACGGCCAACACAAGGAAGTCGGCGATGCCGTCGCCAAAGCCTTCGAAGCCAAGACCGGGATTCACGTCAATGTGCGCAAGGGCAGCAGCAACCAGCTCGCCAGCCAGATCGTCGAAGAAGGTGATCGCTCCCCCGCCGACGTGCTCTACACCGAAGAATCCCCACCACTTAACAAACTCGGCGAACAAGGCCTGCTGGCGAAAACCGACGCCGCCACCCTCGCCGTTCTGCCAAAGGACTACGTCGCCGGCAACGGCACCTGGATCGGTATCACTGCGCGAGTCCGCGTGGTTGCGTTCAATCCCAAGTTGATCGATGAAAAAGACCTGCCCAAGTCGGTAATGGAGTTCTCCGATCCGAAATGGCAAGGCAAAGTCGGCTTCGTGCCCACCAGCGGCGCATTCCAGGAACAGGCCGTGGCGATCATTAAAGTCCACGGCATGGACGCCGCCGAAGAATGGCTCACCGGCCTGCGTGCATTCGGCAAGACCTACAGCAACAACATGGTCGCGCTGAAGGCTGTGGAAAACGGCGAAGTCGCCACCGTACTGGTGAACAATTACTACTGGTTCGCCTTGCAGCGTGAAAAAGGCCAGCTCGATTCGAAACTGCATTACTTTACCGGCGGCGACGTCGGTGGGTTGATCACTGTTTCCAGCGCCGCTGTACTGAAATCCAGCAAACATCCAAAAGAAGCCCAGCAATTCCTCGCCTACATGGCCAGCGAAGAAGGTCAGCGCGTGATCACCCAGACCACCGCCGAATACCCGCTGCACAAAGGCATGGAATCGGATCGCGGCCTCAAGCCGTTCAGCGAACTGCAAGCACCGAACGTCACGCCCGCCGATCTCGGCAACGCCGAAGAAGCCCTGGACCTGGAACGTGACGTTGGCCTGAACTGATGAGCGCATCGTTATCTGCCCCCGCCTTGCGTGGGGGCTACGTGCCACGGCGCAAGCGGCCGTCGATCTGGTTGTTGCTGCCGGTTTTGCTGCTGGTGGTGCTCAGCCTGTTGCCACTGGCTTATGTCGGCCTCAAAACCTGGCAAGCAGGCTGGGCCGAGGCGCTGCATCTGTTGTGGCGCCCTTACGTGCTTGGCCTGCTGCGTAATACGCTGGCGCTGATGGTGGGCGTCACGCTGGCCTGCGGCGTGATTGGCCTGTCGCTCGCCTGGTTGCTGGAACGCAGCACTCTGCCAGGTCGACGGCTATGGGGCGTGATCCTGTGCCTGCCGTTCGCGGTGCCGGCATTTGTCAGCAGCTTCACCTGGGTCTCCCTGAGCGCTCACTTCGAAGGGCTAGGCGGCGCGATTCTGGTGATGACCCTGTCCAAATACCCGCTGATTTTTCTGCCAGTGGCGGCAACCCTGCGCAATCTCGATCCGTCCCTGGAGGAGTCCGCACGAACCCTGGGGCAGAATCGCTGGGGCGTGTTCTTTAAAATCACCCTGCCTTTGCTCTGGCCGTCACTGCTGGCCGGTTCGCTGCTGATTGCGCTGCACATGCTGGTGGAGTTCGGCGCGCTGTCGATCATCGGGCTGCAGACTTTCACGACAGCGATCTACCAACAGTTCGAGCTGGAATTCAGCAACGCTAACGCAGCGATGCTCTCGGCGGTACTGCTGATGCTGTGCCTGGTGCTGCTATGGCTGGAGCTACGCGTGCGCGGCAAGGGCCGACATGTGCGTACCGGTCAAGGCGCGGCGCGGCATGCGGAACAGGTTCGCCTGGGGCCATGGACGACTGTCGGACAGCTTTACTGCCTGCTGCTGGCGATCATCGGCAGCGGCATTCCGCTGGGGATGCTGGCGTACTGGCTGATGGTGGGTTCGTCGGCGGCGTTCCCGGTCGCCGCGATCAGCGAGGCGTTGTTGTCGTCTCTGGCGCTGTCTCTCGGTGGTGCGGCGCTGTGCCTGGTGCTGGCGGTACCGGTGGGATTGTTGGTGGTGCGCCATAAAGGCCGACTGGCAATCTGGGCCGAGCGCCTGCCGTATCTGCTGCATGCGCTACCGGGATTGGTGATTGCGCTGACTCTGGTGTATTTCGCCCTGCATTATGTGCCGGTGCTGTACCAGACCTCCGCGCTGCTGCTGATTGCTTATGCGCTGTTGTTTCTGCCGCTGGCGCAGGCACCGATTCGTACGGCGCTGAACAAGGCAGCACCGCAACTGGAAGAGGCCGCACGCACGCTGGGAGCGTCGTCCTTCAGCGCGTTTTGTCGAGTAACGCTGCCGATCATCTTCCCTGCCTTGGGGGCCGCGTTTGCATTAGTGTTTCTGGATGCGATGAAGGAGCTGACGGCGACGCTGTTGCTGAGTCCGACCGGGCTGAATACGTTGGCGACGGAAGTCTGGGCGCATACCGCGAATGTGGAGTTTGCAGCGGCGGCGCCTTATGCGGCGCTGTTGATATTAGTATCGGGATTGCCGGTCTACCTGTTAACGACCCGAATGTATTTGAGCCGCTGAGATCGCTATCGCGGGCAAGCCAGCTCCCACAGTGTCTTCTGTTACGCACAAAATTGTGAGTTCACAGAAGTACCTGTGGGAGCAGGCTTGCCCGCGATGGCGTCCGCACAAACAATACAAAACTTAAGCCCTGAACTGCCCCAGGCTCGCCTTCAATTGCGCCGCCAAACCATCCAGCACCTTGCCACTGGCCGTGGTTTCCACCACCGCCTGAGCAGCCTTCTCAGCCTGAGCATGAATGGTCTCAACCCGCCCACGCACGGCCTGCGCACCTTGCGCCTGATGCGCCGCAGCCTGTGTCGCCAGACCGATCGCCGCATGCACCTGCTCGACCGACACCTGCACCGACTGCTGCAACCGCGCACTGTCGCGCAACACCAGCAAACCTTCGCTGGCCTGACGCCCGGCCTGTCCGATTGCCGCAACAGCCTCTCGCGCGCCTTGCTGCAACGCAACGATGTGGGCCTGAATGTCGCCGGTTGAGCTCTGAGTCTTGCTCGCCAGTGCCCGCACCTCATCCGCCACCACGGCAAACCCGCGACCGGTCTCGCCGGCACGCGCCGCCTCAATGGCCGCGTTCAACGCCAGCAAGTTGGTTTGTTCGGCGATCCCGTGAATCACCGTCAGCACCACTTCAATCTGCTCACTCTGCTGCGCCAGGCGCTCGATGACTTTCGCACCGGTGTCGACTTGTCCGGCCAATGCCTCAATGAGACTGCCAACTTTCGCCGAGGTCCGAGTGTTTTCATCCGTGGCCTGACGAATGCCCACCACCTGCTGCAAAGCGGCCTGCATGGCGTGACTTTCAGACTGGGCTTCATCAGCCATTTGCGACAACGCGCGCAAGCTTTCGGCCACTTCATCGCGCTGCATGCCCGCCGCGGCATCGGCGCCGGCATTGCGCAGGGTCATGGCGCCGATTTCCACGCCGGTCCGCTGGGCCACATCGCCTGCCTCCCGCACGATCGGCTGCAACTTATCCACAAAGCGATTGACCGCCGAGGCCATGTCGCCAATCTCATCCTGGCTGTTGATCTGCACACGCTTGGTCAGATCGCCCTCACCCGCCGCCAGGTCATCCATGGCAGCGATCAGCAGCTTCAAGCGATTGACCACTCGACGACCCAGCACCACCGCCAGTAACAGCAGCACACCAAAACCTACCAGCGCCAGGCCCATGCCGATGCGCCAGCGTAAAGTCCCCGCAGCTTCCTGCACGGCAGTGGTGGTATTGGCTTTCATTTCAGTGGCGGTAGACTGCGCCGATTGCAGACGCCCGCGCATCGCCGCTGCGCTGTCAGCCGCCGCGCCTTTGAGGCTGTCACCCACCAGTTGATCACTGCTGGCGATCAGCGCCGAGAATCGCTTGTCCAGCGCCGCCACATCGGTTTCCACGGAGGCGGTCGAGACGCCCATCAACACCTTGCCGATCTCCACCCCATTGGGATTGATCGAGGCTTCAAGGTAGTAGACCGACGGATCGCTCTTCGCCGCATCCAGTACCTTGTCCAGCGCCCGCTCGCCCTGGCCTTTTTCCAGAAGCGCCTTGTTGATCGGGTTCTCCCGGTTGAGGTAGCGCGTTAGGTGCTGGCCCGTGGCGTCGTCGTAGACCACGAACAACACATTGGGATTGCGCTGGGCACGGCGAGCGAATTCGGAAAGGGTGGGGATGTCGCTGTCCCACATGGCGCGGGGTGCGACCGAGGCCAGAAGCTGCGCCATGTCGTTGGCCGAATCCTTCAGGTCCTTCTCCAGCGTCGCACGCAGTTGCGCCTGCTCGTCCTTCAGACGCGAAGACAGCCCGGCCGTCAGGCGCTGACGGGTACTGGTGGACAGGCTATCCAGGCTCGACGTGACTTCACGCCCTGCCTGCTCAAGTTCACCAGAGAGCTTTTGGCTGTCGGCGTCCAGTCGCACACCCAAATCAGCTTCCAGCGCAGTCACTGTGCTCCGGGTCAGAGCGACAGCCACCAGCACCTGCACCAAAAGGGCGATACCAAGGGTAACGAACACGGGCCGCAAGAGACGGCTTTGTAACAGTGAGAGAACGGCCGACACTGAAAATCCCTCTGCTTTGACGCCATCAAATTGATAGCACGTCAGAAACGATGCTTTTTAGATGTTCGCAGCAAAGGTCATGCCGTTCGACGGGCATAAACGACAAAGGCCCCAATTAAGGGGCCTTTGTGTTTTACATCAACGACTTATTAAGCGAACGGGTGACGCAGAACGATGGTTTCGTTGCGGTCCGGGCCCGTCGAAATAATGTCGATCGGCGCACCGACCAACTCTTCGACGCGTTTGATGTAGTTGCGTGCAGCCTGAGGCAGCTCTTCCAGGGTTTTGGCACCGACGGTGGATTCGGTCCAGCCTGGCATTTGCTCGTACACCGGCTCCAGGCCAATGTAGCTATCGGCGTCAGTCGGTGCATCGATCACTGCACCGTCCTGGTTCTTGTAGCCCACGCAGATATTGATGGTTTCCAGACCGTCCAGCACGTCCAGCTTGGTCAGGCACAGGCCCGAAATGCTGTTGACGTCGATGGCGCGACGCAGGATGACGGCGTCGAACCAGCCGCAACGACGGGCACGGCCGGTAGTAGCGCCGAACTCATGGCCACGCTTGGCCAGGAAAGCACCGACGTCGTCAAACAGTTCAGTCGGGAACGGACCCGAACCCACACGAGTGGTGTAAGCCTTGGTGATGCCGAGGATGTAATCCAGGTACATCGGGCCAAAACCCGAACCGGTGGCGATGCCGCCCGCGGTGGTGTTGGAGCTGGTGACGTACGGATAAGTACCGTGGTCGATGTCCAGCAGGGAGCCTTGGGCGCCTTCGAACATGATGTCTTTGCCAGCGCGACGCAGCTCGTGCAGTTCAGCGGTGACGTCGACCATCATCGGCTTGAGCAGCTCGGCGTATTCCATGCACTCGTCGAGTGTTTTCTGGAAGTCGATTGCCGGTTCTTTGTAGTAATTGACCAGTACGAAGTTGTGGTAATCCAGCAACTCGCCCAGCTTGGCGGCGAAACGCTCGCGGTGGAACAGGTCACCGATGCGCAGACCGCGACGGGCAACCTTGTCTTCGTAAGCCGGGCCGATGCCGCGACCGGTAGTACCGATTTTCAGCTCGCCACGGGCCTTTTCACGGGCCTGGTCCAACGCTACGTGGTAGGACAGGATCAGCGGGCAGGACGGGCTGATACGCAGGCGCTCGCGTACCGGTACGCCTTTCTCTTCCAGCTTGATGATTTCCCGCAGCAGGGCGTCGGGTGCAACCACCACGCCGTTACCGATCAGGCACTGCACGCCTTCGCGCAGCACGCCCGACGGGATCAGGTGCAAGACGGTTTTTTCGCCGTCGATCACCAGGGTGTGACCAGCGTTGTGGCCACCTTGGTAGCGCACTACGGCGGCAGCATGTTCGGTCAGCAGATCAACGATCTTGCCTTTGCCCTCATCACCCCATTGGGTGCCCAGGACTACGACATTCTTACCCATAACACTTGTCCTCATTCGCGCAAACTTGGTGCCGGCGGCGGCCGGCAGGAAAACTCAAGAAGCCAGCGGCAATACTTGCCAAAGCCCGTTCTGCTGAATCAATTGCCGGTCGCAGTCCGCTTCACGGGCGGCGGCCAAAAGCTGCCCAGGCAATGCCTGAACGACACGCTGACCCTCACTGCGCAACTGGCAAACCTGCTGCCAGAGTGCTGCATCCGTACTGTCAGGCATCCAGATACCGCCAGACGGTAGCTCGATTTCAGCACGCCCCAGGGTCACCAGGGTTTTCAAATCGGTAGAGAAACCAGTTGCCGGACGGGCACGACCGAAGTCGGCACCGATGTCGTCGTAACGACCGCCCTGAGCAATGGACTGGCCAACCCCCGGTACGAACACGGCGAACACTACACCGGTGTGGTAGTGGTAGCCGCGCAACTCGCCCAGGTCGAAATACAGCGGTAATTCCGGGAAACGCGTGGACAGACGCTCGGCAATTGCCAGCAAATCGTCCAGGGCCGCCAGCACGGGTGCCGGCGCATTGGCCAGACGCTCACGCGCTGCGCTGAGCACCTCACGACCGCCACACAGGTCGACCAGCGCTCGCAGCATGCCCGACAGATCGGCAGGCAGGCCTTCGGTCAAGGTAATGACCTCGTCGATGGCTTTACGTTGCAACGCATCGAACAACTGTTGCTCGACTTCGCCGGACAAACCGGCGGCGCGGGCCAGGCCACGATAGATGCCGACATGGCCGAGGTCCATGTGCACATCCGGCACATCGGCCAGTTGCAGCATGGCCAGCATCAGGCTGATGACTTCCACGTCGCTGCTCGGGCTGGCATCGCCGTACAACTCGGCGCCCAGTTGAATCGGGCTGCGCGAGGACGACAAGGCACGCGGTTGAGCATGCAGCACGCTGCCGGCATAACACAGACGGCTCGGCCCTTCGCGACGCAGGGTATGCGCATCGATGCGCGCCACTTGCGGCGTGATGTCGGCACGGAACCCCATCTGCCGGCCCGACTGCGGGTCGATGACCTTGAAGGTACGCAGATCGAGGTCTGAGCCCGCACCAGTCAGCAGGGATTCCAGGTACTCGATATGGGGAGTCACGACAAACTCGTAACCCCAGCTCTGGAACAGATCCAACACCTGGCGACGCGCTATTTCGATGCGCGCAGCTTCTGGTGGCAGTACTTCTTCGATGCCATCTGGCAGCAGCCAGCGGTCTACCGTTGCCATTACGCCATTCCCCTATGATCCGGGCGACAAGCCTTTGGGCGAGCCTTGAGTGAAGCAGAAAATGATCGGCCCATGCACACAAACCGCGCGCATGGACAACGGGGCGAAAAGCCTGAAACCGGCTTCGCCAACCACTTTCCTCGAAAAACCTGTCGAGTCATTCAACTCGAGTGCCTGCATAAAAACAGCAATCAAACGTGCAGACGCAAAAAAGCCGGGAATTTCCCGGCTGCCGCATCATACACACGTTTTCCCAAAGGATCACCCCGCCCGAGGTTTTAGCCGCCAGGCGGGGGATGATTCAGGTCAACGCCGTATCAAGGCTTGGCTTTTTCCAGGTAACGGAAGAAGTCGCTGCCCGGGTCCAGGACCATGACGTCGGATTTGTTCGCGAAGCTTTCACGGTAGGCACGCAGGCTACGGTAGAACGCGTAGAACTCCTGATCCTGACCGTATGCCTTGGAGTAGATAGCAGCAGCCTGGGCGTCACCGTCACCGCGAACCTCTTCAGATTCACGATAGGCTTCAGCCAGCAGCACGCGGCGTTGACGGTCGGCGTCGGCACGAATGCCTTCGGCCAGCTCGTTACCCTTGGCGCGGTGCTCGCGAGCTTCACGCTCACGCTCGGTGCTCATACGTTCGAACACGCTGCGGTTCACTTCCTTCGGCAGGTCGATGGTTTTGACCCGGACATCGACAACTTCGATGCCCAGCTCTTTTTCCGCCATCTTGTTCAGCGAGTTGGTGATGTCAGCCATCAGCGCATCACGCTCACCGGACACTACTTCGTGCAGGGTGCGCTTACCGAACTGGTCACGCAGGCCCGATTCCAGACGACGGGAAAGACGCTCGTCGGCAATCTGCTTGAGGCCGGAAGTCGCGGTGTAGAAGCGCTCGGCATCTTTCACGCGCCACTTGGCGTAGGCATCGACCATTACGGCTTTCTTTTCCAGCGTCAGGAAGCGTTGTGTCGGTGCATCCAGTGTCATCAGGCGTGCGTCGAATTTGCGCACCTTGTTCACGTAAGGCACTTTCACATGCAGGCCCGGCTGAACATCGGCCTGGACCACGCGACCGAACTGCAGCATCACCGCGCGCTCGGTCTGAGCCACGATGTAGAAGCAGTTCCAGGCAACGATCGCCACGACGACGCCGATAATAAGGGCGATCAGCGATTTATTGCTCATCAGCGACTCTCCCTGGTACGTGCTTGCTGTTGCTGCAGATCAGCTGCCGCACGCGCATTCACTTCATTGCTGCTGGCTGCCGCACCGGTCACCGGAGCGCCGGGGCTGCGACCACTGTCGATCATCTTGTCCAGCGGCAAGTAGAGCAGATTGTTCTGGCCATCCTTGTTGCCGGTCACGAGAACCTTGCTGGTGTTGCTGAAGATTTCCTGCATGGTGTCCAGATACAGACGCTGGCGGGTGACTTCAGGGGCCTTGCGATACTCGGCCACCAGCTTGGTGAAGCGATCGGCCTCACCCTTGGCGCGAGAGACGGTCTCGTCGCGGTAACCGTTGGCATCCTCGAGGATGCGCTGGGCCTGACCACGGGCTTCCGGCACGACACCGTTGGCGTAGGTTTCAGCCTGGTTTCGCGAACGCTGCTCGTCTTCACGGGCGCGGATCACGTCATCGAAGGCTTCCTGGACTTCACGCGGTGCAGCTGCGCTCTGTACGTTGACCTGGGTGACGGTGATACCGGTGCGGTAGGTATCGAGGAAGCGTTGCAGACGCTCCTTGATTTCGCTGGCCATCAACTCACGACCTTCGGTCAGCACCTGATCCATGGCGGTAGAACCCACCACGTGACGCAAGGCACTGTCGGTTGCATGTTGCAGGCTGATTTCCGGCTGATCGACGTTCAGTACGAAGTCTTGCAGGTTGCTGATCTTGTACTGCACGGTCAGCGGCACTTCGACGATGTTTTCGTCTTCAGTCAGCATTTGACCCTGCTTGGTATAGGCACGCTCACGCGTGACGTTTTCCATGTACTTGCGATCGATCGGCGGGAAATAGATGTTCAGGCCCGGGCCGACGGTTTCATAATATTTGCCGAAGCGCAGCACTACGGCTTGCTCCTGCTCGTCGACCACGTAGACAGCGCTGTACAGCCACACAGCCGCCAGCACGACCAGGCCGATGCCGAGCAGGCCGCCGAAGCCGCCACTCTTGCCCGGGCGACCGCCCTCGTCACCGCGTTTTTTACCACCACCGAACAACCCGTTCAGGCTTTCCTGCAGCTTTCGGAAGGCCTCGTCGAGATCCGGTGGTCCCTTGCGGTCGCCGTTATTGCGGCGCTTGCCACCCCAAGGATCCTGATTATTCGAGTTGCCACCCGGCTCATTCCAAGCCATAGCGCTCTCCATCTGATAAAGCAAAGACGCACCCACGGCGCGCCGACCAATGCTACAGAATGCCTGTCACTGCGGCACAACCGCTTTCTCAGGCTTTTATTGCAAAGTGTGTTGCTCGATGAATTCCATCGGTTGCAGACCTTCGCGGCTCACGAGTCGATTCAGTTCGATCCGTGGCAAGCGAACGGCCAGCAAGCTGATGCCTTCTTCGTCGTGTTCTTCTTTTTGCACCGCACCCAGTTCGAAAAACTGCGCACGCAGTCGAGCAAAACGTTGCGGCAAGCGCAAGGTGCCAACAAACAAATCACTGCCTAACAGTTCGGCCACGGCCTGCTTGAGCAGGTCAAGACCGGTACCATCCTTGGCCGATAACCAGACCCGCTGCGGTTTGCCATCGGCATCGCGCTGGATCTGCGGCTCAACACCCTCGAGCAAATCGAGTTTGTTGTATACCTCAAGGATCGGCAAGTCTTGTGCCCCGATCTCCCCGAGCACCACCATGACCTGTTCAATCTGGGCCATACGCTCAGGCTCATGAGCATCGATCACATGCAGCAGCAGGTCGGAGTTGCTCGACTCTTCGAGCGTAGCCCGAAATGCCTCGACCAGTTTGTGCGGCAGGTGGCGAATGAAGCCTACGGTGTCGGCCAGCACGATCGGCCCGAGGTCGTCGAGTTCGAGTCGGCGCAAGGTCGGGTCGAGGGTAGCGAATAACTGGTCGGCGGCGAAGACATCGGAATCGGTGACCGAGTTGAACAGCGTCGATTTGCCGGCGTTGGTGTAACCCACCAGTGAAACCGTCGGAATGTCAGCACGTTTGCGCCCGCGACGAGATTGCTCGCGCTGGCTGCGGACCTTTTCCAGGCGCCCCTTGATCTGCCGCAGGCGAACCCGCAACAGGCGCCGGTCGGTTTCCAGCTGGGTTTCACCCGGGCCGCGCAGACCGATACCGCCCTTCTGCCGCTCAAGGTGAGTCCAGCCACGAACCAGCCGCGTACTCATGTGTTCAAGCTGAGCCAGTTCAACCTGGAGCTTGCCTTCATGGGTGCGGGCGCGTTGGGCGAAGATATCGAGAATCAAACCCGTGCGGTCAATCACGCGGCACTCGAAAATACGTTCGAGGTTACGTTCCTGACTGGGCGTGAGGATGTGATTGAAAATCACCAGATCGACCTGTTCGGCGCTGACCAGATCGCGTAACTCTTCGACCTTGCCGCTGCTGATCAGGGTTTTGGCGGTTGGCCGATGACGCGGCACGTTAAAAAACGCGACGGTCTCGGCGCCAGCCGAAATTGCCAACTCCTGAAACTCCTGCGGATCTTCGCGCGCCTCAGGGTCCTGACCATCCAAGTGAACGAGAATTGCCCGTTCACCACCACCGTGGCGCTCAAAGAACAAAGGAGACTCCTATCAGGCGTTACCTGGCTCAGCGTCACCTGCTTCGGATTCGGTTGCGCTAGGCAGACGAATTGGACGAACCGGCACCACTGTAGAGATAGCGTGTTTGTAAACCATTTGGCTAACGGTGTTTTTCAGCAGGATAACGAACTGGTCGAAAGACTCGATCGTACCTTGCAGTTTGATCCCGTTGACCAGGTAGATGGAAACCCCCACTTTCTCTTTACGTAAAGTATTCAAGTAAGGGTCTTGTAGCGAATGCCCTTTTGACATGTGCCGCACTCCTTTAAGGATTCAATATAAAAAATAGGTAAACAGATGGCTTGGGGCCGTCACACCCCCAAGGATAGACGGCAATTGCAAGGACTCAGCTCAATATGGAGATGGTCCCAAGGTATTTCAAGGCGCGCGGCAGATTGTCGCAATCGAGGCTGTCCAACCAGTGTAAATCAGCCCAACTGCGTAGCCAGGTGAACTGGCGCTTTGCCAATTGGCGCGTGGCAATGATTCCACGCTCCTGCATCTCGGCTTGCGTCAGCTTGCCATCCAGGTAATCCCAGACTTGTCGATAACCTACAGCACGTATAGACGGCATCCCCGAATGCAGGTCACCTCTATCTCGCAGGGCTACGACCTCGTCGATGAATCCCTGTTCCAACATATTTGTGAATCTTTGTTTAATACGCTCGTGCAGTACCTGGCGATTTGCCGGGGCGATAGCCAAGTTCGCGACAGTATAGGGCAATTGTTGCAGTCCCGAAGCGGCTGCTTCAGTACTTTGCGCAGATTGTCGCAAGCGTAGCTCAGTCATGCTCTGACCACTGACGCGATAAACTTCCAGCGCGCGACTGAGGCGCTGCGGATCGTTCGGATGAATTCGCGCGGCCGATTGCGGATCGATGACCGCCAATTGATCGTGCAGGGCTTGCCAGCCAAGGCGTGCAGCTTCTTCTTCGATTTGCGCGCGCACCTCCGGATCGGCCGCCGGCATGTCGGCCAGACCTTCGAGCAAAGCCTTGTAGTAGAGCATTGTGCCGCCTACCAGCAGCGGAATTTTGCCCCGAGCGGTGATCTCTGCCATGGCCTCAAGCGCATCGCGACGAAAATCCGCAGCGGAATAACTCTCGGCCGGGTCGAGAATATCGATCAACCGATGCGGAAATTCGGCCAACAACTCTTTGGAAGGCTTGGCGGTGCCAATGTCCATGCCACGGTAAACCAGCGCCGAATCGACGCTGATCAGCTCGCAGGGCAGGACCTTGGTGAGTTCGATGGCCAGGTCGGTCTTGCCGGCAGCCGTCGGCCCCATCAGGAAAATCGCAGGAGGGAGCTGGCTCATCAACGACCGCGCAAAAACAGTTTGTCCAGATCGTCCAGGCCCAGTTGGGTCCAGGTCGGTCGGCCATGGTTGCATTGACCGCTGCGTTCGGTGTTTTCCATGTCCCGCAGCAGACCGTTCATTTCCGGCAAGGCCAGACGCCGATTCGCGCGAATCGCGCCGTGGCAGGCCATGGTGCCGAGCAGTTCGTTCAGGTGTGCCTGAATCCGGTCGCTGGTGCCGTATTCCATCAAATCCGCCAGAACGTCGCTGACCAGCCGATTGGCTTCCGCCTGCTTCAGCAAGGCGGGAATTTGCCGGATGGCCAGCGACTCCGGGCCAAGGCGCTGCAATTCAAAGCCCAGCCGCTGGAACCACGCGACGTGTTCTTCGGCGCAATCGGCTTCGCGCTGACTGACCGCCAGGGACTCTGGCACCAACAGCGGCTGACCGCTCAGGCCTTCGCTGGCCATGGCGATTTTCAGGCGTTCGTACATGATCCGCTCGTGAGCGGCGTGCATGTCCACCAGCACCAGGCCTTGGGCGTTTTCCGAAAGAATATAGATGCCCTTGAGCTGCGCCAACGCATAGCCCAGCGGCGGAATGTCATCCTGCCCGGCCGGCAGCGCGACCGCGTTGGCTTCGGGCAAAGGCGCGAAGAACTCACGGTAGGCCGCTTGAGCTTCGGCGACGGGCACGCCGGACTGAGGCCGCGGCGTGTATTGATACTGATAACCGGCGCCAGCACCCGAGCCAGCCGGCGTGCTGAATGACGGTTGGGCCTGAGGCTGTTCCAGCAGCGCATTGGCCGCCAGACGCATTTCGCCCTGCGGACCGAACTCACCGGCTTCGATGCCGGTCGGCCGCACCATCGCGGTCGCGACAGGCGCGGCCAGATGATCTTCCGGCCGCACATCGCCGAGAGCGCGGTGCAAAGTGCCATAGAGGAAATCGTGAACCATGCGTCCGTCACGGAAGCGTACTTCGTGCTTGGTCGGGTGCACGTTGACGTCGACGCCCGCCGGATCGACTTCGAAAAACAGCACGAACGTCGGGTGCCGACCGTTGAACAGCACATCGCGATAAGCCTGGCGCACCGCGTGGGCCACCAGTTTGTCGCGCACCGCGCGGCCGTTCACGAAGAAATACTGCAAATCCGCCTGGCTGCGGTTGAAGGTCGGCAACCCGACCCAACCCCACAAATGCAGGCCATTGCGCTCGATCTCGATCGGCAGCGCCTGCTCCAGGAAACCCGCCCCGCAGATCGCCGCCACACGCCGGGCGCGGGCCGCGTCATCGTGGGCTTCGTGCAGGCTGAGGATGGTTTTGCCGTTGTGGCGCAGATGGAACGCCACGTCGAACCGCGCCAGCGCCAGACGCTTGATCACTTCTTGCAGGTGATCGAATTCGGTTTTTTCGGTCTTGAGAAACTTGCGGCGCGCCGGCGTATTGAAGAACAAATCGCGCACTTCCACCGAAGTCCCCACCGGATGAGCTGCCGGTTGCACCCGCGGCGCCATGTCCCGGCCTTCGGTTTCCACCTGCCACGCCTGATCGGCATCGCGAGTGCGGGACGTCAGGGTCAGGCGCGCCACGGAGCTGATGGACGCCAGCGCCTCACCACGAAACCCCAGGCTCATCACCTGTTCAAGGTCTTCCAGGTTACGAATCTTGCTGGTGGCGTGACGGGCCAGAGCCAAAGGCAGGTCATCGGCAGAAATGCCGCTGCCATCGTCGCGCACCCGCAGCAACTTGACGCCGCCCTGCTCCACATCGACATCGATGCGTTTGGCACCGGAGTCGAGGCTATTCTCCAGCAACTCCTTGATCACCGAGGCCGGGCGCTCGACCACTTCACCGGCGGCAATCTGGTTCGCCAGCCGCGGGCTGAGCAGCTCGATGCGCGCAGCATTGGTCAGCACCTGGTTCATTCTTTGGCCGCCAGTTCAGTGCCGGGGATGGTCAACGTCTGACCAATCTTCAGCTCGTCGCTCTTGAGGTTGTTAGCGCTGCGCAAGGTGGCCGGAGACACCTGATAGCGCACGGCGATCATTGCCAGGGTTTCGCCGGGATTGACGCGATGGTCACGCGGGCCCTGGGCGATTTTGCCGGAATCACGCAGCCAGGCGATGTAAGTGCCCGGCGGTGGATTCTGCTGGAAGAACTGCCGTACGCCGCTGCTGATTGAACGCGCCAGCGCCTGCTGGTGGTTCGCTGCGGCAAGCTTGGAAGCTTCATTGGCGTTGGAGATAAACCCGGTTTCCACCAGAATCGACGGGATGTCCGGCGACTTCAGCACCATGAACCCGGCTTGCTCTACGCGCTGTTTGTGCAGCGGCGTGACGCGGCCGATGTTGCTCAAGACTTTCTGGCCAACGTTGAGGCTCGACGTCAGGGAAGCGGTCATCGACAAATCGAGCAGCACGCCGGCCAGCATGCGGTCCTTGTCGTCGAGGCTGACGTTGCCGGCACCGCCGATCAAGTCGGAACGGTTTTCGCTGTCGGCCAGCCAACGGGCGGTCTCCGACGTAGCGCCGCGGTCGGACAGGGCGAACACCGACGCACCGAACGCGGCGGCCGAAGGCGCGGCGTCGGCGTGGATCGAAACGAATAGATCGGCGCCCTTCTTGCGGGCGATTTCGGTACGACCGCGCAACGGAATGAAGTAGTCGCCGGTGCGAGTCAGTTCGGCGCGGAAGCCTTTCATGCCATTGACCTGACGCTGCAGTTCACGGGCGATGGCCAGCACCACGTCTTTCTCACGCTGACCGCGAGAGCCCGAGGCGCCCGGGTCTTCGCCACCGTGGCCGGCATCGATCACCACAATGATGTCGCGCTTGCCGGCTGGGGCGGGCGGCAATTTGATCGAAGGCTCGGATGGTGCGACAGGGACCGCAGGTAACGTCGCCACAGACGGCGTTGGCGCAGGCGGTGGCGCGGCGTCGGCCGCGTTGTCGAACAGGTCGACGACCAGGCGATTGCCGTATTGGGCGTTTGGCGCCAGGGTGAAGCTTTTTGGCGTGACGGCTTTTTTCAGGTCGATGACCACCCGCAGGTCGGTCGGCGTGCGCTGAGCCGAGCGCATCGCGGTGATCGGGGTGTTCGAGGTATTAACGTTCAGTGGTGCGCCGAGAGTTGCACCATTAATGTCGATCACCAGCCGATCCGGGGAGGTCAGGGTAAAAACGCTGTGCTGGACAGACCCTGTCAGGTCAAACACCAGTCGCGTGTTGTCCGGCGCCCGCCACAGGCGAACACTGTTGACCTTCGTCTCGGCCACAGCGTCGACGGTCACCGCCAGAAACAACAATCCTACGGCAGCAACCAACGCGCGAAAGCGCATACCTAACCCCATCATTTATTTGGATTCCAAGGCCAAAGCGGCACACCACGACTCGCCACGCGAGCCTTGCGGCAAAATTTTCAGCGTACGCCCGCTGTCTTGCGGGCTAATGGTAATGGTCAGGTCGGGCTTTGGCAAAAAGCCTGCACCGTTGCGGGGCCATTCGATCAGGCACAGTGCATCGTCTTCGAAATAGTCGCGGATGCCGAGGTACTCCAACTCCTCCGGATCGACCAGTCGATAGAGGTCGAAATGGAAGGCGCGGACCTCCCCAATTTCGTATGGCTCGACCAGGGTGAAGGTCGGACTTTTTACTGCGCCTGCGTGCCCCAGCCCCCGGATAATGCCCCGGGACAGCGTGGTTTTCCCGGCGCCCAGATCTCCCTCGAGAAAAATCAGACCGTGCCCTTCAGTGGTTTGTGCGATGCGCGCACCAAACGCGGTCATCGCCTCTTCATCAGCCAGGTACAGGGTTACTTCAGACACGGTGCTTGCTCCTCCAACAACTGACGAATGGCTGGAATCAGATCACTGGCCGCCAGCCCGCGGCCGAATTTACCTTGTTGCTCGCCGGCATTGGCGTGCAACCAGACCGCCAGGCATGCCGCGTCATACGCATCCATACCCTGAGCGAGCAAGGCGCCGACCAGCCCGGCCAGCACATCGCCCAAACCGGCAGATGCCATGGCCGGATGGCCCTGATGACACAACGCCAGACGCCCGTCGGGGCTGGCGATCAGGCTGCCGGCGCCTTTGAGCACCACGACAGCTGTAAACTTTTTGCTCAATGCATGGGCAGCGGCCGGGCGGTCGGCCTGAACATCGGCCGTCGATAGCCCCAGCAATCGCGCCGCCTCGCCAGGGTGCGGCGTGATAACACAATGGGCGGGCAAATTCACGCCACCTTCGGCCAACAGGTTCAACGCATCGGCGTCCCAGACTTGCGGCAACGGCGCATTGGCTGCGGCCGACAGCAGACTGCGCCCCCAGGCGGCCTGCCCCAGCCCTGGGCCGACGACCAGCACCGTGACCTTCTCAAGCAGCCCCATCAATTGATTGGCCGACGAAGTGCCGAGCACCATAGCTTCTGGCAAACGTGCCAAGGCGGCTGGAACATGTTCGTTGCGGGTGGCCACAGACACCATGCCGGCGCCGCTGCGCAAAGCACTTTGTGCACCGAGCAGGATGGCGCCGCCAAAACCGCGATCACCGCCGATCAGCAATACGTGGCCAAATTTGCCTTTGTGGGCAGTTGGAGCGCGACCGGTCAGACGCGGCACATTACCGGCCGTCAGGCGACGAGCACTGACCGTGGCCCCGATAAACGTCTCAGGGGCGGCTAGCAGATCATTGAATACCAAATCGCCAACCACATCCGCAGCGTCACCGGTGAACAGACCCAGCTTCAAACCGATGAACGTCACCGTGAGGTTCGCTCGAACCGCAATGCCGAGCTGGCGCCCCGTATCGGCGCACAACCCCGAGGGGATATCCACCGCTGCAACCGGCAGCCCACTGGCGTTGATCGCGGCGATGACACTGGCGTATGGCTCGCGCACTTCACCGGTCAGGCCGGTGCCGAGCAAGGCATCCAGCACAATGCCGCGTAATTCGCAGTGCGCGTTCCAGCCTTGAATGGCGACGCCTTCGGCTACTGCCTCGGCATGGGCCGCAGCGGCATCGCCCTGCAAACGCCCGGGATCACCGGCGGCCAGCACCCGCACATGCCAGCCGGCACGTCGGGCCAACACAGCCACTAGGTAACCGTCGCCCGCATTATTGCCGTGGCCGGCCACCACGCTCAATTCGTGGGCCGTGGGCCAATGGCGGACCAGCGCGCGCCAGGTCGCCCGCGCCGCACGTTGCATCAATTCGAAGCCCGGTGTACCGGCCGCAATCAGGCTCGCATCGAGCCCTCGGACTTGCGCGGCGCTATACAGCGCGTCGGGTAATTCATCTTTAGTGTGCGGCATGCGTCTTCAGGCTCCGATGTCTGGCAGAATTATACGCACCTCAGCTCCGGTTTCTCTCGCCTCATGCCCGCTATTACCACAGACCTGCCCGCCCTCGCCCAATCCATCAAGGACTGGGGCCGCGAGCTGGGCTTTCAGCAAGTCGGCATAAGCGGCCTCGACCTGGCCGAGCATGAGCAGCACCTGGAGCGCTGGCTCGCGGCCGGCTACCACGGCGAAATGGAGTACATGGGCGCCCACGGCAGCAAACGTTCGCACCCGGAAGAACTGGTGCCCGGCACCTTGCGAGTCGTTTCCCTGCGCATGGACTACCTGCCGGGTGACACCGAAATGGCCAAACGCCTGGCCGAACCGGAAAAAGCCTACGTCTCGCGTTATGCCTTGGGCCGCGATTACCACAAATTGATCCGTAAACGCGTGCAACAACTGGCAGAAAAAATTCAGGCAGTGATCGGCCCGTTCGGCTACCGCGCCTTTGTCGACAGCGCCCCGGTACTGGAAAAAGCCATCGCCGAACAGGCAGGCCTAGGCTGGATCGGCAAAAACACGTTGGTCTTGAATCGCAAGGCCGGCAGCTACTTCTTCCTCAGCGAACTGTTCGTCGACCTGCCGCTGCCGGTGGACCCGCCTCACGCCACCGAACACTGCGGTCGCTGCACCGCCTGTCTGGACATCTGCCCGACCAACGCCTTTGTCGGTCCGTATGTACTGGACGCCCGACGCTGCATTTCGTACCTGACCATCGAACTGAAAAGTGCGATTCCTGAAGATTTACGGCCATTGATCGGCAATCGGGTGTTCGGTTGCGATGACTGCCAGATCGTCTGCCCGTGGAACCGCTTCGCCCGACCTTCCGGCGAAAGCGACTTCAAACCTCGGCACAATCTGGACAACGCCGAACTGGCCGAACTGTTCATGTGGGACGAAGAAAAATTCCTCAGCAGCACTGAAGGTTCGCCGTTACGCCGGGCGGGTTACGAGCGCTGGCTGCGAAACCTGGCGGTTGGCCTGGGGAACGCGCCGTCGAGCATTCCGGTGCTGGAAGCGTTGAAGGCTCGCAAGGATTACCCGTCGGATCTGGTGCGCGAGCATGTCGAATGGGCTTTGAAGCAACATGAGCAGCGCGCTGGCAACCTTTGGAACTCGACCTTAACAAATAGGGTAATTAGACGATGAATTACCCCATTTGAAGTCGAATTACCCCGTTAAGAGTAAATCGCACACACGACCAGCAACCTTCGATCATGCCTCGTCGTTATAAACAAACTTCGGCATTTCCCAGTGGAAACGGATCGCCAGCAAGCGCAGCAGGAAGCCGCCGAACAGGGTGATCAGGATCGCCTGTTCACCGGGTAATTGCAGGTAGATGCAGAGCAGATAGCACCATGCCGCGGCAAACGAGACGCTGGCGTAGAGCTCGCGGCGGAATATCAGTGGGATGTCGTTGCAGAAGATGTCCCGCAGAATGCCGCCAAACACGCCGGTGATCACGCCGCTGACGGAGGCCACCAGCATGCCGTGGCCCATTTCCAGGGCCGTCATGCAGCCGATCAGGGTGAACGCCACCAGGCCCACCGCGTCGAGCACCAGAAACAGTGAACGCAGATGGCGCATCCAGCGGGCAATGAAGATCGTCAGCATCGCCGCAACGGAGGTCAACACCAGGTATTCCGGGTGTTTGACCCAAGTCAGCGGGTAGTGGCCGAGCAGCACGTCGCGTACCGAACCGCCGCCCAGTGCGGTGACACACGCAATCAGCACCACGCCAAACCAGTCCATGCCGCGACGGCCCGCAGACAGGGCGCCAGTCATGGCTTCGGCAGTAATGGCGATCAGGTAGAGCATCAGCAACATGGTGGCGGTCCTGGCAGAAAGGCGCGCAGTCTACTCACTTCACCGAAGCACCAAAAGAGGGCACCGAAGCATTCACGCAGATCTGTGGCGAGGGGGCTTGCCCCCGTTGGGTCGCGTAGCGGCCCCAAAACCAGACACCATGTTTTGTCAGGCATACCGTGACCGACCGGTTTGCGACTGCTGCGCAGCCGAACGGGGGCAAGCCCCCTCGCCACAATGGCCCGCGAGCACCCAATCAGAACTTGATGAAATTCTTGCGGTAGTGCTGCAGCTCGGCGATCGATTCGCGGATGTCGTCCAGGGCCAGGTGGGTGCTGCCCTTTTTGAAGCTGTCGCGTACGTCCGGTGCCCAGCGCGCGGCCAGCTCTTTGAGGGTCGACACGTCGAGGTTGCGGTAGTGGAAGTAGCTTTCCAGCGATTTCATGTGGGTATAAAGGAAGCGACGATCCTGGCAGATGCTGTTGCCACAGATCGGCGACTTGCCCTTCGGCACCCATTTTTCCAGGAAGGCGATGGTCTCGGCTTCGGCTTCGGCCATGCTGATACGGCTGTCGCGAACCCGTTGGGTCAGCCCGGAGCCGCCGTGCTGACGGGTATTCCACTCGTCCATGCCAGCGAGGATCTCGTCGCTGTGGTGGATGGCGATCACCGGACCTTCGGCCAAGGTGTTCAAATTACTGTCGGTGACGATGGTGGCCATCTCGATGATGACGTCGGTATCAGGGTTCAGACCGGTCATTTCCAGGTCGATCCAGATCAGGTTCAGCGGGTTTTGCATGAGTCGGCTCCTCGGCGTAGGTGCGCAGTTTAGCCTAGGGAGGCCACCGGGCGTGCTAAACTCGCGGCCGTTTTACCTAATCGCTGCATTCTCGATACGGAACACCCATGGCCAAACGCCAACTCAATCGTCGTCAAAACTGGCGCATCGAAAAGATTCAGGGCGAGCGCGCTGCCCGCGCCGCCAAACGCGAGTCCTCGGCTGTCGAGGCACTCGAAGGCGGCGACCTGGGTCCGGAACAGACGGGCCTGGTGATCGCCCACTTCGGTGTGCAGGTCGAAGTCGAGGCCCTCGATGGCGAATTGGCCGGCCAGGTGTTCCGCTGCCACTTGCGCGCCAACCTGCCAGCGCTGGTGACCGGCGATCAGGTGGTATGGCGTGCCGGCAACCAGGGCATCGGCGTGATCGTGGCGCAACTGCCGCGTAAAACCGAGCTCTGCCGTCCGGACAGCCGTGGCCAGCTCAAGCCGGTGGCGGCCAACGTCGACTTGATCGTGATCGTCTTCGCGCCGCTGCCCGAGCCTCACGCCAACCTGATCGACCGTTACCTGGTCGCTGCGGAACACGCCGGTATTCGGCCGTTGCTGCTGCTGAACAAATTCGACCTGATCGACGAGCAGAACGCCCCGGCGTTGAACGCCTTGCTGGCGGTTTACCGCACGCTCGGTTACCCGGTGCTGGAAGTGTCGGCCCACCACGGCAATGGCATGGAGCAGTTGCAGAAGCAGCTGGATGGGCACATCAGCGTATTCGTCGGCCAGTCCGGTGTCGGCAAGTCGTCGCTGGTCAACAGCCTGCTGCCGGAAGTCGACACCCGCGTCGGCCCGCTGTCCGAGCTGTCCGGCCAAGGCACCCACACCACCACCACCGCGCGATTGTTCCACTTCCCCGGTGGCGGTGAGTTGATCGACTCCCCGGGTATCCGCGAATTCGGCCTGGGTCACGTCAGCCGGGCCGACGTCGAAGCCGGCTTCATCGAGTTCAACGACCTGATCGGCACCTGCCGTTTCCGCGACTGCAAGCATGACCGCGAGCCGGGGTGCGCCTTGCTCAAGGCTCTTGAAGAAGGCCGCGTGCAGCAGCAACGGATGAACAGCTACCGCTCGATCATCGCCAGCTTGCCTGAAAGCAGCTATTAAACAGACGTGCCAGCCGCCCCTGACTCTTACGGGGCGGTAGGTCGTTCGTGGCGTCCTACAAAAACGCTCTCAATTAAACGTCAGACCTCTCTGTAAGGCTTCTTCGCGCCTGCCTGAAGGACGCGTCTCTTTAACCGCCAAGGCCTTGTTGCGGCCACTCAAGTGCATACATTCGAGCCCTCATCGCATTTCAGGCGATACCGAGGGACAGCCATGCAAACCTACCATTTGTTCATCAGCCACTCGTGGAACCACTCAGACGCCCACGACAATCTGGTCCGCTTGCTCAATGCAAAACCCGGCTTCACGTTCAAGAATTTTTCGGTGCCACCGGACAACCCGATCACCGGCGCGAAAACAGACAAACAGCTTGAAGAAGCCATCGAAAACAAGATTCGGCTCTGCTCGGCAGTGCTGATCATGGCAGGGATGTATTCGACCTACAGCAAGTGGATCAACAAGGAAATCGAGATCGCCAGGCGAATGGGCAAGGTCATCATTGCGATAAAGCCGTTTGGTGCCGAACGGATTTCCACGGTGGTACGCCGGGCGGCGCACGCGGAGTGTGCGTGGAACACCAACAGCATCATCGATGCCATTCGCACTCACGCGGCGGGCTGAACCATGCGCAAGGGACTGTTCATCGGCATTAATAACTACAGCCATGTTTCGCAATTGAGTGGCTGCAACAATGACGCGATGGCCATGGCTTCGGTGCTGAAAACCGACGCCAATGGCGATCCGAATTTCAAGAACCTGGTCCTGACCTCCGCCGAAGATTATCTGAGCCGCGAAAAGCTCGAAGGGCATATCCAGGAACTGTTTTCAGGCGATTGCAGCGTTGCACTGTTGTACTTCGCCGGTCACGGCAACTTCGACGTCGATACGGACGAAGGTATGCTGATCCCCCAGGACTACAAATCCGCCAAGGATGGAATTCGCATCAGCGACATCCTGAATTGGGCGACCAAAGCCGTAAAAATCAAAAACAAAGTGATTATTCTCGACTGCTGCCAAGCGGGCTCGGCGGGCGAAGTGCGGGCGCTACGCAGCGAAAGCAGCATGGTGTGCGAAGGCATGACCATCCTCACCGCGTGCAAAAAGGAAGAGCCGGCTATGGAAGGCGCCAACCACGGCATCTTCACGGGGCTGCTGCTGCAAGCATTGCACGGCGGCGCCGCAAACATATTGGGAAAGATTACCCCCGGCAGCCTCTATTCATTCGTCGACAACGCTCTAGACGCGTGGGAACAGCGCCCGGTGTTCAAGACTAATGTGTCGCAGTTCATTTCATTGCGAGAAGTCTCGCCGCTGATCCCCAAAGAGATTCTGCGCAAACTGCCTGATTGGTTCGAAGAGGCGGAGTCAATGTTTGCCCTCGATCCGAGCTACGAACCTACCGAAGCCACGTTCGACCCAGAGCACGGCGAAGTCTTCGCCCAACTGCAAAAGTGCAATCGCCACAGCCTGATCGAACCGGTGGACGCCGAGCACATGTACTACGCGGCCATCAACTCCACCGGTTGCCGCCTCACCGCCCTCGGCGCCTATTACCGCGAACTCGCGATCAAGGGACATTTCTGATGCCAGTGTTTATCAGCTACCGCCATACCGATCGGTCCCACGCCATCGCCATCAGCACCCGCCTGATTCGGGCCAACATCAAGACCTACTTCGACGTGCTGGATCCGGAATCACAGACCACTGACGACATCACCGGGGTCATCACCCGCAACATCACCGAGTGCACGCATCTGCTGGCGATAGTCTCGGACAAGACCGCGCTGTCGTGGTGGGTGCCGTTCGAAATCGGTGAAGCGACCATCAGCAACCGGCGGATATGCTCATTCAAGACCGGACCGGCGGAACTGCCGCTATATCTCGATAAATGGCCAAAGCTCAGCACCGACAAGGATCTGGAGTTTTTCATTGATGCCTATCGTGAAGAAGTGGCGACCAAGCGCTCAATGACGCTGGGCTCGATCAACGAATCCCTTTACCGCACCTACAGAGGTAACGCCGAGTTGTTCCACGACCAACTCAAGAACCGCATCCGACGCGGTTTCTGACAGGCGCAAAAAAGCGGCGATGATTGCAATGCTGCTCACTTAAGCGAGACTCTTCAGTCAAGCCTACCTTTGTGGCGAGCGAGCTTGCTCCGCGCTGCGTTCCGATGCAGGGCTGCTTAGCAGCCCCAAAATCCGATAACAATCGCCGAATTTTGTGAGTCCGCACTCAAGCGGGAGCGAGCTCCCTCGCCACAGGTTTCTCACTGACTAAAGCCCCTCTTAAGTGCCTTCTGAACGGCCAAAAACAGGATTTACGCACGCTATCAACGCTAGTGATACTGTGCGAAAAAAATGAATTAATTGAGGCCAAAGGCTTCTTGAATGATCTTGATCAAGCGGTCACCATCCACCCTTTTGTAACCTTGAGGGTTTGACGCAAGCTCAGCGGGCACCTGGCTGAGAAATAACGTCAAATCGAGAGCCATTCGTTCAGGAAGCTTGGCCATTCCTTCTGTAAGACCGACAGACAGTAAGATCACATCTCTGAAGTGCTTATTGATATCACGACTGTCCACTCGAGCGCCGTTCTCGACCTGTGCCTTCTTGTTAAGCCAAGCATGGGCCTTGAGCGGAACGAGCCTGTCGGCCCCGATGTGACTGATTTCCTGAGTGTGGTCGACGCCGGCCAGGAGAAAGTTGTAATACTCATCATCAAGGATGATCGCAGAAAGGCTTGCGGCTTGCTCTTCTACGGGGACTTTGGTCATTCGTGCCGCTTCTTCGTGCTCCAGGCCATCTGGAACCCGAGAAAAAAGCTCGATCTGAACTGGAAAGGATTTGTCCTGAGGATCCTGGAAGCGATAGAAAACAGGGGAGTCCCCTCCGCTGTCGCCATTTTGGCGAATGGCGTACCCGCCGTCCTTGATGAACGTCCAGAACTGCCCTACGAACTCACGATTGAGGGCCTCAACGACCAGCACGACATCCAGATCCTTGGTGGCTCGAAATGGCTCATCCAGAAGCTCCATGGTAATGGATGCTGCCACCCCGCCAATCAGAACGTAGCTACCTTGGTAGTCTTTGAAATACTCTCTAAACCGGTCGATACCCACTACCATTTCACGTTCTCCATCATTTCATCCAAACACATTTGCACCCGGTCATCATGCTCATCCTTGAGACTCAGGTAGAGAGAAAAGGGGTCTACAGCCCCAGTAGCTGTGTTGCTATACAGAGGGTCATAGCTCCAAAACTGGATGCAACACGCTGCATGGTTTTGCGGCACCTCATAATAGGGAGATGTGGTTTCGAATTTCGATTTGGCCGTCTTTGAGGTTGAACCCCAAAGGCTGATCTCTACCCCATATGCCGTATTCACTTTTTGACGGTGATCAGACTGAGCTAGCCCTCGAATGTTATCGAACTGCGCAGTCGTCATTGCAAAGCAAGGCACTTTGGGACTGGCGAGAAGGCTCATTTCTGCCAGGGCTGCCTCCCCCGCCAGCAGCATTGGGGTGTCAAACGCCTCAGGAATTGCATTTAACCAAAGCGTTTTTTTGACCGGCGTACGCATATAGTTTTTCGCCATTTCCCAAGTCGCCCTGGGGGACAAGTGAAAAAATATCGCGGCTTCACCCATTTCCTTTCCAGGCCGAACGATGTCCAAGTCGGTCAGCTCTTTAATGGCTCTGGTGACGGTCATTTTCGCGTAGGTAAAGGTTTTTTCAAAAGTGGAGCGAGTGATCAGTAGCTGGTGCTGCCATCCTTTAATCAAGAATTGAATAAGCATGGATTGGGTGGCGGGACTCAGAACCTGAGGTTTTTCCAGACGCTGCCTGTAGTACTCCCGCAAATCCATTCCAAACGCAGGAAGGTAAAGCTGGTTTCCTGGCACGATGAATTGGACGCCTTTCTCGACCAGTCGCTTTCTGTCATAGCTCGGAAGTGTGTCTGTGACGAAGATCATGAGGTCGCCGGTTTCGGGCGATTTCTTCGCCAGCAGGTTGTTGATTGCCTGCATATGCTTGGCGACATCTGCAACGCTAACTTCCCGCTGCGGACGTTCCTTGAGGATGAGGCACTCGGCGCCCAAGATTTGCGTGACGAAAAACTCGTATCGGTCACGCAGCGCATACGGAAGGATTTTGATGTGTTCCCACGGTTTTAATCGCAGCTTTAGGCCAAGCACACTCTCTACATAGACCTTGAGCTCGATCAGGTCACGCCTCTCATGGAGGTCGTCGCTGGTAAAATCAACCATGGTCATTCTTCCGCATCACGATTTCATCACGATATCAGAAGGCCTGATAGCGTGCAAAATTCTTGATATTCCTCCGTGAATTTTGATGCAGAGTCTCTGAGAAGCAAGATAAAAGGTAATGGCCGGGGAGCGAGTGACAGTCGCGGCAGGGATGTAGTTATCTACAACCCCTACCGCGATCAGATTTTTTGGGCCCCTACGCCGCCCAGTGCCGGAACGCCGCCTGGAGCAATCACTCGCCACAAATTAGTGAACTGCATTGCACGACGATCGCCATTTCTGGTTTCAGCGTGCAGCTTTTTCCAGCTTCCAGCCCAGCGCATCCAGGGCGTCACAGCCGTCCTGAATCAACACGTGTGCAGCATTGGCGAAATGCTCCAGGTCGTGACCTTCGGCGTCCTTGATGCACAGGCAGGTAATGCTGTTGAGCAGATTGCGCGCGGCTTTGATTCGGTGAGTGGCGGTTTCGAGGAGATCCGATACTTTGGCTTCGGTATCTATGTACAGCGTCGGGCCGACGCTGAAATTGCCTTGCAGAGGGTGGTACTGGGTCATGTTTATATCTCATCTGATAAGTGAAACTCCCACCCTTTCGCGGCTAAACGAATTGGGTGGTAGCTGTACGCGGGTTAGCCGACCGGACAGATGAACCCGGCACACCCGAAGGTGTCCCACGCACAGCCACCATAGACATGCAGATGCCAGGCAGCAAAAAGCGCCACGATTATACGGGCGCTTGTGCATCATCTGTTACGACCGGCTAAAGTCGATCACCGAAACGTCGGCGACGGGCGAACTATAGGCGAGCAACCTAGGGAAGTAAAACCCGGCCAATACGCCTCAGAACGGTCCTACGCCAATCTCGGAAGAAAGCCATGTTCTTTATTTTTGCTGCTGGCAGTGTCAGTCCCGTGCCCGGTGAGTAGAGACAAAAAAGCCGCGATCATTCGCGGCTTTTTTATGGGTCACTGCTTGGGCGACTCACCCGGTTTCGGCGCCGGGTTGTCGAACAGATTCAAACGCTCGCGAAGCTCATGAGCCGGCAGCGGCTCCTTATCCGCCGGCAATGCGTTCGGATCGGCTGGCGGCGCGGGCACTTCGCCCAGGCCACCCTGCCCTTGCGTTGGCACTGGCGCAGGTTCGGCACCTTGCGAACCTTCGATGGCACGCTGGGCTTTTTTGGTCAGCACAACAATATCGATGCGGCGGTTGACCGGGTTGAACGGGTTTTCCCGGTCGAACAGCGCCGACGAGGCATAACCCACGACTCGCGCTACCTGAGCGTCCGGATAGCTGCCGGCGATCAATGCACGGCGAGCCGCGTTCGCACGGTTGGCCGAGAGTTCCCAGTTGCCGAAGTCGCCGGTGCCCGAGTATGGCTTGGCATCGGTGTGGCCGCTGATGCTGATCTTGTTCGGCACCGCTTTGATGGTGTCGGCCATGGCCAGCAGGATGTCTTCGAAATACGGCTTCAGACGCGCACTGCCGGAGTCGAACATCGGGCGGTTTTCGGCGTCCACAATCTGGATGCGCAAACCGTCCTGGGTAATCTCGAAGAGGATCTGATCCTTGAACTTCTGCAACTGCGGGTTTTCTTCGACCTTGTTCTGCAACTCTTGCAGCAGCAATTCCAGGCGCTCTTTCTCAACCTGCTCGGCCATGCCTTCGACCTGTTCGGAGTCGATAGTCACCTTGTCCGGCTGAGGCTGGGATTTCACCTCGGGGTTGAGGGTGTTCTCCGGTGCCAGGGTCGGCGAGCCGCCCAGATCGATGATGTATGGCGTGCCGCTTTCGCTGAAACCGACCGGGTCCTTGAAGTAACCGGCGATGGCGATCTTCTGTTCCGGCGTTGCCGTGGACAACAGCCACAACACCAGGAAGAACGCCATCATCGCCGTCGCGAAGTCCGCGAAGGCAATTTTCCAGGAGCCCCCGTGATGCCCGCCCGCGTACTTTTTGACGCGTTTGATGATTATCGGCTGGTTATTTTCCATGACTTAGCGACCGCGAACCGCTTGTTCCAGCTCAGCGAAGCTAGGACGGTGCGCCGGGTACAGAACCTTGCGACCGAATTCCACTGCCAGCGATGGCGGCATGCCGGAAGCCGAAGCCACCAGCGAGGCCTTGATGGCTTCGTAGACGTTCAGTTCTTCCTTGGCATCGTGGCCCAGAGCGTGGGCCAGCGGGCCAAAGAAACCATAGGCCGCGAGAATACCGAAGAAGGTACCTACCAGAGCCGCACCTACGTGCAAGCCAATCATTTTCTGGTCGCTTTCACCCAGCGAAGCCATCGTCACCACGATACCCAATACCGCCGCAACGATACCGAAACCCGGCATGGCATCGGCGATGCCGTTGACTGCGTGGGAGGGGTGATCCAAGTCTTCCTTGAGGCTGGTCAGTTCCATGTCGAACAAGCCTTCAAGCTCATGGGGAGCCATGTTGCCGGAGGACATGATGCGCAGGTAATCGCAGATGTACGCAGTCATGCGGTCATCTTTCAGGACTGCCGGGTACTTGGCGAAGATCGGGCTCGCGGCGGCATCTTCGATGTCGCCTTCGATTGCCATCATGCCTTCGCGACGGCTCTTGTTAAGAATCTCGTAAATCAGCCCCAACACTTCAAGGTAGAAGGTGTGGTTGAAACGCGAACTGAACATGCCCAAAGACTTCTTGAGCACGTGCATCGTCATATGACCGGGGTTGGCCTGCAGGAATGCACCAAGGGCCGCGCCACCGATAATCATCACCTCGAAAGGCTGAATGAGGGCGGCAATCTTGCCGTGGGAAAGCACGTATCCGCCGAGCACGCTCGCGAATACGACGATGATGCCGATAATTTTAGCCATAGGTAGGAGAGCACTTACTGAGTCGGGTTCAAGGTCATATTCGGAAGTTAAAAAATCTCTTCTTCTCCTTATCGGCAAAACTGCGCCAGACTATAGCCAGTTAAGGCGAAAAGCCAATTTGGCCCACGCAGGGATAGGTAAAGCAGCGTCCAGACATGGCTAACGAAACGAACGTCCCCACGCCAAAACCGACCACGCTCGAAGGCTGGGTCAAGCTGCTCGATGGTGTGCGCCTGCCGGTTCCGCAAGCCAGTCACGACCGCGTCTGCAAAGCCATCCGCGATAGCCGCAGCTCGCTGCGCGACATTGCCGAAATGATGCAGGACAGCCCGGCCCTGGCCTTGAGTGTGATTCGTGAAGCCAATCGCCACACTCATGGCAGCATGGCCACGCCTGCTGAAAATCTTGAAGTGGCAATTAATCGCCTCGGTTTGAAACGCACCGAAGAATTGCTCGAGCGCTTGCCCGCCGAACCCCAATCGCAGATCCCCGTTGCCCTGCGCCAGCTTCAGCTGATCAGTCAGCACGCCACTCAACAGGCCAATGGTTTTTTTGCCAGTCGCCTGGCGCGGTTGTGGCAGGACATCCACTGGGGCAGCCTGCTGTTTCTTTCGCCACTGTGGCCCATGGCGTTGACCCATCCGCAGATGCTTGAAGAATGGGAACTGCGGGTCATCCATAAAGGCGAGTCGGCGCGCAAAGTCGAAAAGCAATTGTTCGGCGTGCGTCTGCTGGAAATCTGTCTGGCGCTGGTGGATATCTGGCGTTTGCCGATCTGGGTCCAGCAGGGTTATCGGCTGCTGCGCAGCGAACAACGCGAACTGGTGAAAGTCCTGCGCATCGCACGGGACGATGATCACCCGCTACGCCAGCAGAATCGTCTTGATGACGACCCGACGTTGCGGCGCTGGCTTAATCAGCCCGCCAACACCGTGCTGCTGGCCAATGGTCTGGCGTTGTCGGCACAACAGGCCTGGGACAGTCCTCACTGTGAACGCTGGCAGTACCTGACCAGCCTTTATCTGCAGATGCCGATGGATGAGGTGCAACAACAATTGCACCAACAGGCCGCTAACAGTGCGCGCCAACACGCCATGCCGGACCTCTGGCACCCGGCCGAAGCATTGATCTGGCCGGCGGGCATGAACCGCGTTCACGCCGGCTTGCTGCCGGCCCTGGCGCCCACCGCCGAAGACCTGGCGAAGTGGCGTAAACAATGCGCCGAATTGCTGGTGGAGCCGAGCCGGTTTACCAATGCCATGCACTTGACCACATCGGCCCGAGATGCCTTGGTGGCGTGTGGCATGCGGCGAGTGATGATCCTGATGGCCGATCGCACACACGCCAGTCTGCGCGTGCACCAGATTGCCGGGCTGCCCAAAGAAGTGGCCGGCCTGAACCTGGCGGTCAGCCAAAGCACTGTGCTGCAGCGGTTGCTCGCACAACAGGCTCAGGTGCGCCTGACGCCGGCCAACAACGCCCAATTCTCGGCCCTGTTGCCGGCCAGCCTGCGTTCGCAGTTCAGCGGTGAACACCTGCTGCTGCGCTCCCTGGTCAACAATGGTCGGGTGATCATGATCGTGGTGGCGGATCAGGGCGGCGGGCCGTTCTCGGAAATCACCGTGCAGGCGTTCGGCAAAACCGCGCAATGCATCGAAAAAGCCCTGCACAGTTTTAGCCAGCGCTAGGGGCTGATGCCAGTTAGATAAGTGAAGATCAAGACCTGTGGCGAGGGGGCTAGCCCCCGTTGGACTGCGAAGCAGTCCTAAAACCTGCAACCTCGTTCTGCCAGGCACACCGCATACAGCGGATTTGCGACTGCTTCGCAGCCGAACGGGGGCAAGCCCCCTCGCCACAGATTCAGTTGTTTCCTGTGCCGAAATAACTGATAACAGGCCCTCATGACGCTGCGCTACAATCCTCCCCTTTGTGCTCTGGAGACCTCACATGTCTGACTTCTCTGGCTTGGCGCTGGTGATCGAGCCGAGCGACCTGCTCCCGCGTCTCGACTCCCGCGAACTGATTCTGGTGGACCTGACCAGCAGCGCCCGCTATGCCGCAGGGCATATCCCCGGGGCACGCTTTGTCGATCCAAAACGCACTCAACTGGGTCAGGCGCCTGCGCCAGGCCTGCTGCCGACCCAAGCCGCGCTTGAAGCATTGTTCGGCGAACTGGGACACAACCCTGATGCGGTCTATGTCGTCTATGACGACGAAGGCGGCGGTTGGGCCGGGCGCTTTATCTGGCTGCTGGATGTCATCGGCCACAGCAAGTATCACTATATCGATGGCGGCCTGCCGGCCTGGCTGGCAGAAGGCTTGCCCATGTCGATCCAGATCCCGCCGGCGGTCGGCGGCCCGGTCGCCCTGACCCTGCACGATGAACCCATCGCCACCCGCGAATACCTGCAAAGCCGCCTCGGTGCCAACGATCTGGCGATCTGGGACGCGCGCGGGCCGCTGGAATACTCCGGCGAGAAAGTGCTGGCGGCCAAGGGCGGGCACATTCCCGGCGCGGTCAATTTCGAGTGGACAGCCGGCATGGATCAGACGCGCAACCTGCGCATCCGCACCGACATGCCGAAAATCCTGGAACAACTCGGTATCACCAAAGACAAAGAAGTCATTACCCACTGCCAGACCCACCATCGTTCTGGCTTCACGTATCTAGTAGCCAAGTCGCTCGGTTATCCGCGAGTCAAAGGCTACGCAGGCTCTTGGGGCGAATGGGGCAACCATCCCGACACGCCCGTAGAGATTTAAGGTTTTTAAGGACAGTTAATGAATAAGCGTTTGTTTATCCTCAGCCAATACCTGCTGCCCCATCACTTGCTCTCGCGACTGGCCGGCTGCATTGCCGAATGCCGCGTGCGCTGGTTCAAGAACGCCCTTACCGCCTGGTTCGCCAAGCGTTACCAAGTGGACATGTCCCAGGCGCTGGTCGAAGACCTGACGGCTTACGAGCATTTCAATGCGTTCTTCACTCGTGCCTTGAAAGACGGCGCTCGCCCGCTGGACCAAACCCCAGGCGCGATCCTCAGCCCGGCCGATGGTGCCGTCAGCCAGCTCGGCCCGATCGAACACGGTCGCGTTTTCCAGGCCAAGGGCCACAGCTTCAGCGTGCTGGAACTGCTCGGTGGTGACGCGGCCAACGCAGCGCCATTCATGGGTGGCGATTTCGCCACCATTTACCTGTCGCCCAAAGATTACCACCGCGTGCACATGCCGCTGGCCGGCACTCTGCGCGAGATGGTCTACATCCCAGGCCGCATCTTCTCGGTCAACCAGACCACCGCTGAAAACGTACCGGAACTGTTCGCGCGCAACGAGCGTGTGGCGTGCATTTTCGACACCGAACGCGGCCCGATGGCCGTAGTGCTGGTGGGTGCGATGATTGTGGCGTCTATCGAAACTGTCTGGGCCGGGCTGATCACGCCGCCAAAACGCGAGCTGAAAACCTTCCGCTACGATGAAGCGGCCCGTGCGCCGATCCATCTGGAGAAAGGTGCGGAGCTGGGTCGCTTCAAACTCGGCTCTACAGCTGTCGTGCTGTTCGGGCCGGATCAAGTGAAATGGGCTGAAGGACTGGGTGCTCTTTCGCCAGTGCAGATGGGCCAAGGCATCGGCTTGCCAAGCGCCTGATCCCGGATCCGCCGCACGGAATTTCTTCCGGGCGGCGCATTCCCCCGCAAGGCAAACGTGACGTAAAAATCGCGACCCCCCCTCCGCGTTCATAGCTGCTACAGTCAAGTCATTCACTGCCCATTTCCCGGTCGGAGTTTGTCTACGGCATGAATGAGACCAATCCTGTCTTGCTGCTACGCGCACCAATCCCGACGCAGTCGCGTTTGTCTTTCTGCGAAGCCACGCCTCGCGACCTCAAGCGCTGGATCGCCAACCTGCCCAAAGCCAACATCGGCGAAACCGCTCGCCAGTTGTATCAAGGCTTGAGCGAACTTAATCAACTGCTCACACCCAGCGATAATCGCCTGCAATTGCTCGAACTGCTGCGGCCCGAGGTGTATTACGTCTGCAAGCACCTGGAGCGGCATTTCCTGCATCAGGCCATTGTGCTCGACGAGCGCTCGCGCAAGATCGCCAACCTTTGCCAGGCGCTGCAGAGCCACTTGGCGATCGGCTACAAGCAAATCGTCATTCGCGTCACGCCGCGCTTCAGTAAGGATCGCGCGCCGCTGCTGACCCAGGCTTTGCAGAGGGCAATCCATTGCCTGAACGGCGCATTGATCCGCGCCACCGAACTCTATTGCCCGGTGCCCGAAAATCTGTGGCTGGAACTGCATCAGCTGTATCGGATTGGCTGTCAGTTCCAACTGCAAAATCTGAGTGTGCGCGATGAACTGGCCAGCCAGACGCAAAAGCTGAGCATCGAGCAAACCTACGTCGTCGCCCTTCTGCTGGGTGCTTCACGCTGCAATCAGCTGCGCCAGAACCAGATCGCCCGGCTCGCCGAGGTGCTCGAACCCTGGAGCCAGTGGATCAAGCTGCAACCGGCCAAACCGGACAACGGGCTGTTTGCCATCGCCCCGGATCTCGACACCGGGCCGCGCTACCGCTCCAAATTCCTCGCCGAACAACAGGAGAGTTTGCTGGGAATCGACCCGCAACCCTTGGTCATGGCCATCGAAAACCATCTGCAGCAGTCGACCGACAAGGTATCGCCGTTGCCCGTGCCGGCGGGGCTGAATCTGGATACGCTGCAACACCTGCATGCTGCCTGGGGCCAGGCCGCCGAGCGCAGTTTCCAGCGCACTGTCGGCCACGGCACGTTGACCCTGTGCGTGGGCATGAGCGCTTTGCACTTTTATCTTGGCGGGCAACGCTCGTTCAACGACATCCTGAAAAAACCCGGCGCCCGCCCCGCGCAGTTCTCGGCGACCGACCCGACAGCTCGCGCCAAAGACCAATGGCGCCACGCCTTCGACGCCGCCCCTCATGGCACGGCAGACACGCTGCTGCCCTACGAAGAGATCGAATACCCGCACCTTCAAAACGATGACAGCCACGAGGCATCCGACCGCCAGCAGCATTTCCCGACCTATGCGCTGCCGGTGATCAATCACAGTCCTGGCGGCTATTGCCTGGCCTGGCCCGGCGCGGTGCCCGCCGAGCTACAGGCTGGCGAAATGGTCGGTATCGAGGATGCCGCCGGTCAAGGCTGGAGCATTGCAGTGGTGCGCTGGATCCGCCAGGTGCGGGGCGGCGGCACGCAGATGGGTATCGAGCAAGTCGCGCCTTGCGCCGAACCCTGCGGCCTGCAGCTGATACGCTCCCACGACGAGCACAGCCAGTACTTGCGCGGGCTGTTACTGCCCGCCATCAGCGCCATCGACCTGCCGGCCACCCTGCTCACACCGCGCCTGCCATTCCAGGAAGGCAATAAGGTGTTGATCAATACCAACGGCGAGGAACGCCGGGCCGGGCTGGAGCGGCGGGTGGCGAGCACCAACAGCTTTAATCAGTTTGCCTACCGTTCGCTTGAGACAGCCAGAAACGAAAACGCCGCGGGGAGCGGCGTGGTCGGGGTAGCGGAAGAATTTGATTCGTTGTGGAAGTCGCTTTGAGGGTGACTCCATGAAACCGCGGTGCGCCCAATCGCGGGCAAGCCCGCTCCCACAGGGTCCGTGCTGTCCTTGTGGGAGCGGGCTTGCCCGCGAAGAGGCCCGCCCGGACAACCTGAAACTCAGAGCTGCCCGTCGCGATCCCGGAAGCCCAGTAGATACAGCACGCCATCCAGCCCAAGGGTGGAAATCGCCTGTTTCGCCGACTGCTTGACCAGCGGCTTGGCACGGAACGCTACACCCAGCCCGGCAATCGCCAGCATCGGCAGGTCGTTGGCACCGTCACCGACGGCAATCGTCTGCTCCAGACGCAAACCTTCCTTATGCGCCAGCTCACGCAACAGATCCGCCTTGCGTTGCGCATCGACAATCGGCTCGACCGCCACACCAGTCACCTTGCCGTCGACCACTTCCAGTTCGTTGGCAAATACATAGTCGATGCCCAGCTTGGCCTGCAGTTGCTTGGCGAAGTAGGTGAAGCCGCCCGACAGAATCGCCGTCTTGTAGCCCAGACGCTTGAGTTCGGCGAACAGGGTTTCGGCGCCTTCGGTCAGGCGCAGCGAGGCGCCGATGGAATCCAGCACGCTGACGTCCAGCCCTTGCAGCAAGGCCAGGCGCTCTTTGAAGCTGGCGCGGAAGTCCAGCTCGCCGGCCATCGCCCGCTCGGTAATCGCAGACACTTGGTCGCCCACACCGGCGGCCTTGGCCAGTTCGTCGATGACTTCGGCTTCGATCAGCGTCGAGTCCATGTCGAACACCGCCAGACGGCGGTTACGGCGGAACAGCGAATCCTCCTGGAAGGCGATGTCGACGTTCAGCTCTTGCGCGACGCTGAGAAATTCGGCCCGCAGCGCTTGCGGGTCCGCCGCCTCGCCGCGCACGGAAAACTCGATGCAGCCTTTGCCTTTGTCGGCCGGAGTGTCCAGCGGCATGCGCCCGGACAGGCGATCGATATGATCGATGTTCAGCCCATATTTGGCGGTGATCGAGCTCACGCGCTGCAATTGCTCGGCGGTTACTTTGCGGGTCAGCAGGGTAACAATGTGGCGTTTCTTGCCCTGATTGCCGACCCACTGCTGGTAATCCTCTTCGGACACCGGCGTGAAACGCACCTGTTGCTCAAGCTCATAGCCTTTGAACAGGATGTCCTTGAGCACCGAGTTACCTTGTTCGGTATCGGGAATTTCAACCAGGATGCCAAACGACAGGGTGTCGTGGATCACCGCCTGACCAATATCGAGAATGTTCACACCACCCTGGGCCAGAACGCCGGTAATGGCCGCAGTCAGACCCGGACGGTCGACTCCCGTGATGTTTATCAGGACGATTTCGCGCAAGGCGCACCCCCGCAGGTGGAAAAAAACCGCATTCTACCCATTTTCAGTGACCATCGGGCACCGCGAGCGCTTTGACGGCCTAGGGCCTGTCGCTATACTGCGCGTCAACTTCACGGACAAAGAGCCGAGCTCAAGTGAACCGGCCCACGCCAGTAAAAACCGATAACTTCTTTCTGCTGATCTTCCGGGCACTGCGTCATCGCCGTGTACCGATCGCATTGCGCATTGCCAGCCATAACGTGATCCTGGTCGCTCTGGCCCTGGTGATCTATGCCTGCGTGATGGGTTTGCAGTTCAAGCAGGCCATGCACGAGCAGGCGGATGCCCTGGGCGAAAGCCTGACCACCCAGACCGCGACCTCGGCCACGGAGCTGTTGGTGTCCAATGACATCCTCAGCCTGAATGTGCTGCTCAACAACCTGACCAAGAACAAACTGGTGGCTCACGCGGCCATTTACAGCGTGGATAACCGTATCCTCGCCGAAGCCGGTCAGCGCCCCAAGCACGGCCTGTTGGGCGAAGCGGAAGGCATGTACCAGAGCAAAATCACTTTCCAGGACGTGACTGCCGGGCAACTGCGCATCAGCCTGGACATGGATCAGTTCCAGCAGCCGATGACCATCAGCCTGCAAAGCATGGGCATCCTGAGTGCGATTCTGCTGGCGCTGTCCCTGGCCTTGAGCCTGCGCCTGGGACGCAATATCTCCACACCGCTGATGCAATTGCGGGTGTGGCTGCGCAATATCGACGAATACACCCCGGCCACCGAGCGCCAGGATGAGGTCGGCGACCTCGCTCGTCAGCTGCACGCCAATTTCGCACCGGAGCCTGCCGAGCCCGAGCCCGTGCCAGAACCTGAGTTCGACGACAGCGATTACGACGACGAAACCGATCCGGCCTTCGAAGTGCGCAACCTGCGTGATCCAAGTTTCGATGAAACCAAGCCTGTAGCCGGCCTCAAGCCTGCGCCGCGGCGCATTGTCAGCACCGTCGAAGATGATGAGGACGACGAAGATCCGTTTGCCGACCTGCGTGACGACGCGACAGACAGCGCGCCGAAACCGGTGGCAAAGCCGAAGGTATCGAATCTGCCGCAGCACAGCGCAGTACTGGCCGTGCAACTGGGCGCACAAGATCAGCTGCGCCGCCTGCCCCGCGCACGCCTGGAAGAGCTGCTGAAGCGCTATCGCGATTGCCTCGATCAGGCCGCGTCGCTTTACCAGAGCGAACTGCACACATTGAATGATGGCAGCACGCTGATGCTGTTCCATACAGAAGACAGCGGCGACGATTACCTGACCAACGCCATCTGCTGCGGCGAGTTGCTGCGCGCCCTGGGTCATCAGTTGCAGATCGAAGTCGCCGACAGCGGCATCACCCTGCAATTGCAGCTTGGTCTGACGCTGGGTGACGAGTTGTTCGGCTTGAGCCAGATCGACTTGCTGCTGACTGAAACCGCTCAGGATGCACTGGCCCTGTCGCAACACAGCCGCAACCTGCTGCTGGTTGAGCGCAAGATCAGTGACGACGCGCTGATTCGCCAGCGTGCACGGATCCGCCCGATCGCAAGCCCTGAAGGTGCATGTTGCGTAGAGCGCTTGATGGAGCCTTATCCGTCGATGCTGGAACGGCAACTGGCGCGGATGCACGAACGCCGGGCGTAAGCCTTAGCCCTGCTGTAAAGAAGCCCGCAGATGAGCGATCGTCTGCGGGCTGATCGTTCCCATGCTCCGCGTGGGAATGCCTCCAGGGACGCTCCGCGTTCCAGCCCCACCTCATACCCAGAACCTGGCACCGATGTGACGCAGAGCGTCACCGGCTGCATTCCCACGCAGAGCGTGGGAATGATCAGTACGCGCCACAAACAACAAAGCCCGCACAAGGCGGGCTTTGTTCTGGACTCAATCCAGGCTTAGAACCTGAACACTTCCATATCCGTGCGAATCGGCGAAGCCATCGGGATTTTCGGCTGCTTCTCCGGTTCTGCTGCCGGTGTCACAGGTTTGGCAGCTGGCTTGCGAGGTGCTTCAGCGATCGGCGGCTGGTTCGCCAGTGGCTTGAGCGCCGTCGACAGCTGCTCGGCCAGACGCTGCAGCAACACACCCTGAGCCTGAACCTGAGCCGCAGTCCCGCCGGTGTGCTGTTCCTGCAGATGAATGATGCGGTTATCACGCACCTGACCCCGACGGTCAATCAGCCGCCATTGAGCATCAAGGATCGCCGGTTGCGATGCACCCGAGTCCAGACGCGTGATCGTCAGCAGCACCTGAACATCCGGCGTGAAGCCTAATGTCGCCGGTGCCAGGACAACGCGCTGGCTGTCCAGATGGCCGGCGACCTGACGCAGCAACAGCTGATCGATGTCGGACGACAGGCTACCCGCCCAACGACCATCAGCCGAAGCTTGCAGGCTGCCATCGGGCTGACGCTGCAACAAGGTTTCGCGTTGCAGGTAGTCGGCAACCGTTACCGGGCCCAGCAATACCGCCATGCCAGCGCTTTGCGCAGGCTGAGCCGGACTTCCGCTGTCCAGCTGATACAGCGACACCGGTTGGTGAACGCTGCAACCCGCCAGGCCAAGTACGCCGGCGAGCATCAAAATAAAAGGAAGGCGCAGAGCAGTCATCGTCCCATCCAGGTGGCTGCCATAAGGCTAACCACAGTGAAAATACTCAAAAAATATGAAGAACGCTCGGCTACGCCGGCGCTTGAAAGGCCATATCATCCGTGAATATGCGTTCCGACTCCAGCGGCAAAGCGTCGATCTACGCGTTAAATCGTAGATCGAGCGCTCTAGGACGCTTAATTGAGGTTTTCGACGAACAGCGCATCAACCCTCTGAAAGCCACGTGGAAGTTTGTTACCGCGACGTCCACGCTCACCTTTGTAGTGTTCGAGGTCGTCCGCCTTCAGTGACAAGGTACGTTTTCCGGCCTGCAGCACCAAAGTGGCACCCTCCGGCAAAACGGCAATGTCCGTGACATATTCTTCGCGACTGGCAACACGTTCACCGGAAATCCCGATGATCTTATTCCCTTTTCCTTTACCTAATTGTGGCAAATCGCTGATTTTGAAAATCAGCAGCCGACCTTCGGTGGTCACCGAGGCCAGCCAGTTGTGCTCACGATCGGCTACCGGACGCGGCAGAATCACTTTGGCGTTGTTCGGCAAACTCAACAGGGCCTTGCCCGCCTTGTTCTTGGCTTGCAGGTCTTCACCCTTGACCACGAATCCGTAACCGGCGTCGGAGGCGATCACGTACAGCGAATCGTCTTCAGGCATCAGCACGCATTCGAAGCTCGCCCCTGGCGGCGGCGTCAGACGGCCGGTCAGCGGTTCGCCCTGGCCGCGGGCCGAGGGCAGCGTGTGTGCAGCCACCGAATAGCTGCGACCAGTGGAGTCGATAAACACTGCAAACTGGTTGGAGCGACCGGGCGCTAAGGCCTTGAAACCATCCCCGGCCTTGTAGGAAAGCCCGGTGGCGTCGATTTCGTGCCCCTTGGCAGAGCGAACCCAGCCTTTTTCCGACAGAACTACGGTCACTTTCTCGTTCGGCAGCAGATCGTGCTCAGTCAAGGCCTTGGCTTCTGCACGCTCGACGATTGGCGAGCGACGGTCGTCGCCATACGTTTCGGCGTCCTTGATCAGCTCGGTGCGTACCAGCTTTTTCAGCTTGGCTTCGCTGCCCAGCAGGGCTTGCAGCTTGGCTTGTTCCTTGAGCAGTTCATCCTGCTCGGCACGCAGCTTCATTTCTTCCAGTCGCGCCAACTGACGCAAACGGGTGTCGAGGATGTAATCGGCCTGGATTTCGCTCAGGGCGAAACGCTCGATCAGTGCGGCTTTCGGGTGTTCCTCGGTGCGGATGATGTGAATCACTTCATCCAGATTGAGGTAAGCGATCAACAAACCGTCCAACAGGTGCAGGCGACGCTCAACCTTGTCCAGGCGGAATTGCAGGCGACGACGCACAGTCTGGACCCGGAATTCCAGCCACTCGACCAACAGCGCACGCAGGTTTTTCAGCTGCGGCTTGCCGTCCAGACCGATGATGTTGATGTTGACCCGGTAGCTCGACTCCAGCTCGGTGCTGGCGAACAGGTGGGTCATCAATGCATCGTGGTCAAAGTTTTTGCGTGCGCCCGGGATAATCACGATCCGGCACGGGTTTTCGTGGTCGGATTCGTCTCGCAGGTCAGCGATCTGCGGGGCTTTCGACGGTTTGGCCTGCATCATGGCCGCGATCTGTTCCAGCACCTTGGCGCCAGACACCTGATGCGGCAGCGCGGTGACGATGATGTCGCCGTCCTCGATGTGGTAAACAGCGCGCATACGCACCGAGCCCTTGCCGGTTTCGTAGATTTTCAGCAGGTCGGCGCGCGGCGTGATGATTTCTGCTTCGGTCGGGTAATCCGGGCCCTGGATGTGTTCGCAGAGCTGCTCGACCGTGGCTTTCGGCTCGTCCAGCAGGCGCACGCAAGCGGTCGCGACTTCGCGCAGGTTATGCGGCGGTACGTCGGTGGCCATGCCCACGGCGATACCGGTGGTGCCGTTGAGCAAGATGTTCGGCAAACGGGCCGGCAACACCAAAGGCTCTTCCAGCGTGCCGTCGAAGTTCGGGCCCCAATCCGCAGTGCCCTGGCCCAGTTCGCTGAGCAGCACTTCGGAATAACGCGACAGCCGCGCCTCGGTGTAACGCATGGCGGCGAAGGACTTCGGATCGTCCGGCGCACCCCAGTTACCCTGGCCGTCGACCAGCGTGTAGCGGTAGCTGAACGGCTGGGCCATCAGGACCATGGCTTCATAACACGCCGAGTCGCCGTGCGGGTGGAACTTACCGAGCACGTCACCGACGGTACGTGCCGATTTCTTGTGCTTGGAATCGGCGTCCAGCCCCAACTCGCTCATCGCATAGATGATGCGCCGCTGTACCGGCTTCAGGCCGTCGCCGATATGCGGCAAGGCACGGTCCATGATCACGTACATGGAGTAGTTGAGGTAGGCATTTTCGGTGAAGTCAGCCAGTGACCGGCGTTCTACACCGTCCAGGCTGAGATCAAGGGAGTCGCTCATGCGGGCCTCATCAGTTCGTTGTCTGGCGCAGCAGCATGGTGCCACCGCGCTGGGTAAATTCAAGTTTGTTCAGTGCGCTCATACCGAGCAGCACCTGATTGCCGTGCAAACCGGGCGCCACCAGCGCGCGAACGTCACGCAGCACGATGTCGCCCAATTGCAGCCGGTCGAGGCGGGTTCGATAGCCCTCGCTCAAGCCATTGGCCGTGCTCAGGGTCACCCCAAAGCCTTTTTCCAGTTTCAGCCGCTCGGCCATTTCGGCCGGGATCGACACATCGGTCGCACCGGTATCGAGCATGAACTCCACGGGCTGGCCGTTGATCTGGCCGGTAGCAACAAAATGCCCCTGGCTGTTGCCGATCAGCTTCACTTCGATAAAACCTTGGCCCTGCTCAGAGCTGACGACGGTATTGGGATTCTGTTGACGCTCCTCCCACTGACCGAAGAACCGCGTCGCCAGAAACAGCGCGGCGCACCAGGCCAGCACCATCAACACCCGACCGGCGCGCTTGCCCGGCGGTTGCGGACTCATGTCTTGGCACTCCAGCCGCCTTCAGGCGCGGCAAAGCGCCAGACAATCGGGCGTACCTCGCCATCGGCTCGCGCACCGTTATTGTTGTCGATGCCGATCCAGGCGCCGTCGGCGTCCACGATCAACGCCTCCGCCAGCCCATAGGCCTGTGAATAACGACGGTTTTCCTGCAAGGCCTCGGCGGCAAACGACCAGCAGCGCTCCACCCTGGCTGTCACGGCATCACGGCGGCAAACCTGAAAGACGTTGCGCTCAAGGGTAAACAGCTTGCCGTCGAACAATGACAGATCGGCAAAATCCCGGGAGCGCGTTCTGGCCTTGGGAAATTGCGCTGGTTGCATCTCCACCCCGGCTTCACTCAGCAGCACACACCCCCCCTTGCAGTCCCAGACCGTTTGCTGGCGCTTGATCATCAGCAAACCGCGGCGCTCACGTTCGGCGGCCAGCCACAGCGTGTCACCGGCCGGATTGATCGCCAGCCCTTCAAACAATGCATTGAAGTGCAGCAACATACCGCTGGCCCGTGCTTCGCGTACCAGCATCGGCGAGATTTTCAGCCAGGACGCAGGCCCGATTGGCGGAACTTGCAACACTGCGGCGTGCGCTTCGCTGACGATGTAACGATTGCCAGCGCTGTCGCAGGTGATGCCTTCGAAATCCAGGTCCCCGCCCCGCACGAACGACGCCGCCCAGGTCCGCGAACGCAAGCCCCAGGGCAAACCGCTGTCGGGCACCAGGGGTGCGTCGATGCGCACGGTTTCGGCTTGCCAGGTAGTGTTGCGGGTGTCGAGGCGATAGATTTGATCATCGTCACGGTCCGAAACGGTCCACAGATCCTTGCCGCACTGGGCCAGCCCCGACAGATTGCCGCCGCGCATGCCGTCGACGGCATGCTCGGACAACAGGCGCAGCTCGGGTGCAGGCTCCGCCGAAACCGTTACCGAGGTCAGCAGCAACGCACACGCCAGGGCCCAGCCAAATCGCATCAGCCCAGAACCTCGGCCAGGTTGCCCTTGGACTCCAGCCAGGACTTGCGATCGCCAGCGCGTTTTTTCGCCAGCAGCATGTCCATCATTTCCGAGGTCGCGTCGAAATCTTCCAGCGTCAACTGCACCAGACGCCGCGTGTTCGGGTCCATGGTGGTTTCGCGCAACTGCGGCGGGTTCATTTCACCCAGACCTTTGAATCGGGTGACCTGTGGTTTGCCGCGTTTCTTCTCGGCTACCAGACGATCGAGAATGCCATCGCGCTCGGCCTCGTCCAGGGCATAGTAAATTTCTTTGCCCAGGTCGATACGATACAGCGGCGGCATGGCGACGTAGACGTGACCGGCATCCACCAGCGGGCGGAAATGCTGGACGAACAAGGCGCACAGCAACGTGGCGATGTGCAGACCGTCGGAGTCGGCGTCGGCGAGGATGCAGATCTTGCCGTAACGCAGCTGGGCGATGTCCGCCGAGCCCGGATCGACACCGATGGCCACGGCGATGTTGTGCACTTCCTGGCTGGCCAGCACTTCGCTGCCGTCGACTTCCCAGGTATTCAGAATTTTGCCGCGCAACGGCAGAATCGCCTGAAACTCTTTGTCCCGCGCCTGTTTGGCCGAACCGCCGGCGGAATCACCTTCCACCAGGAACAGCTCGGAACGCATCGGGTCCTGCCCGGCGCAGTCGGCGAGTTTGCCCGGCAATGCCGGACCTTGGGTAATGCGCTTGCGCTCAACCTTCTTGCTGGCCTTCAGACGACGGCCGGCGTTGTTGATCGCCAGCTCCGCCAGAAGCATGCCGGTTTCCGGGTGAGTGTTGAGCCACAGGCTGAAGGCGTCCTTGACCACACCGGAAACAAACGCCGCCGCTTCACGGGATGACAGGCGCTCCTTGGTCTGACCGGAGAATTGCGGCTCCTGCATTTTCATCGACAGAACGAACGCGATGCGCTCCCAGACGTCTTCCGGCGCCAGCTTCACACCGCGCGGCAACAGGCTGCGGAACTCGCAGAACTCGCGCATTGCATCGAGCAAGCCCTGACGCAGACCGTTGACGTGCGTACCGCCCTGGGCTGTCGGGATCAGGTTGACGTAGCTTTCCTGAACGCTGTCGCCGCCCTCGGGCAACCACAGCAACGCCCAATCGACCGCTTCTTTGTTACCGGCCAGGCTGCCGCAGAACGGCTCGTCCGGCAGGCGTTCGAATTCGCTGACCGCGTCCACCAGGTAGGAGCGCAGGCCGTCTTCGTAATGCCATTCGACTTTCTCGCCGGTGGCCTTGTCTTCAAAACTGACCAGCAGCCCCGGGCACAGAACGGCCTTGGCCTTGAGCACGTGCTTGAGGCGGCTGATGGAGAATTTCGGTGAATCGAAATACTTCGGGTCCGGCGCAAAGAACACGCTGGTGCCGGTATTGCGCTTGCCGACGGTACCGATCACTTCCAGCTCGGTCTTTTTGTAACCGTCAGCGAAAGTCATCTGGTATTCGTTGCCGTCGCGTTTTACACGCACCCGGACTTCGGTCGACAAGGCGTTGACCACAGAAATACCCACCCCGTGCAGACCGCCGGAGAACTGGTAGTTCTTGTTGGAAAACTTGCCGCCCGCATGAAGCTTGGTGAGGATCAGCTCGACACCCGACACACCCTCTTCAGGGTGAATGTCCACCGGCATGCCACGGCCGTCATCGCTGACTTCCAGGGAGTGATCGGCATGCAGGATGACCTGTACCGATGTCGCATGCCCGGCCAAGGCTTCGTCGACGCTGTTGTCGATGACTTCCTGGGCGAGGTGGTTCGGCCGACTGGTGTCGGTGTACATGCCGGGGCGTTTGCGCACCGGGTCGAGGCCCGAGAGGACTTCGATGGCGTCTGCGTTATAAGAGCTAGCGCTGGGAGTGGCCATGGGGTCTCGTCGTCCGCCTGTAAAAAGTGTTCTGTGAAAAAGAGGCGACAAATCACAGTGCAGTGAAATCAATCGCCTGATACAAATCTGCGCCGATGCCGGCGAAACTCAGCATTGCCGGCAATTGCTCGGCAAAACCCTGGAAACTATGGTCGCCGCCCGCCTGGATGCGCAAGGCACAGGCCCGGTAATACTGCTGGGCGAGGCGATAATCCAGCGTTTCGTCGCCGGTCTGCAACCATACTTGAAACCGCTGCGGATCCTTGGGCGCCGGCACTTCCAGCTCGGCCAGGGCCGTCACGTGGTCGTGGGTCAATTCCCAAGTCTCATCGGTATACAGATTTTTCTGCGTTCCCAGGAACCCGTCGAACATCCGGTGCGGGCTGACGGCAGGGTTGATCAACAGGGCTTTCAAGCCATGGCGCTCGGCCAAGTGAGTCGCATAGTAGCCGCCGAGTGAGCTGCCGACCAGCAGTGGCCGCCCCAGCTCGGCAATCGCCTGCTCCAGCTGACCGATGGCCTCGCGGGGATGATGATGCAAGGCCGGCACACGCAACTGATCGCTCAAGCCCAGCCGTTCCATTACATTAATCAACTGACAGGCCTTTTTCGACGCCGGCGCGCTGTTGAAACCGTGGATATAAAGGATCGAACCAGACATCTGAGCTCCCTGTGCGTCGGGTAAAGAGGCGCAGTTTACAGGGTGTCGGGAAAATCGGGGATATGCGTGGAAATCAGGTTGTCTTGGCGGACGCCATCGCGAGCAGGCTCGCTCCCACAGGGGTATGCATTCCAATGTGGGAGCGAGCCTGCTCGCGATGGCCGCGCCGCGGTCTTACCGAGTGTTCAGTAACCGTTGGAGCCGTAATCAACCTGAAAATCGAAACCGGTGACGCGCTCAACGCCTGTTTCGAGCTGGCCATCCGGCAACAACCGCAACCATCGATACCCCGGCGCCTGCTCGCTCACCTTGAAATCATCACTGCCCGGCTCGAACTGAATGCAGGTCGAGGGCGATGCGATCAGGCGCACACCGTTGCGCACCTGGTCAATTTCCTGATGCACATGACCCCACAACACCGCACGCACCTGTGGAAAGCGATCCAGCACCGCGAATAACGCTTCTGGATTGCGCAAGCCAATGGGCTCCATCCATGCACACCCGATCGATACCGGATGATGATGGAAACACACCAGATGATGCCGCTGCGGTGCCTCACTCAACGAGCGAGCGAGTAACTGCAATTGCTCATCCTGCAAATACCCCGGCACTGACCCTGGCACCGCCGAATCGAGCAACGTGACCCGCCAGTTGCCGATATCCACCACCGGCTCCAGCAGCGCACTTTGCACCGCTGCTTCGGCCATGATCTGCGGCTCGTCATGATTACCGGGAATCCAGCGTGCCGGTGCATCGATCTGTCGGGTCAGGTCACGAAACAGCTGATACGACTCCAGCGTCCCGTCCTGGGAAAGATCACCACTGGCAATGATCAAATCGATCTGCGGCTGCTGCTTCAATACCAGCTCAATGACCTGTTGCAGGCTGTCGCGGGTATTCATGCCCAGCAACGTCCCGTCCGCCTCGGCAAACAGATGGCTGTCGGAGAGTTGCACCAGCAACGCCGGATCGGCGGTGGTCAATGTGGATACGCTCGGCAAGGCGTTCTCCCAGGGCGTGATCACGGGATGGATAAGTGCCGCAATTATGCTGGGGGACGATCAAAAGAGGAAACCTGTGAACCGGACGCAGTTCACAACTACACAGGGCTCTTAGCGCACAACGGCGTACTCGTGACCGCAAGCCAGGCAATGACTCAGCCATTCCCCCAGAAACAGATTGAGCTGAGCCTTTTCGTCCGGCTGATGCATCGCGGCGTTCGGGTAAGGATAGATGCCCCGGAAGCGTCGTGCATGTTCGGCGCTGACCACTTCGGCCATGCACGCGTCGTGATACACCTGAACTTCCAGTTGAGGCACCGGCAGCCATGGCAGGCTGTGTTCCTGGCGTATTTGCAGGGTCGTGGTGTACGGACAGACCTGCAGCACTTCGAGGGCCAGCACGCCCAGCATCTGGTCGCCATGGGTGACGGCGATGCGCCGCGCCTCCGGTTCGCTACGCATATCCGGTAGCAGTCGCATCAGGCGCGCGTAGTTGGCCTCGCAGGAGGCTTGCAGCCCCACGAGGTCGATCCGGTAGCGATCGCGCAGCTTGTTTACGACCATAACCCCCTCACTTCAACGCGGTTCAAAGCCAGCCATTGCAAGGCAATGATGCTTGGTGCGTTGGCAATACGTCCGTCGCGTACGGCTTGCAGGGCATCTTCAAACGCCCAGACCGTGACGCGAATATCTTCTGCCTCTTCCTCCAGCCCATGCAGGCCGCCAACCCCGGTTGTCTCGCAACGCCCCAGGTACAAATGCACAAATTCGTTACTGCCGCCCGGCGATGGAAAATATTTGGTCATCGGCCAGAGCGCCCCGAATACAAGCCCAGCTTCCTCCTGCGCTTCGCGGTGAGCAACTTCTTCCGGCACTTCATCCTTGTCGATCAGACCGGCGACCAGTTCGATCAGCCACGGGTTATCGATCTTGCCCATGGCGCCGACGCGAAACTGTTCGATCAACACCACTTCATCGCGCTGCGGATCGTAAGGCAGCACGCACACCGCATCATGGCGAACAAACAGTTCACGATTGATCTCGCGACTCATGCCACCGGCGAACAATTCGTGACGCAAGTGCACGCGGTCGAGCTTGTAGAAACCCTCGTAGCACTTTTCGCGCCGAACGATCTCAACGGCGGTCGGAATGGCGTTGGCAAAATCAGTCATGACAATCCTCGTTTACTACAAATCCGTTACGAGGCTCCTTTTTGTTACTTGCAACCTCGACTTCGCGCCATCCTAACGCGCCCGCGATGTTTGATGCAGCCCCTTTCCAGTCAGCGGGATAGACGGTGAGGGCGAAACCAACTCTAATTAGCTTAGTGGCGAACTGACTGCTTCGTTGAGAGTCGAAGCGGGTAACTTTTCGCCTTTCCCTGTTTTATGAAGGACGCCCATGTCGCTTTTTAAAATCGCCTCCGTGGCCGCCATCGCCCTGACCCTGGGCGCCTGCCAGAGTTTGTTCCAGCCCAACTATCGGGCGCCGCTGGAAACTACCCGCGACGCATCGGAACAGTTGAAACCAGGCTGTGCCAACCCTGAATGCCCGTTGGTGAATATCGATACGCTGCGTTTCCCCGATGAGCCTGCACTTGACGGCATCATCGAAAAACGCCTGCTGCAAATGACCCGCACCTCGCCTGACGCCCCGGTAGCGCCGACGCTGGCGGCGTATCGCGAGCAGTTTTTGAGCAACGCAGGCCCGCGCTACAGCAGCTACCTGCAAGCCAAGGTACGTGAGCAGCATGACGGCTTGGTGATCGTTGAATTGTCCAGCTACCTGGACACCGGCGGTGCCCATGGCACGCCGGGCCGCGGTTTCATCAACTATTCACGCCAGCAGCATAAAGTGCTGACACTGTCGGATATGTTGATTCCGGGGCAGGAAGAAGCGTTCTGGAAAGCCGCCCAAGTGGCGCACAACAGCTGGCTGATCAGCACCAAGCTCGATCAGGAACCGGAGTTCGTGAAGAGCTGGCCCTTCGTGAAAACCCAGAATGTGGCGCTGACTTACGGCGGGGTGATCCTCAAATACGAAGTGAGCACCGTTGCGCCTTACGCATTGGGCCACGTAGAACTGAAGATCCCCTACCCGCGCCTGAACGGTATTCTCAAGCCTGAACTGTTTCCCGGCCGTAGCTGAAGGCTCGACCGAGCAGCAGTTGCAGCAGCCCTGCCAGCACCAGCGACGGCAGGGTTGCGCCGATGTCCGGATAGAGATTGGCCAGCAAATGATAGGTGCTCACCCCGCCCAACCAGGCGAGCAATGCCGGCCAGCGCAATGCGGCTGACGCTACGTGAGCGCTGCGCCTGCGCAGGATGAAGTGATCCACCAGCACCACGCCGAACAGCGGCGCAAACACCGAGCCGATCAATAGCAGAAAGTTCTGGTACTGGGCCAATGGCGCCAGGCAGGCGATCAGCGTGCAGATGACGCCGATGGCCAAGGCCAGATGCTCGACTTTCAAGCGCAACAGAATCCCGCTGGATACCGCCGCCGAGTGAATATCGGCAAAGGCATTTTCCGACTCATCCAGCAAAATCAGCAGCAATGGAATCCCCAGGCCTGCACCGGCCAATGCCAGCAACAAGGCATTCACTTCGCCGCTCGGCGCGAACGCCAGGGTGTAGGCCACGCCCAGGCTCATCAGCCAGAAGTTACCGATAAAGAAGCCCAGCGCCGTACCGCCGAAGACGTTTTTCGCACGCTTGCCGAACCGCGAATAATCGGCAATCAGCGGCAGCCAGGACAGCGGCATGGCGATCGCAATGTCAAAGCCCACGGCGAACGGCATCGAACCATCACCGGCCTGCGCCCACAACGCCGCAAGGTCGGCTTTGGCGAACAGGTTCCAGGTCAGCCAGATACACGCGGCCAGCAGCAGCCAGATACCCCACTTGCGCAGGATCTTGCGCACGAAGGTCAGTGGCCCGCTGACGGCCAGCAAAGTCGCCAAACCACCGAAGAAAACTGTCCAAAGCAGCGGACTCGACAGCAGGCTGCCTTCACTGAATGCGCGGGCGCCGAGCAGGCTGGCAGCGTCGCGCATCACGATGATTTCGAACGCCCCCCAACCGATCAGTTGCAGCAGGTTCAACACCGCCGGAAGGCTCGCGCCATGACGGCCCAAGCTGAGTTTGAGCGCGGCCATCGACGACAGGCCGGTGTCGCTGCCGATCACGCCGACGGCGGCCAGCAACAGAACGCCGACCAGCGTGCCGAGAAGAATCGCCAGCAACGAGCCTGACAGGCCCAGACCCGGTGCGAGCAAAGCACCGGTCTGCAACACCATCAGGCCAATGCCGAGGGAGAACCACAGGGAAAACAGATCGCGGCCGCCGAAGACACGTTTGTCGATCGGCACCGCGCAATCCGGGGAGTAAGTGCTGGGTTGGATGCTCAAGGGGTGTTATCTCAGAGGGACATTTGTTGTGATCGTTCCCACGCTCTGCGTGGGAATGCCTCTAGGGACGCTCCGCGTCCAGTGACGCGGAGCGTCACGGGCTGCATTCCCACGCAGAGCGTGGGAACGATCGGTAAGGGATCAAACCTTCTTGTACAACTGACTACCTTCCTGCTTGAACCGCTCGGCCTGTTCGGCCAAGCCCTGGGCGATTTCCGCATCGACGGTTTCGATCCGCTGGTTGGCCGCGTATTCACGGACTTCCTGGGTGATCTTCATCGAACAGAATTTCGGCCCGCACATGGAGCAGAAGTGCGCGACCTTGGCCGAATCCTTCGGCAGGGTTTCGTCGTGGTACGAACGCGCAGTGTCCGGATCAAGGCCCAGGTTGAACTGGTCTTCCCAACGGAATTCGAAACGCGCCTTGCTCAAGGCGTTGTCGCGAATTTGCGCCCCCGGATGCCCCTTCGCAAGGTCGGCAGCGTGGGCCGCGATCTTGTAGGTGATGATCCCGGTCTTCACGTCATCCTTGTTCGGCAGGCCCAAGTGCTCCTTCGGCGTCACGTAGCAAAGCATCGCGCAACCGAACCAGCCGATCATCGCCGCACCGATACCCGAAGTGATGTGGTCGTAGCCCGGCGCGATATCGGTGGTCAGCGGGCCGAGGGTGTAGAACGGCGCCTCGTCGCAGCACTCGAGCTGCTTGTCCATGTTCTCTTTGATCAACTGCATCGGCACGTGACCCGGGCCTTCGATCATGGTTTGTACGTCATGCTTCCAGGCGATTTTGGTCAGCTCGCCGAGGGTTTCCAGCTCACCGAATTGTGCCGCGTCGTTGGCGTCGGCAATCGAGCCCGGACGCAGGCCATCGCCCAGGGAGAAGCTGACGTCGTAGGCCTTCATGATTTCGCAAATCTCTTCGAAATGCGTGTAAGCAAAGTTCTCTTTATGGTGCGCCAGGCACCACTTGGCCATGATCGAACCGCCACGGGAAACAATACCGGTCACGCGTTTGGCGGTCAGCGGCACGTAGCGCAGCAATACACCGGCGTGGATGGTGAAGTAGTCGACGCCCTGTTCGGCCTGCTCGATCAGCGTGTCGCGGAACAGCTCCCAGGTCAGGTCTTCAGCGGCGCCGCCGACTTTCTCCAGGGCCTGGTAGATCGGCACGGTACCGATCGGTACCGGCGAGTTACGGATGATCCACTCGCGGGTTTCGTGAATGTGCTTACCGGTGGACAAGTCCATGATGTTGTCCGCGCCCCAGCGAATGCCCCAGGTCAGTTTCGCCACTTCTTCTTCGATGGACGAACCCAGTGCGCTGTTGCCGATGTTGCCGTTGATCTTCACCAGGAAGTTACGGCCGATGATCATCGGTTCCAGTTCGGTGTGGTTGATGTTGGCGGGAATGATCGCGCGACCGCGAGCGATCTCTTCACGGACAAATTCGGGGGTGATGATTTTCGGCACGCTGGCGCCGAAGCTGTGACCGGCGTGTTGCTGGTCCAGCAAACCTGCGGCGCGGGCCACTTCCAGCTTCATGTTTTCGCGGATGGCAACGTATTCCATCTCGGGCGTGATGATACCTTTGCGGGCGTAGTGCATCTGGGTGACGTTGCCACCGGCCTTGGCGCGGCGCGGGTTGTTCACGTGAGCGAAGCGCAGCTTGGTCAGTTCCGGATCTGCGAGGCGTTCCTTGCCGAAGTTCGAGCTCAAACCCGGCAGACGCTCGGTGTCGCCACGGGCTTCGATCCACGGCGAACGCACGTCAGCGAGGCCTTTGCGCACATCAATGATGACGTTGGGGTCGGTGTACGGGCCCGAGGTGTCATACACCACCACCGGCGCGTTGATTTCGCCACCGAAGTCGGTCGGGGTCACGTCCAGGCTGATTTCGCGCATCGGCACGAGGATGTCGGGGCGCGAGCCCTGGACATAGATTTTTTGCGAGCGGGTAAACGGCTGAACCGATTGCTGATCGACCTTGGCCGAGTCACTCAGATTGGTTTCGATTTTTGATTTTGTAGTCATCACGGGCTCTCCAGACACACATCCAGGCAGTGGATTTTTGTCGGAGCGAACCTGTAAACGAATGGACGCACGGGCGCTGGGAAAACCAGCTGTGCTGTGCTCGGTGCTCGAGGGGTGTTCGATTGTCGAACAACATCCCGGACGAAGCACAAGAGGACTCGCCGGGTGACGAGAAATCTTGTTCCCTACGCAGGCGCTAACCTGATCAGGTTCAACGGGATCCGAAATTATTCGATCTCAGCCTCATAGCAAGGCACCCCGACAAGAACCCGGCCAGTCTAGACACAACCGGCAAAGAACGCCAACTCCGCAGCAAACACCATGATGAATGGCGCAATTACCGGATTGTTGCCGTGCCTGCGTGCAACTACACTCGCTACGCCGTGCTGCGCCTTGACGCTGCAGGGCGCCGCGCCGTAGCCTTGGCGCTCAAATTATCAGCGTAATTTTTAGGGATGGCCTCATGCTGCGCAAACTCTCACTGGCCCTTGCCGTGTCTTGTGCGTCCAATGGAATGGCCTGGGCAGCAGAAGCGCCCTTATCGACCAAGACTGACCTGGTCAGCGTCTACCAGGAAGCGGTGGACAACAACGCCGACCTCGCCGCCGCCCGCGCCCAATACGGTGCTCAGAAGGAAGTCGTGCCCCAGGCCCGCGCCGGGCTGTTGCCCAATCTGTCCGCCGGTGCCGACCTGAACAACACCCGCACCTCGCTCGACCAGCCATCGCTGACCTCGACCCGCAGTGGCACGGTGTATCAGGCGACTCTCGCGCAACCGATTTTCCGCGCTGATCGCTGGTTCCAGTTGCAGGCCGCCAAGGACGTCAACGAACAGGCGGCGTTGCAACTCTCGGCCACCGAACAGAACCTGATTCTGCAAAGTGCCGAAAGCTACTTCAACGTGCTGCGCAGCCAGGACACCCTGGCCTCGACCAAGGCCGAAGAAGCGGCGTTCAAGCGTCAACTCGACCAGTCCAACGAGCGCTTCGACGTCGGTCTGTCGGACAAGACCGACGTGCTGCAATCCCAAGCCAGCTACGACACGGCGCGGGCCAACCGGATTCTTGCTCAGCGTCAGGTGGATGACGCGTTCGAAGCGCTGATCACTCTGACCAACCGCCAGTACAACTCGATTCAGGGCATCGTCCATACCTTGCCGATTCTGCCGCCGGCACCGAACGATGCCAAAGCCTGGGTCGACACCGCCGCCAAGCAGAACCTGAATCTGCTGGCCAGCAACTACGCGGTGAGCGCCGCCGAGGAAACCCTCAAGCAGCGCAAGGCCGGGCATGCGCCCACCCTGGATGCGGTCGCGCAATACCAGAAAGGTGACAACGACGCCCTCGGTTTTACCAACCCGAACCCGAACGGCGTGCGTTACGGCGGCGATGTCGAGCAGCGTACGGTTGGCCTGCAACTGAGCATCCCGCTCTACAGCGGCGGGCTGACCAGCTCGCAGGTGCGTGAGTCCTACTCGCGGCTGACTCAGTCCGAGCAGCAACGCGAAGCGCTGCGTCGTCAGGTCGTGGAAAACACCCGCAACCTGCACCGGGCGGTGAACACCGACGTCGAGCAGGTACAGGCCCGCCGGCAGTCGATCATCTCCAACCAGAGCGCGGTGGAAGCGACCGAAATCGGTTATCAGGTGGGAACGCGCAACATCGTTGACGTGCTCGATGCCCAGCGTCAGCTGTACACCTCGGTGCGTAATTACAACAACACCCGCTACGACTACATCCTCGACAACCTGCGCTTGAAGCAGGCCGCCGGCACCTTGAACCCGGGGGATTTGCAGGACCTGACGCGTTACCTCAAACCCGACTACAACCCGGACAAGGACTTCCTGCCACCGGATCTGGCCAAGGCTGCGGCGGAGCAATTACGGGCTAATCCCGCCCAATAAAAGCAAACCGGTGGTGAAGGGGCTGCCTGTGGCGAGGGGGCTTGCCCCCGCTAGGGCGCGAAGCGGCCCTGAAAGTACCAAAACCACCTAGGTGTGTCAGGCAAACCAGGTTTGCCGGTTTTACGACTGCTTCGCAGCCGAACGGGGGCAAGCCCCCTCGCCACAGCAAGCTCCCTCGCCACAAAGGAGTAGTGACAAACTCAGGACTTGTCGATCAACCTGCCCAACCCATCCAGCAACCGCTGCAACGCGCCCTGATTGGTGCGCATCACTTTCAGCCCCGCCTCTGCCATCCGCTGCGCATCGCTCGGCAATTCGAACAGCCGCTGCACGGCCAGCGCCAGACCTTCGGCATCATCAACCTCGGCCAATGCCCCGGCGCTACGCAACTGCGTGGCGATCTCGAGGAAGTTGAACAGGTGTGGCCCGCTGAGCACCGGTTTGGCCAGGGCCGCCGGTTCCAGCAGGTTATGACCGCCGTTGGGCACCAGGCTGCCACCGACGAACGCGCTGTCGGCCAACGCATAGAGAAACAGCAACTCGCCCATGGTGTCGCCCAAGAGCACCAAAGTGCCTGCGGTAACCGGCTCGCCCGTCGAACGCCGCACCGTGGCGAATCCCTGCTGCCGGCACAACTCGAACACCGGGTTGAAACGCTCCGGATGACGCGGCACCAGAATCAGCAAGGCATCAGGATGATTGGCCAACAGCCGACGATGGGCGGCCAGCACCACCTCGTCTTCGCCTTCATGGGTACTCGCGGCGATCCATACCGGGCGATCCTGCGCCTGCCACTGCGCACGCAACTCGCCGGCACGCTGCAGCAGTCGTGGGTCGATGGTCAGGTCGAACTTGATCGAACCGGTCACTTCGACGGTTTCCGGGCGCGCGCCCAAATCCCGGAAGCGCTGCGCCTCGGCTTCGGTCTGCACCGCAAACAGGCTCATCTCGGCAAGCATCGGCCCGGTCAGTTTATGGAAGCGGCCATAGCCTTTGGCCGAACGCTCGGACAGTCGCGCATTGGCCAGCGCCACGGGAATCCCGCGCTTGGCGCATTGGTGGATATGGTTGGGCCAGAGCTCGGTTTCCATGATCACCGCCAGTTTCGGGCGGGCTCGATCAAGGAATCGCGCCGCGGCGCAGGGCAAGTCGTAAGGCAGATAGCAGTGTTGAATGCGCGGCTCGTTGGCGAACAGCGCCTGGATCCGTTCGGACCCGGTCGGGGTCATGCAGGTGACGGTGATCGGCAGCGTCGGGTAGCGTTGCAGCAAGGCGCGGATCATCGGCGCCGCGGCGATGCTTTCGCCCACCGACACCGCGTGCACCCAGAGGCCGTCCGGCTTCATCGCCGGTAGCGCGAGGGAGAACCGTTCGCCAATGCGCTTGGCGTACGCCGGAGCCTTGCGCGCCCGTAGCCAAAGCCGAATCGCTACCAATGGCAGCCCCAGGTAAAACAGCACGGTGTAGAGAGTTCTATTCATGGCGGCGGAGTTTATCGGTTTTTTAGCCGATCGCCTGCAAGTGCACGGCAAAACGTTCAGCCAGCCAACGGGCCGCCGGACCGAGGGGCTCATCGCGACGCCAGACCAGTTCGACAATCAACGCTGGCGGCGTCCATTCGCTGGCCAGTTCGACCATCTGATTCTGATACGCCGGGTACTGCACCACATGTCGCGGCAACCAGGCCCAACCAAGACCGCGCATGACCCACTCAGCCATCACATAGAAACTGTCGGCGCGCCAGACCTGCGGGCTGGCGGGCTCGCTTCCGGGATAGACGCTGGACTGCGTGGACATCAGCAACTGTCGATGCTGCGCCATTTGCTGGCAATCGACCTGCGCCTGCTTCGCCATGGGATGCCCCACACCGCACACCGTAACCATTTCGACGCTACCCAGCACCCTCCGCTCGAGGGCTTCGGGTATTTGCTCATGATAAAACAGCAAGCCCAGGTCGGCCCGGCGCTCCACCAATTTGCGCGCAACATCACCCTGGGCGGCGCTGGTCAGCTGAACTTCGAGGCTGGGAAACTTTTCTGCCAGAGCCTCGAAGCTTTCAACCACCGCTTGATAAGGCATTGCTTCGTCCTGAGCCACACGCAGACTCGCTTCCTGGCCGCGCATCATCGCCAGCGCCCGGCCATTGAGGCGCTCGCATTGGCGCAGTACTTCCCGCGCCTCCTCAAGCAGCGCGGTGCCGGCCTCGGTGAGTCTCGGCTGACGACCACTGCTGCGATCGAACAGGCTGACGCCCAGGTCCTCTTCCAGCAGCGCAATCGAACTGCTGACCGCCGACTGCGCCTTGCGCTGATCCCGCGCCACCGCGGAGAACGAACGCTGTTCGGCAACACTGACAAACAAGCGCAGCTGTTCCAGATTCCATTGCATGTTCATGGCTCAACCCATCTTCAGAACAGATAGGTAATGACTTTACCGCATCTGACGAATCTCTAGAATGCCGACCTCAGAGAGCAACACTTCATACGAGGATTGACCCATGACCGCTTACTACTACCTGGCTATCGCCATCTGCGCCGAAGTGATCGCCACCGTTTCGATGAAAGCGGTCAAGGGTTTCAGCACGCCACTGCCGCTGCTGCTGGTCATCGTTGGTTACGGCATTGCTTTCTGGATGCTGACCCTGGTGGTGCGTAGCGTTCCGGTGGGCGTGGCTTACGCGGTGTGGGCCGGCATGGGCATCGTGATGGTCAGCGTCGCGGCGCTGTTTATCTATGGGCAGAAGCTGGATGTGCCGGCGATGCTGGGGATGGCGCTCATCGTATTGGGTGTCGTAGTCATCCAGCTCTTCTCCAAAACCGCCGGGCATTAAAACCCGAAGTGCGATCCATTGTGGGAGCGGGCTTGCTCGCGAAGAGGGGCTGTCAGTCGACATCTTTGTTGCCTGACACACCGTTTTCGCGAGCAAGCCCGCTCCCACAGGTTTTGCATCCTCCCTATTGATCACCAACAAATCCCCTGTGCATCGAGTCTGTATACTGCGCCCTCGTCTTGAACACTGAGGTCGCTGCATGCCATCCGTTATTTCCACCGACGTTCTGATTGTCGGCGCTGGTGTCGCCGGCCTCTGGCTGAATGCGCGTCTGCGCCGTCAGGGTTTTTCAACCGTGCTGGTGGAAAGCGCCAGCCTCGGTGGCGGGCAGAGCCTGAAGTCCCAGGGCATCATCCACGGCGGCGCCAAATACGCGTTGCACGGTGCCCTGACCGGCGCCTCGGAAGCCATCGCCGACATGCCGCGTCGCTGGCGTGAAGCGCTGGCCGGCGACGGTGAGCTAGACCTGTCTGGCGTGCGTCTGCTGTCCGACGCCCATTACCTCTGGTCCCCCGGCACCCTCGCCGGCAACCTCACCAGTTTCTTTGCCAGCAAAGCCGTGCGCGGGCGGGTCGATCAGGTCAAGGGCGAACAATTGCCGCCAGCCCTGCAAGACAAGCGTTTCAAGGGCAAGGTCTATCGCCTGGCGGAATTGGTGGTTGACGTGCCAAGCCTGATCCAGCGCCTGGCCGATTTGGCCGGTGACGGTCTACTGGCCGGCCAGCACATCGAACCGCTGCTGGAAAACGGCGAACTGGTCGGCTTGAAAGTCGACGAACGCGAGATTCGCGCCCAGCGCATCGTTCTCAGCGCCGGTGCCGGCACCGCCGACCTGCTCACGGCGCTGGGCCTGAGCCAACCGGCCATGCAGCGCCGTCCCCTGCACATGATCATCGTCAAAGGCCCTGGCCTCAAACCGCTGTACGCCCATTGCCTGGGCGGCGGGCCGAAGCCGCGCATTACCGTGACCACCCACCCGGCCGTCGATGGTCAATGGGTCTGGTATCTGGGAGGCGATATCGCCGAAGCCGAAGGCGTGGCCCGCGATCCTGCGGCGCAAATCGCCACGGCGAAAAAAGAACTCGGCAACCTGCTGCCGTGGATCGACTTGAGCACCGCGCAGTGGGCGACCTTGCGGGTAGAGCGCGCCGAGCCGCTGCAATCAGGCCTGACCCGCCCGGACAATGCCTTCCTCGCCGAGCAAGATCGCCTGCTGGTGGGTTGGCCGACCAAACTGGCCCTGGCGCCGGACTTCGCTGACCGCGTCCTCGCCGCACTGCAACGCGACGGCATCCAGCCGAGCCATCCGGCGCCGCTGCCGGAACTGCCAAAACCGCCGATGGGCGTCCCTGCCTGGGAGCAACTGCTGCCATGAGCCAACCCACCCTGCACGATCTGCATCGCCCTTTGGGCAGCACCGGCCTGCTGGTTTCGCCCCTGGGCCTGGGCACGGTGAAACTTGGCCGCGATCAAGGAGTGAAGTATCCCAACGGTTTCCAGATCCCCGGCGATGACGAAGCGCGCATGCTGCTCAAACTCGCGCGCGACCTGGGCATCAACCTGATCGACACCGCGCCGGCCTATGGCCGCAGCGAAGAGCGTCTTGGCCCGTTGCTGCGGGGTCAACGTCAGGACTGGGTGATCGTCAGCAAGGTTGGCGAAGAATTTGCCGACGGCCAGTCGCACCACGACTTCAGCGCCGCCCATACGCGCCTCTCGGTGGAACGCAGCCTGCAACGCCTGGAAACGGATGTTATCGATCTGGTGCTGGTGCACTCCGACGGCAACGACCTGGCAATCCTCAATGGCAGCGAGGTCTATGCGACCCTCGCCGAGCTCAAGCGCGAAGGCAAGATTCGCGGTTTCGGTTTTTCCGGTAAAACCGTCGAAGGCGGCTTGAAGGCTCTGGAACAAGGTGATTGCGCGATGGTCACCTACAATCTGAACGAACAGAACGAGAAGCCCGTCATTGACTATGCTGCTGCTCACGGCAAAGCGATCCTGGTCAAAAAAGCCCTGGCCAGCGGCCACGTTTGCTTGAGCCCGGGCGTGGACCCGGTGCGCGCCAGCTTCGAGTTGTTGTTTGAACACCCGGGTGTGGCCAGTGCTATTGTCGGGACCATCAATCCGTTGCACCTCGCCCACAACGTCGCGACCGTTGCCCAGGTCCTTCATAGGGTCTGTTGACGTTTGGTGACGACCGCGACGCCGGCCCTTCGGGTTGCGCGCCAAACGTCAACAGACCCTAGCCATTGATGCCGCCCACGCGGCCTTAAGCAGGAGCCGACATGCCGCGTACGCTGATAAGAAAGAACCCGAGCAACTTCAAGACCCTGCCGTTATTCGTCGAAGCGACACCCGAAGGCCTGAGTTACCAGAGCGTCGGGATGCCGCTGAACTTCTCCCAGACCCTGCAACGTCGCCGCCCGGTGACCGTACCCGACAACGAGCGGTTTGCCCTGGAGCTGGCGAATCTTGGGGTTTCGGTGCGCCTGACCCTGCATTGGCAGAATCGCGACTACTGGGTATTGGTGCGTCAGCGTCGGCAGGATCGAGGCGATGTGGTGCTCAAGCTGATCTCGGGTTATGTGCCGGCCCATGAACTGAACCTGCCGCTGCACACGGCAACCCAGGAAATTGCCGAAGAGTGCCTGCTGGAAACTCCGGAAGGCTGGCTCAGCGGGCGTTTCAACGACACTTGGCTGCCCGCGCCCTACTCGTCCGCCCTGCATTACCGCGAAGCCCTGCCGTTTCGCCTGACACCGCTGTCCGGCTCGGCGCGGCCGGTGCGCTGCGCCAACATGCCGCTGATCGAGCGTCCTCGGGCCTACGTGCATTTGCCGACCGCGTCGCTGCAATTGATCTACGACTTGCGCCTGGATGTACCCAAGGAAGCCAAATCCCTAAGCCTGTTTCATGTCGACGAACGACTGGAAGGCGATCAACTGGTGGCCCGGCTCGATCGCAAACGTCCCGATTTGTATCTGATGCCACTGCAGGACGGCCAGCCGATGGCCGAGCTGTACACCCTGAAAAAGGATCAGCTGTACCCGGCGAGTACCCGCGGGCTATATCTGGCGGAGAGTTTTGCCCGACAGGAAGGATGGCTGGTGAAGGATGAGCGGATTCGCTGGAAAGACTGGGTGCGGCAACAGGGTTTGAGCCCGCCGGGGAAGGATTCGGGTTTAGCCCGCTTGCATGGAAAAGCAAAGCAACTGCTGAAAAGAATCGTGCCGCGCAAGGCCGCACGCCCCTGATCGTTCCCACGCTCTGCGTGGGAATGCAGCCCGAGACGCTCCGCGTCTCAAAGCGGACGCAGAGCGTCGATAGAGGCATTCCCACGCAGAGCGTGGGAACGATCAAGTGGGAAGGATCATGTTCGGTCAGTGATTGCGGATCTTCTCGACAATCGCCGTGGTCGAGCTGTTTTCTACCAGCCCCAGCACTTTCACAGTCCCGCCGTAAGCAGTGACGATGTCTGCGCCAACCACTTGCTCGATCCCGTAATCGCCGCCCTTGACCAACACATCCGGCTTGACCTCGCGCAACAGGTTTTCTGGCGTGCCCTCAGGGAAGCTGATGACCCAATCCACGGCGCCCAGACCGGCCAATACGGCCATGCGACGGTCGACGCTATTGATCGGCCGACCCGGCCCTTTCAAGCGGCTCACCGACGCATCGTCGTTGACCGCCACGATCAGACGATCGCCTTGGGCACGCGCCTGTTCGAGGTAGGTCACGTGGCCAGCATGCAGGATGTCGAAGCAGCCATTGGTGAACACAATCTTCTCGTTGTGTGCACGTGCGTCGTCGACTGCCAGCAACAGCTGCTCCAGCCCCAACACACCACGCTCGGAACCTTCTTCACGCTGGATCGCACGACGCAATTCCGGGGCACTGATGGCCGCGGTACCGAGCTTGCCGACCACGATGCCTGCCGCCAGATTGGCCAAGGCCACCGCGTGGGGCAGTTCTTCGCCAGCGGCGATCGCTGCCGCCAGGGTAGAAATCACCGTGTCACCGGCACCGGTGACGTCGAACACTTCACGGGCACGGGCCGGCAGGTGCAGTGCCGGATGATCCGGGCGTAGCAAGGTCATGCCGTGCTCGCCACGGGTCACCAGCAAGGCGCCGAGGTCGAGGTCGTGCATCAGCTGCGCGCCCTTGCTCACCAGCTCGTGCTCATCGGCGCAACCACCGACAATGGTTTCGAATTCGCTGAGGTTCGGGGTGATCAGGCTCGCGCCGCGGTAGATCGAGAAATCCTTGCCCTTGGGATCGGCCAGCACCGGAATCCCACGAGCACGGGCAGCCTGGATCAGCACCTGATGGTTTTTCAGCGCGCCTTTGCCGTAGTCGGACAGCACCAGCACCTTGATGCCTTCGAGCAATTCGTCAACTTGTTCGCCCAGCGCCAGGGCGTCGGTTGCGAAAGGTTCTTCGAAGTCGATACGCAGCAATTGCTGGTGGCGGCTCATCACCCGCAGCTTGACGATGGTCGGCTGGTGCGCGATGCGCTGGAACAACGCCCGCACGCCGGCGCCTTTGAGGCTGTTGACCAGGCTGTCGGCAGCCTCGTCGTCGCCGGTCACGCCGACCAGCGAGGCCGGCGCACCGAGCGCGGCAATGTTCAGGGCAACGTTGGCGGCACCGCCCGGGCGGTCCTCGATTTGCTCGACCTTGACTACCGGTACCGGCGCCTCAGGGGAAATCCGTGAGGTACCACCATGCCAGTAACGGTCGAGCATGACATCGCCGACCACCAGGACAGGGGCCTGATCGAATCGTGGCATGGATAACTTCATGGAAACTCCAGGGGCAATAAAAGCGTCGCGGATAATAACATAGCGAAAGAATGCGGCCGCACCCGAGCACACAGGCTCAACGGCGGTCATTCTGTGAAGGGGCATCCAGCGGACGCACCCAGAAAAGTTCATGTCGGCGCACCGCTTTGCGGAAGAACTCGTCTTCACCTGTGCGGGGCCAGCAACGCCCGGCCAACAACCGCTGAATCACCCGGCGCAGACGTCTTTTGAGCGGTGGACGGCCCTGCAAGTCGTGCTGCATGCCTAAGGCCATGGCTTTGTCCATGCGGGTTGGCGCGTCCAGCAACGGACTCCATAGCCCATCAGCCGGCAACGGCTCGATGGTCGGCGGCAGGGCAATGCCATAACCCGCCGGGCCCATCGGCCAGCGGTCGTTGTCGTGCAGGTGATTGGCATAGAGCAGCAAAGTGCGCGGGCGCCAGGTACTGAGTTCAATCGCGTCCATCAAGGCGCGCGTGCTGGCGACATGATCGCTGTGGGGATCCAGTTCGGGATGGGGGGTCAGCACCGCGTCGGGACGGTGATGCTCAAGCAGATGCGCCAGATCAGCTACCAGGTTGCGCCAATGGGGCTGACCATCGACGTCACCCGGCAGGCGCAGGGCATTGTGCCGACGTACGTCACGTATATCGCTCTCCCCCGACTCCCGGGAACCAAAGCTTTGCTCCGGCTGCTGCGCCATCGCATTCAGTTGTAAGCAGTAATAGCCCAATTGCACACACTGTTGTTGCGCCACCCCGCCCCACAGCGGCACTGCCAGGCTATCCCAACTGCGCAGGCGCCCCTTCAGACGGGCGGCCTGAGCGGTGTCGAGGCCCATATCGCGATAGTTTTCGGCCTCAATCTCGCCTTGGGTCAGTGTGACGATAGCCACCTCGGACGCCCGGCTATAAAGACCAAAAGCCGCCAGTTCAGCATCATCGGCATGGGGGGCGATGATTAGCAGACGCTGCTGAGCAAAATCCGGATTATTCAGGGCGTGCAAAGTTGCCTGTGGCGCCAGGCTGCAAAAGCGTCCACGTAAGGTCAGGGTCCCGGCAGCCAACGCCGAACCTTGCCCGGACAGATTGAGAAAACGCTCTCCCGCGACACCGCGCTCCAGATCCTGACGGTCGTCACCGATCCATACCTGGGGGTCAAGAAAGCGACCCAGCCAATGGCTCTTGACCCGCACCTGCAAAACCAGGGTTTGCGCCACGCCGAAGTTCCCCGTCACCTGCAAGGCACCATTGACCAGGGTGGTGGGGAACTGCGGCGTATCCGCCGGGAAGTCATAGCGATAATCGTCGCCCGGGGCATAGAACAGATGGTCGGCGAACCAGGCTTCATGGGCGATCCAGCCCAACAGCAGGAACAGCGGCAATGGCCACCATGCGACAAAAATGCCAAATAGTATTGCGGCCAATAACACACCGATCAGCACCACACGTTTGCGTTGGCGATGGCGTTTAAGCAATTGTTGCTTGCGTGCGCTCATGACTGCCTGTCCTCGCTCAAACCTGATAGACCGGAACCCGGTGACACCAGCGATCCTTGTATTCGCGATCGGCGCGGCCGAACGAGTAACGCAGCGGCTTGCCCACGGCGCGGGCCTGCTCCCATGCGGCTTGGGTGTTGACGAAACTGAGTACACTGCCAGGGCTGAACTCGCGGTTTTGCGGGTCGACACCGCCGTTAATGTATTCCAGGCTGACCCACTTGGGCGCCTCGACCCGGTACAGAATCTGGATCGCCACCGGTTCGTCGTTCAGGTAGATCAAGGACCCGGTCATAAACTCACGCAACAGGCTGAACACTTCAGAAAGACGCGCCTTGCCCGGTGCTTCAAAGTTCCAGCGGCGCTGGAACAGGTCAGCATAGATGGTGGCCTGTTCGCTGGCGCTCAGCTCCAGCATCGGTCGGATGATGCCACCCGCCTCTTCAAGCAAACGCTGGTCACGACGCTGGTTGTAGCGAAACTTCTTACTGTAGTCCTCTGGTTCACGAGCCAGCGCCAGGCCTTCAGGTTGCTCAGCGAGACCGGTGATGTTTGGAGAATTGAGTTCGGACACATAACGCGCGCGATGCCGCACACGAACCTGGACGTCTTCGGAAACCGGCAGGATGATCTCGGCGTTGCCAAGATCGAGCAGGCCACGTTTGCCTTCACGCTTGAGCACTTCCTTGGACAAGGCCACATGACGGCCCCAGGTCGGCATCGCGGCGCACAACTCACCGTCGACGAACCAGCCCAGATAACGCACCGGGATGCCTACCAGCCCTGCCAGACGCTCAACCACTTCGGGATGAGTCGCCACGCTGCCGCCGAACTGTTGCCAGGCCTGGCTATAAGCCGTTGCATCGATGGGCGCCCAACCGCTTTCTCTCCAGGCTCGCCAGTAACTCAAAATCAAACGTGGGACTCCGTCATCGCCTCGTCGGTGCTTTCGACGAAGTCCTTCTCGTGCAGGCGTGCGTAGTGACCGTTCAACGCCAACAACTCGGCGTGGGTGCCGCGTTCGACGATGCGGCCCTGATCCATCAACAGGATCAGGTCAGCCTTCTCGATGGTCGACAAGCGGTGAGCGATCACCAGCGTGGTACGGCCCTTCATTACTTGTTCCAGAGCCGCCTGAATGTGGCGCTCGGATTCGGTGTCGAGGGCCGAGGTAGCCTCATCGAGAATCAGCAATGGCGCATTCTTGAGCAGTGCCCGGGCAATCGCCAGACGCTGGCGCTGACCGCCGGAAAGCAGCACACCGTTTTCGCCCACAAGGGTGTCGTAGCCTTGAGGCATTTGCTCGATGAACTCGGCGGCGTAGGCATCTTCGGCTGCCTTGCGCACATCTTCGAACGGTGCGCCGGCGAGGTCGCCGTAGGCAATGTTGTTGGTGACGCTGTCGTTGAACAGGGTGACCTGCTGGGTCACCAGGGCAATGTGACGACGCAGGTTGGTCAGCTTGTATTCCTCGACATCCATACCGTCGAGCAGGATCTGGCCCTTGTCGTGGTGATAGAAACGCGGAATCAGGTTGGCCAAGGTCGATTTGCCGCTACCCGAACGCCCCACAAGAGCGACCATCTGGCCCTCTTCAGCGGTAAAGGAAATATCGTTGAGCACGATTTTCTCGGTGCCAGGGTACTGGAAGCTCAGGTTACGCACTTCCAGGCGACCACTGACGCGCGCCATCTCCTTGGTGCCCGTATCGATTTCCGGAGCTTCGTCGAGCTGCTCGAAAATGCTCTCCGCACCGGCCAGCCCTTTCTGGATCGTGGCGCTGACTTCCGACAACTGACGAATCGGCTTGGGCAACAAACCGGCAGCGGTGATGTAAGCAACCAGTTCGCCAGCAGAGGCATCGCCGCGAAGGTAAAGCACCAGATACATCAACACGGCCATGCCGATGTAAATCACCAGTTGCAGCATTGGGGTGTAGATCGATTGGGTGCGGGTCATGCCCAGGCTGCGGTTCATATTGTCAGCGCTGGCCTTGTGGAAACGCTCGATTTCGTAAGTCTCACCGCCAAAGCTGCGAACCACGCGGTAGCCCTGGATCGTCTCCGAAGCCACATGGGTCACATCGCCCATCGCCACCTGGATTTTCTTGCTTTGCTTGCGAAATTTTTTGCTGGCGCTACTCACCAGAATCGCGATGACCGGCAGGATCGCCAGCAACACCAGGGTCATTTTCCAGTTGCTGTACAGCAGGTAACCGAACAGGAACACCACCGTCAGGCCTTCACGGATCACCACTTTGATCGCATCGGTGGCGGCACCGGTAACCATTGTCACGTTATAGGTAATACGGGAAATCAGGTGCCCGGAGTTGTTGTTGTCGAAGTAGCGGTTAGGCAGGGTCAACAGGTTGTCGAACAAGGCGCAACGCAGGTCGTGGACCACGCCACGGGCAACCTTGGCCAGGTAATAGTTACCCAGAAATGAGCCGATACCCTGGTAGACGGCAATCAGCACAATCAACAACGGTACGCCGAGTACCAGCGAGACACCCAGAAACTTGGTGTCATTGGGTTTTTGCAAGGCGTCGAGAAAATGTTTGAGCATATCCGCCAGCATCGGCTGGCTAGATGCGAATAGCACGAAGCCGACAATACTGAGGGCGAAAGCGCCCCAGTACGGGAGCACGTATTTCAGCAACCGCAGGTAAATCTTCATGCTTGATTGCTGGTCGGAATTGGCCATTCGGCACGCCTCGTACGTTTGAAAAAGACAGACAACCTGTGGATTGTAACAGCGAACGAATTACAACATAGGCTCAGCCCGGACGAGGTGCCGAAAACGCTTTAGCACTTCGCTACCGGGCCAGGAGTATCAGTAGCTGAAACACTCCAGAGGGAAGTTTTGGTTTGATTGCTACCACGAGTGGCCAATACGATACTCAATGCAATCGGTAACCAGGTGATCAACCAGTCCGCGTTGGGCTTGAGCCAGAGGCCGATGCCATCGGTCATCAACGACGTCCCGGAAAACACCCAGAGCGCCAGCAACACCTGCCCCAGTGGCTGCGCGCGCGAAACCCAGCCACGCCAGCCAACCACCAGCCACAGCCAGCCGAACAGCAGTAGACCAGGCACACCGAGCCGCACACCGATATCCAGAAAAAGATTGTGGGGATGTTTGAATGTCTGTCCGATTTCAGGGACAGGAATCAGGTACTCATGAAATCCCAACCCCATCATCCAGTGGTCCAGCATCAATTGAACGCCACCGCGCCACAGCTCGGGACGAAAAGAAACGCCACGCTGCATGAGGATTTCCGGCTTGAATACAGCGATGGACGCCAACCCCAAAACCGTCAAAATCATTAGTCCGCTACCCAGGCGCGAGGGTCGCGCCACTCCCATCACGAACAGGCAGGTCAGCAAACCGATCCATACACCACGGGTTTGGCTAAAGCCCAGGAATAACGCATACCCCAGCGCCGGAATCAGCAGCAACACCATCCCCCAGGGATTGAAGCGCTTGGTCTGCAGCGTGAAAACGCCAAGAATCGCCAGAGCCCCCACCCCGTGCGCCGCCATGATCGCAGTGTCCCACAAGCCAATGGCAATCAGCCTGCCGCTAAACGGCTGAGCGGACGTTTCATAAAAGTAGACCCAGGAAGCCGCGGCAAAAAAACCGCCGATAATCGATGCGTACAACAACATGGATTCCAACCGCCACTTGCGGTTCTGGGCAGCCAGTAGCACGCCTAAGAGGGCAAGGGACACGTAGAGCGTCACCTTGCTTTTGCCGACGACGTTAGCGCCCCCCTCAACCATCAGCACCAATAATGTCCAAGCCACGAAAATGGCGAAGAGGATGCACTCCGGTTGCTTGAGCATCAGCCGAAAATCCCGATGGAACAGCGCCAACATGGCGGGTAACCAGAGCAGGAAAATTATCATTTGGTGATAAAGCTTATTGTCCGGCAGTACCCATGCCCCGCACAGCAGCACGAGAAGACCGATAGACGCCCACGCCGCCAGGGCATTCCTATCGATAAGTTTTTTCATTCCTGTCAGCATTCGGCTTTACCCAGCATTCGATTGGCGACCCGCTGCAACTGGGCCTTGTCGGCGTTCTTCCAGCCACCCTTGATACAGTAGTGTTCAGAGAGGTAATGGAGAAAATTACGCCGCAACCGCTCATCGAGTGGCCATTGCGGGAAAGCGCGTGCCAGTTCCACCACTCGCTCGGCGTTATCGGCATGCATTACCAGCCCCTCGATATTGAAAAACGCCTTACCCAGGGTCAGCACCGGCTTACCCAAGAGGAGGCTTTCCAGGCCAACCGTCGAGTTCAGCGTGACCACAAACTGACTGGACTCTATCAACTGCTGAGTGGCGTTGCCGTTGGCGAACAACAGACGCTCGTGAGTACGCTCATGCAACTCAGGATACGTTTCGCGACTGGATGGATGCTCCTTGAAGACCACTGTCAATCCAGTCTCTTTGGCCAAGCGCTCGCCCAAGGCGAACATCTCGCGCATGTTCTTGATCCAGGGAGAAAACAGCCGAACCTGACTATCGCGGTCGTCCTGGAACGGAATAAAGACGAACTGCTCCGGCAGCACAATCGGTGCCGGGCCACTGGTACGAGGCTGGCGTGGAATCAGCACGGGCGCTGCCTGATTTTCAGGAACCGGATAAGGATAGTTGAGATAAAAACCGGCCTCGCGCGGAACGGCGTTCAGGTAGTTCACGCCCTGCGGATCAACGGTTGTGGTATCGGGCAACAAGCCGTTCTCGAAAAAGAACGTCTTACAACCCGGCAGCGCCAAGGCCGTCAGCAATCGGCAGTAACGATGGGAACCATTCCAGAACACCAGCGCGTCGGGGCGCTCACGATCAAGCAAAGCCTGGGCACGCAGCGCCATCCAAATCAGCTCAAGACGTAACAACAGACGATACAAGCGACCATCGTTTTTGTTCTTGACGCGTCGCTCCTCGCATTTTTCTTCGATCAGGCCCAGCCAGTCGACTCGCGAAAGCACTCTGGAAGTCTGCGACAACCTTGGCCAAGGCATCTGTGGCGGGGTAACGACTTTACCTTGTAGCTCGGTCTCGTTGAGTAACCGATTGAAATAGAGGCCTTGATGCTTGGCCAAGGAAATGAACAGCATTGTCGTCATAGGGTGTCCAGAAAATAGGCCGCATCCACCCGCCAAAGCGCAATATAACCATGTGCGACAAGTCCGCAGACATCAACACCCTGTTATTCGCCCGTCCGCGTATAGAAGTATAAAACCAAGAATCAGAAGCAAGCACTCTGTGGTATTGCGCCAGGCAACCCCGTGAACGGGCAACTGCCTCTTAAAAAGTGCGGCGATTGTACCACAGCGGTTTTTTGCAGCATGCGCACTGCGGTAACATAGCCGGCTGACCATCCCATCAGGCCAAGCCTTGGAGCCTTGATGCAAACGCTCGACCATACCGCTTATCTCAACATGCGCGAGGGCGCCGACGTTCTCGAGGCCGATGGTAAAGGGGATAAAGTTTTGTGCCTGGCCGATGGCTCGATGCTCAAGCTGTTTCGCCGTAAACGCCTGCTGACTTCTGCGCTTTGGGCGCCTTACGCCCGGCGCTTCGCCGACAACTGCCGAGCACTGCACGAACGCAATATCGAATGCCCAACGGTTCGCCAGATTTATCGCATCCCCAGCATCGAGCGCGATGCCGTGCATTACGACCCTTTGCCCGGGCACACCCTGCGTCAGTTGCTGGGCACCGACAATAACGAATCTCTTCGGGCACAGCTGGGTGAGTTCATTGCACGCCTGCATGAGGACGGCATTTACTTTCGCTCCGCGCACTTGGGCAATGTGGTATTGACGCCTGAAAACACGCTGGGGCTGATTGACATCGCTGACCTGCGCGCCTATCGCAAGCCGCTGCGCAAAGGCCTGCGCCTGCGCAACTTCAAGCATATGCTGCGCTATCGCCAGGATCGCGAGTGGCTACTCAAGGACAACCAGTTCCTTGAGCATTACCTGAACCACCAACGTGTGTGCAGTGGACGGGAATTGAGCCTGGCGCTCACCCCTTAACCCTTCAAGCCGTCAGTGTCAGCCGGCGGCAGACAGCCTGAAGGTCTCGAAGTCACGTGCAGGGTCTGCGCCTCGCAGCAAGTTATCAACCAGTTGAATGGTCTTTGCCAAACCCTGAGAACCGTATACCAGGTGGTAATCGGCAAAACGCCGGGCCTGGGCCACATGCCCCGGATAATCCTGCTCAAGCGCTAGCAACTGGCGGGAAAACTCATGCTCATCGCGCACTTGAGGCCCAAAAAACAGTGAGTGAGAGAAGATATCCACATCGCTGCCCGCATTCACGTGGATTACCGGCCGGCCCGCCAACCCTGCCTCGATACCAGCATTGGACATGATATTGACGACAACGCTGGCCTGCGCCAGAGCGTCCGCCAGTGAACACTTGCTGTCCAGCAAGTCGATATTGGCTAACTGCGCAGCGGCATCGCTCCAGAATTGCGCCTTGCTGCGCGGATGACGCTTGAACAGCACGCGATAATGCGGATGCTCCTCGGCCCAGTCGCGCAGTAACTGATAGGTGCGCTGGTAGCCCGACTCTTTTTCCCGATCAGGACCAACCCCCAGAATCAACAACGTATGGAGAGCAGGATCGGCAACTGGCAGATCATAGGTTTCATCGGCGAGGTAGGAACCGATCAGCACCACCGTTGACTCACCGAATCGCAATGTTCTTTCCTGCAAGGCAACCAGCGAACTATGGCCAAAGACGCCGTAATAGTCGTAATCGTTCATCCCCAGTCGCCGTGAAGATTCCAGCGTCGTGGCATGGGCCAGTTGCAGCAATCGGGCACCACGCGCAGCCAATGCCAAGCGCAGGAACGGCGCATGAAGACTACCGTTGCGTTCGTTGATCAGTACCTTGGGCGAATACGTCGTCACCAGCCACTGGGCATGGGCGGCGTACACCAGATAACGCAGCGGCACGGACTGCGGCGGCGCCAGGAGCATGCGCTGGGCGCAGGCGTCCGATGGAGAACGTAACGCGGCCTCTGTCAGGTGGTGCCCGCGCTTGCGCAGGCCCTCGATCAGAATATTCTTGCGTTGCAACGCCATGGACTTTGGCGCCGAATGCAGCAACAGCACCTCACAGGGCGCAGAGACAACCGAATCACTCAAGCACGCTTTGGCGCGAATCCCGACCGCCACATCCACCAGCACATCACGAACCAGACGCAACAAGCTGCCACAGCGACCATGACGCTCGCGCAGCAGCTTCCAGCGGTAACGGTCCAATTCACGCGCTTTTTGTGCCCAGCATCCCGCAGCCAGGAACACACTTGCCTCAGACGGCGGCACGTTCACTTGAACAACAACCGGATGGCCTTGCGGGTATAGGACCAGCGCGTGAGCGAGCGCAGATCGGCGCGCACGGCGCGGGCGTAAAAAGCCTTGGCGTTGACATAATCGCCGGCACTGTAGCAATCGCGGAACAACGACAGGCAGCGCTGAGCCAGGAAAGCCTGGCGCAGGTCCTGCAGTTCTTGAGGCATGCGTACCGAGGAAAATACCTCGTCAACCATCCCCACGCCTGCCGCCAGGCTTTGCTTGAGGTCATGCCGCATGCTGTCGCCATGCTTGTAGATCAACGCCAGGGGCTGATCGAGCACACTGCACGGGAAACGCGCCAGTACCTGAGCAAACACCGGAATATCCTCAACGTTGCGCAAGTGCTCAGGATAGTTGCCCGGCGCGAACACTTCGCGATGCATCGCGCAGGCGCCGTTGGACAGCGATACCGTCTTGTCCAGCAAGTAGCCACGCACACGCTGGCGCGGGGTAGCTGGCAAGGGTTTGACTGCGTGCTGGACACGACGACCGTCGTCGAACACCGACCAGTGACCGCCAATAATCAAACGGCTGTCAGGGTTGCTGGAGATATGCCGGGTCAACGCAGCCAGCGCACCAGGCGCCATCTCATCATCGGCATCGAGGAAGATCAGGTATTGCCCCCGAGCCTCCTCGATCCCGCGATTACGCACCGAAGACAAACCGCCATTGGGTTTGCGCAGAGCTCTAAAGCGTCCCGCATGTTCAGCCAGGAGCTGCTCCAGAACTTGCGGCGTCGCGTCGGTGGAGCCGTCATCGATCACCAGCAACTCAGCCTGGGCATCCCCCAACTGCGCCAGCACCGATTTCACCGCACGCGGCAGGGTTTTGGCGTAGTTATAAGCGGGAATAACGACACTGATCAGCACGTCAGTCAACGGCATACCCGTCCGCGCCTTCTTTGACCACCAGAATGTCTTCCATGATCAGGTACTGCAGGTCGGAACCGAAGAACATGTTCAAGGCATCGGTCGGCGAACAGATCATCGGCTCGCCACGACGGTTGAGCGAGGTGTTCAGCGACACGCCGTTACCGGTCAGCACTTCCAGCGCCTTCATCATGTCGTAGTAGCGCGGGTTGTATTCGCGCTTGAGCACCTGGGCGCGAGAAGTACCGTCTTCATGGACGACTTCCGGCACGCGGGTTTTCCACTCTTCAGCCACTTCGAAGGTGAAGGTCATGAACGGCGCGGGGTGATCGATCTTGATCATTTGCGGCGCAACGGTGTCGAGCATCGACGGGCAGAAAGGCCTCCAGCGCTCGCGGAACTTGATCTGGTGGTTGATGCGGTCAGCCACACCGGTCGCGCTCGGGCAACCGATGATCGAACGACCGCCCAAGGCACGCGGACCGAACTCCATGCGGCCCTGGAACCAGGCCACCGGGTTGCCGTCGACCATGATCTTGGCGATGCTTTCCGGCATGTTCTCAAGCTTGCGCCATGCAGGCTTGCTCGGGTGACGGGCACAGGCGGCGAGTACGTCTTCGTTGCTGTAGGACGGGCCGAGGTAGACATGTTCCATCTTCTCGACCGGTACACCACGGGCGTGGGACACGTAAGCCGCAGCACCCACCGCGGTACCGGCATCACCGGAGGCAGGCTGAACGAACAGCTCTTTGATGTCGTCGCGGGCAATGATTTTCTGGTTCAGCTTGACGTTCAACGCACAGCCGCCGGCGAAGGCCAGCTTGCCGGTTTCCTTGAGTACATCGCCCAGGTAGTGGTCGATCATCTGCAGCGCCAGTTTCTCGAACAGCGCTTGCATGCTCGCGGCGTAGTGGATGTACGGCTCGTCGGCGATGTCGCCTTCGCGCTTGGGCCCCAGCCACTCGATCAGCTTCGGCGAGAAGTAGAAACCTTTGCCCTTCTCTTTATAACGGCGCAGGCCAATGACGTTGGCGTAGTCGGTGTTGATCACCAACTCGCCGTTTTCGAACGAGGCCAGACGCGAGAAATCGTATTTGCTGGCATCGCCGTACGGCGCCATGCCCATGACCTTGAACTCACCGTCGAGCATCTCGAAACCGAGGAACTCGGTGATCGCGCCGTACAGGCCGCCGAGGGAGTCCGGATCGAAGAATTCCTTGATCTTGTGGATCTTGCCGTTTTCGCCGTAACCGAAGAAAGTCGTGGCGTACTCACCCTTGCCATCGATCCCGAGGATCGCGGTTTTCTCTTTGAAACCGGAGCAGTGATAGGCACTGGAGGCGTGGGCAAGGTGGTGCTCGACCGGCTCGATCTTGATTTTCTTCGGATCGAAGCCCAGTTGCTCGAGGCACCAGACAATCTTGTTGCGATAGCGCTTGTAGCGACGGTTGCCCATCAGGATCGCGTCGAGGGCGCGGTCCGGGGCGTACCAGTAACGCTTGGCGTAGTGCCAGCGAGCCTTGCCGAACAGGCTGATCGGCGCGAACGGAATCGCTACCACGTCAACGTCGGACGGCTTGATGCCCGCTTGTTCGAGGCAGAACTTCGCCGATTCGTAAGGCATGCGGTTCTTTGCATGTTTATCGCGCACGAAGCGCTCTTCTTCAGCTGCCGCGACCAGCTTGCCGTCGATATACAAGGCTGCGGAAGGATCATGGCTAAGGGCGCCGGACAGGCCAAGAATCGTCAATGCCACAGGGGTCTAGCCTCTTTAGTCTGCATGCAGGCGCAACGCGCCTCAAAAATTAATGTGCCCTCGCAAGGGGCGAGAGACAGCTAAAGGGCGGGATTATAGCTTAAAAGCGGTGGCAAGCCTCTAGCGAGAAGTGGCAAACCGGCGCGTTGACAGATGAAGGACCTCGACATAGACTCCTGCGCAAATGGACTGGGGGATCCCGGTCGGCGTTGTGGCCTCGGTGAGTTTCACCGGGGCTTTTCGCTTTCTCAGAGAGGGAAAATCTTTAAACCCCAGTTCTCGAAACCCTCGCCCACATTGTTACGCCCACCACTGCAGTAGAACTTGCGCTTGAGTACATCAAAGGCACGATTTTCTTGCCCAGACCGCAAAACGCTCATACCAATGGGTCTTGCAACAAGATCCGCTAGTTGTAACCCCGTAGAATTAACTTGCTTGGTTGCAAAGACAATATCGAACGGCAACTGAATGCCCAATCGATTCGCGCCATCGCACATGCGACGAAACTCCAGTTCAAGCTCGTTATCCTCCCGCTTCCCTCGACGCTCGAAAACCACATGAGTTAAAACGCTCTGCTGATTCTTTTCTTGCAAGTACTCATAAAGCGTTTCCAGACAGAAGCCGAGTGCGACGTGATAAGGATTGTGGACAGGACCTTGTTTTTCGCGAAGGGCAGCTTTGTCGATAACGCAACTGATCAGAACGAAATTGCTGGCTTCAATGATGCCCGTCAACTCGTCGAGAAAGGCATGTTTGTGTTGCCTCGACGTGAATAGACTGGAGAATGCTCCCTTTTCTTTTCGAATTTCCAATTCATGCAGACCGATCAGGTCGTGCCCCATATGATTAAATTTAAACTTCTGAAGGGCAGGAATAACCTTTTCGCAATAATGCCCTTTATGAAACACACAAAATGCCAGAACAAACATTGGATAGTTTGGATCTAATGTTTGCATCCCATGATCGCCGCTCTCATCTACATAGATTATGAAATCGCTGTACCTTCCGAGCGGAGGTAAAAGCTTTTTCGCCTCAACATTAGTTTTAGCGTCGCTTTCGTTTTCGCTTTCAAAAAGAACAAACTGTTGAGAGTGCAAAATCGAGGTCGACACGAGCTATTCACCCTTTGTTTTTCGAGCCGGGTACGCTAGGTGTAGCACCCACACGCAGGATACAAAAGAGTTACCCGCGACCCGGACGCCCGTAAATCCTGATATTGCCGTCGGTTGCCTGCCGGTAAATGGTGTACGGCAAGGCAACCGTGTCCAGTGCACCTGACAAGGTCAGATCCAGCAAGACAACCTGCACCAGAATACCGGTGGGATCAGACGGCGCATGCAGTCGGCAAAAATTGTGGGCCAGACCGCTATAGATGCGAGGGATGGACTGGCAGTAGGTTTTTTGTTTTCTGAGGCCACGGGTGGCCTCCTCGTCACCCTGCAGCACTGTGACGGCGGTTCCACAGCCGGATAGCGCCAGTGAGAAAGTGCTCAGCAACATAGCCATTTTTATCGTCAATATCTGCCCTCCGAGAACGTCAGGCAAACTAGCATCGTGGCTATTCAGGGCACAGTTCACGGGGTCTGTAGATCATGTAGGACGGTTCATAAGAACTTGTCCTCTAGATCTCGGGAGACTGATCTGCCGCCATCGCGGGCTTGCCCGCGACAAGGTCAAAGACCCGACTCAAGCAGCGCTGGAAATGTCTTTGGGCAATCGCTGATCAATCACCCGATACAACGCACTACTCTCGGGCCAATTGCGCATGAACCGCGCCCGATCCCGCGCATACGCCGGGGCAAAGCTACTGACCGAGCTATGCTGACACATCGAATCCAGATCGATCAGCGCCCAGCGATCCTGCTGCCAGAACAGGTTATGGCCCTTGAAATCGCCATGGCTGATGCGCTCGCGAATCAGCTCGGCGAACAGGTGATCCAGGGCCTGCAGCTCGGCTTGCGGCGCTTCGCCGCTTTCCACGTAGGGTGCGAAGCGCTCGATGATGTCCGGCCCCGGCAAATATTCGGTCACCAGGTACGCCCGGCTGCGCAGCCAGAGAAAACGCTTCTCCAACAATGCCAGTGGCTTGGGCGTGGCGATGCCCAGGAATGCCAGGCGATTGCCTTCACGCCATGAGTGCCAGGCGCGGCTCGGGCGCCAGAAACGTTTGAGCCAATGGGCAAAGCCCTTGATGTTGTAGCGTTTGACCAGCAATGTGCGACCCGCCACTTCGACCTTGCCGACGCTCGCGGCGCCGCCGGTCTTGTACAGATGGCCTTGATCGAGCAAGGCATCAGCCTGCTCCAGCACCGGCAACATCGCCGCCTCTTCTTCACGGCGAATCGCCCGCAAGCCGAACGCCCCGCGCTGGACGCAGAACAACGTGCATTCGCGGCCGACCTTGATCAGGAAATCCTTCAAACGCCAGCGACGGACCTTGTCGATCTGCTTCTGCAACGCTTCCATGGGCAAGGCATGCTCGCCGTTTCCCAACAAGTAATACACCAGCAATTCTTCGGTGAAGGGTTCCAGCGATTTGGGCAACTGGGCGAAAAACACCCCGAGGTTTTCCAGGACTTTGTGCTGCGACAGTGGCTTGCCAGCCGTCTCGGCACAGATGCCGGCGCCATCGATCAAATACAACTGACCGCCATGGCGCAGCAAGTTGTCCAGATGCAGATCTTCCTGCCACAGGCCTTTGCTGTGCAGATGCGCGATCGCACCCAACGCCTCGGCCAGCACAGCTGATTGTTCATCCGCCAGCACTGGCAAGTGTTCGACCTGTTTCCAGGCGTCTCCCAGGCTCTCAGCGCCCTCAAGGAAATCGAACAACAGCCAGCCGCCCTCGCCGTCCTTCAGGCCATCAGCCAATAACAACGGCGTGGTCAGCCCCTGAGCCGCGAGCAAACGCACGCCGTCCAGCTCACGCTGAAAATGCCGCGCCGCTTTACCGCCAACCAGCAATTTGGCCAGCACCGGCCGGCCGCGCCAGACGCCGGCGCCCACATAACGCTGCCCTGGCAACACCCGCAGCAGGCTCAGCAGTTGCAACTCTGCAGCCCCTGCGGCATCGGCCAGTGGAATGCTTAGAGGCAGGCCTGGGCTGCGGCCCGCATGTTTCAGTTCGGACAAACGCATCAACGCGTCTCCTTGTGACTGCGCCGCGCACTCAGGCGCGATACCCAACTGTCCACCAGCGAACTGTTCAAGGGCTGATCCAGATAAGCCGCCAACAACTCGCGCAGCTGACTTTCGCTCCATTCCGACGCCCGACGCAGCAACGGCTCCAGGTCCTTGACCCGATCACGTTGGCCAAACAGCAATGGCCGGGTTTTTTCCAGGTCGATCAACTGAGCCTGGTAACCGTCACCGGTGGCCTGGAGAAAAATATGCTTGGGATAGAAGCACCCGTGCAGTTGACGCTCCTCATGCAGGCGTCGCGCCAGTTGCCCACAGGCTTTCAGAATTGCCGTGTGCTGCGCCACGCTCAGGTCGGACCAGCGCTGCAACAGTGAATCCAGATCATCCCAACCGTCCAGCGCACGGGTCAGCAGAATCGCCCGGACTTCGCCGCCGACTTTGCGCTCACCGAAGAACGCCGCCTGCAACGCCGGAATGCCCAGTTTCTGATAACGCCTGATGGTGCGAAACTCACGGGCAAAACTCGGCTCGCCAAAGGGAGAATGCAATGTACGTGTCAGGTAGTTGCACTGGCGCTTGAGGTAGTAACCATGACCTTCCAGCTCTAGCCGAAATACACTGCTCCAGCCACCACCGACGGTATTGGGTTCATCCACCGCCTCGAGCTGTTTGGTCCAGAGTGCGTCGAAGGTGCCGAGGCCATGACGCTCAAGCAGCGCACGGTCTTCAGCAGCCAGAAAATCAGTCATTCGCGTCCCTCGAAAAATCTCACCACGTGCCGAATCCGTTTCTTGTCGGCGGCATCGAGCCGGGTGCTTTGGCGGTATTGCAGATAGAAGCGCAGGCGCTGGGTGGCCGACAGATGATATTTGGCCACTTTGTCCAGACACGCCAGGTCCTTGGTGATCCGGTACTTGAGCCAGAAGCCGCGCCAGAAATCACCGTTGGGGCAGTCGATCAGAAACAGCCGCGCCTCATCGTCGATCAGCAGGTTGCGCCATTTCAAATCATTGTGGGTAAAACGATGATGGTGCATGGTCCGGGTATAGCCCGCCAGCTGCCGACTGATGTTGTCGACCCAGGCGCGGTCCGCCAGTTTCGGATCATGCCGACCTGCCAGGGCCGACAAGTCTTCGGTATTGGGCAGCTCGCGCGTGATCATCGCCCCACGATCGTATGCCGCGCCGCGCCGTTCCAGCCCCCAGGCCACTACTTCGGCGGTGGGAATGCCCCATTTGGCGAAACGCTTGAGGTTCTGCCATTCGGCTTTCACCCGCGGCTTGCCCAGATAACGGCGCAGGCCTTTACCTGCGCCTGTGTAGCGCTTGACGTAATAATTGACGCCATTGCGCTGGACGCGAATGACCTCGGACAGTGGATCGCGGGTCAGTCGCTCGCCTTCGAGCGCGAACACCGCGTCAAGACTGCCGAAGTCTTCTGCCAGATCGCTGTAAGCAGGTTCCAGTGTCCAATCCGACATCAGAGCGCATCCCCGTATCGCTGCTTACGCTCATAGAGCTTGTTGGCCTTGCCTTCGAGCCATGCCAACAGTCCCGCTTCTTCAGCCAGAATCTGGCGCAGGGGCTGTTGGAAGTACCCCTTGAGGAAACGCAGTTTGTCGCGACGGGTCAGGCCAATGTCGAGCGCCGAAAAATACAGCGCCGCCAGGTCCTTGTTACGCCAGCGTTGGGTAATCGTCGGACGCGTCTGAGCACGGTGCAGATCGATCACCGACAGCTTGAAATCGTCGGCTGTCACTGGTTTATCGGTGTGCAGCAGGAAGTGACAGATGTAGCAGTCGCGGTGGTTAACCCCGGCGCGGTGCATCATGCCGGTCATTCGCGCGACCTCGGCGATCAAGGCGCGCTTGAGTTTTGGCTCGGGCGGTTGCTTGACCCAGTCGATGCTGAAATCTTCGAGGCTGACGGTGGGCGCCAGCTCTTGCGTGACGATGAACGAATGCTGGTCCGCCGGGTTGCTGCCCTTTTCGCCGTAAGCAACAGCGGTCATGGTCGGCACGCCGACTTCTTGCAGGCGCTGAATGGCCTTCCACTCCTGGCCCGCGCCAAGCACTGGCAGTTTGGCGGTCAGCAGGTTTTTGAAAATCTCGCCCCAGCCGATGCCACGGTGGATTTTCACGAAGAACCCGTGACCGTCCACTTCAGTGCGCAGTGTCCGGCGCGCTTCAAGCTCGCGGTATACCTCGCCCTTGAGGCCCTCGACTTCGGCGAACGGATCGCGCCCGGCCCAGAGGCTCTTGAACGGTTCAGCCAGCATCAACTTCATTAAGCGTGCTCCGCCAGAATCACATCGGCCGCGTGCTGCGGCATGCTGTAGAGGTCGGCCGTCTCGGCGAAAGCCAGACCGTTGCGGCTCCAGGCCGCCCGTGCATTTGCGTCATTCAACATGCCGGTCAGGTATTGCGTCAGTTGCGCCTGATCGAAGGGCTCGTCCAGCACCAGGCCTGCATCGGCCTCGGCGATGTAATGGGCATAGCCGCACACTGCGCTCACCAGCACCGGCAAGCCGGCCACCACCGCTTCAAGCAGCACCGTCCCGGTGTTTTCGTTGTACGCCGGGTGGATCAACAGATCGGCACCGAGCAGGAAACGCGGGATATCGCTGCGGCCCTTGAGGAACTGCACGTTGTCGCCGAGCCCCAATGTGGCGCTCTGCAACTGGAATACTTTGGGGTCGTCCTGGCCAATTACAAACAGCCGGGTGCGTTTTTTCAGCTCGGCGGGCAGCGCGGCCAGCGCCTTGAGGCTGCGGTCCACGCCCTTGGTCTTGAACCCGGAGCCGATCTGCACCAGCAGCAATTCATCATCTTTCAGATTGAACTCGCGACGAAACCCGGCACGGATCTCGGCGGCATTGGTCGGTGCGCGACGGTCCAGAGCAATACCCGGCGGCAGCAAATGGAAGCGCGCAAGCGGCGTCTCGTAATGCTTGATGAACAGCGGCTGCTGGACTTCGGAAATCATCAGCACTTCGGTTTTGGCGTCCTTGGCGAACACCGCGCGCTCGTACTCGGCGAAGTGCCGGTAGCGGCCCCAACGACGGTACAGCGAGTTGCGCAGGGTTTGCGCCTTGTCTTCGAAGCAGCCGTCGGCAGCGTAGTAAACGTCCAGGCCCGGCATCTTGTTGAAACCGATCAGGCGGTCCACCGGACGCTTGGCCAGATCGGCCTCCATCCACTCAGTGAGCTTCTCGTTGCGCCGATGATTGAAGAACGCCTTGACCGGTGCCACCAGTACTTCGAAACCCGGCGGAACGTCGCCTTCCCAGATCAGCGTATAGACACGAATCTGATGACCGCGTTGCTGACACTCCAGGGCGATGCGCATGAAGTCGCGCTGCAAACCGCCAAAGGGAAAGTACTTGTACAGGACAAATGCCAATTGCATCAGCGCAGCTCCTCAGCCAGTAACAACGTGCTCAGTCGGCTCGCGACACGCTCGGGATTCAGACGCGTGAAGCACAGGGGCCACTCGCGTTTCAGGTCGAACCGACGGGCATCGTCGGCCGTCGGTTGATAGGTGCATTTCTTTTGCAGGCACGGTGCGCAGGGGAAGTCGCTGGCCATGTGAATCTGCGACTTGCCGTACGCGCCGGTCAGGCCCGGGTTGGTCGGGCCGAACAGCGACAGGGTCGGCACGTCCAGCGCCGCAGCCAGGTGACCGAGACCGGTGTCCACCGCTACGCAGGCTTGCGCTCCGGCCAGGACTTTGCCGACACCCGCCAGGTTCAGTTTGGGCAGCACCTCGACATGTCTCATATCTTTGGCGATGCGCTCGGCGCGGGCCTTTTCGACCGGATTACCCCACGGCAGCTTGACCGCTACGCCAAGGTAACCCACACGCTCGGCCAACTCGCGCCAATAGGCTTCGGGCCAGTGCTTGGTGTCCCAAGTGGTGCCATGGAGAAACACCACGTACGGATTCTTGCGCGGCAATTCCACCAGTCGTTCGACGTTCAGGCCATAGTCGCCCAGCCCCTTAGGCAGGTCGTAACCCAGTGCGACCGCGAACAACTGGCGCACTCGCTCTACCGCGTGCTGCCCACGGGCCACGGCCAGACGTCGGGAATAGAAGTGCGCAGCGATGGGTTCGCGGGCCGAGTTTTTGTCCAGCCCGGCCACTGGTGCTTTGGCGTAGCGAGTCAGCAACGCGCTTTTCAGCAAGCCCTGGGCATCGATCACCAAGTCATATTTGGTCGCGCGAATGCTTTGCTTGAAGCGCTTCCACTCGCCACTCTTGATGGTCTGCCAGATGTTCTTGCGCCAGCGACGGATCGCCACCGGAATCACCTTCCCCACGGCCGGGTGCCAGGTCGGAATCTCGGCGAAGCCTTCTTCCACCACCCAGTCGAACGTGATGCCGGGGATCGCCCGCGCCGCGTCGGTCAACGCTGGCAACGCGTGAATCACATCGCCCAGCGAAGAAGTCTTGATCAACAGTACCCGCAAACTATTTGACCTCGACCACAGTGCCCAGCAACCGCTGCAAGGCTTCGTTCACCGCTTTGGGCATGAGTTGGCGCAAGCAATTGTAATGACCGAAACGGCAGGTGCGATCGAAGCACGGACTGCATTCGATGCCCAGGCGCACGATCTCGACGTGCTCGGCCAACGGTGGTGTGAAACCCGGCGACGTCGAGCCGTACACCGCCACCAACGGGCGGTTCAACGCGGCAGCCACGTGCATCAGGCCGGAGTCGTTGGAGACCACCGCATCGGCGCAAGACAGCAGATCGATGGCCTCGGCCAGGGACGTGTCGCCACTGAGGTTCACCGACTCTTCACGCAGACCGGGAATCAGCCGCGCACGAATGTCTTCGCCCACCGCATGATCGTTTTTCGAGCCGAACAGCCAGACCTGCCAGCCTTCACGGATCTTCGCTTCGGCGACCTTGGCGTAGTGCTCGGACGGCCAGCGCTTGGACTCGCCGAACTCGGCACCGGGACACAGCGCCAACACCGGACGGTCGAGGGCCAGACCGAACTTGGCCAGCGCGCCGTCGCGGGTCACCGGGTCGATCTGCAGGCTCGGCCGTGGATACGGCTTCGGCAACTCGACGCCGGGCTCAATGGCCAGGGCCATGAAGCGTTCGATCATCAGCGGGTAACGTTCTTTGTCGAGCGTGCGCACGTCATTGAGCAGACCGTAGCGGAATTCGCCACGCCAGCCGGTGCGTTTCGGGATACCGGCGAAAAATGGCACCAGCGCCGACTTCAAGGAATTGGGCAGCAGGATGGCCCGGTCGTACTGACCGGCCAGGGATTTACCGATGCGCCGACGCGTCGCCAGCTCCAGCACGCCGTGGCCGAGCGGGAAGCTCAAGGCCTGGCGCACTTCGGGCATGCGCTCGAGAATCGGCCGGCTCCACTCGGGGGCCAGCACGTCGATTTCGCACTGCGGGTGGCGCTGCTTGAGACACTGAAAAAGTGTCTGCGCCATCACCATGTCACCGACCCAACTGGGCCCAACGATCAGAATTTTCATGTGGTTTCCAAAAACGAGCCGGGGAGGCATACGCCTCCCCGCCTCGAGAATCCAGCACCTTCGGGGTGAACCGTCAGGTCATTTGGACGAGCCGATTGGTGCTCGTCGGATCAATTTTGTGCACATCCAGTGCGGTGCAGCTTAACTCCTCAATCTATCAAACGCCGCAGATCCAGTGTGGGAGCGAGCCTGCTCGCGATCGCGGCCTGACAGTCAGCATACATGTTGAATGTGACGGCCTCATCGCGAGCAGGCTCGCTCCCACAGGGGTATCAGGTGTTGCAAATATCCCGTTTCAGCTTAACCCCAGTTCGCGCCAGATCCGCATTACCTGCCGTCGTTCATCCACGAACTGGTCGCCCGGTATTACACCGGCGTCCTTCTGCAAGGCCTCCCGGTGAGCGGCGGAGCGGAAGGCCTTATAGGCTTCACGCAACAGGCTGGCGTCTTCGGCGGGCATCAGCCCGACCTCCTCCAACCCTTCCAGAATGCGGATATTGTCGGTATAGCGCAGCAATGACGGATGCGCTTCAGACCATGCCAGAGCCGCGTATTGCACCATAAATTCAATATCGACGATACCTCCGGCGTCCTGCTTGAGATCGAACGGCGCCGTGGCCTCGAAGGCATTTGCCGCGGTGCCCGCTGCAGTGCTCTTGCTGCCCAGATTATCGCGCATCTTGGCGCGCATTTCGCTTACCTCCTGGCGCAAGGTCGGCAGGTCCCGCGGCTTGGCCAATACTGCGGCGCGAACCTTCTCGAAGGCCTGGCCGACATCCTGACTGCCCACCAGCACCCGCGCCCGCACCAGCGCCTGGTGCTCCCAGGTCCACGCTTCGTTTTCCTGATACCGGGCAAACGCCCCCAGGGAACTCACCAGCAAACCAGACGCACCGGACGGCCGCAGGCGCATGTCCACTTCATACAGCTGGCCGGAGTTGGTCTGCGCCGTCAGCAAATGAATGATGCGCTGCCCGAGCCGGGTAAAAAACTGTGCGCCGTCGATAGGCTTCGGCCCGTCGGTTTCCGCCTGCGGATCACCGTCGTGGATGAACACCAGATCCAGGTCCGAACTATGCCCCAGCTCCAGACCGCCGACTTTCCCATAACCGACAATGATGAAACCAGGGTCGCACAAGCTGCCGTCGGTGCGCAGTGGTGAGCCGTACTTGGCCACGGTCTGGCGCCAGGCCAGGGCCAGCACTTGTTCGAGGATCGCTTCGGCGAGCCAGGTCAGATAATCACTGACCTTCATCAAAGGCAGGCTGCCGGCGATTTCCGAGGCGGCGACGCGCAAGCGGTGCGCCAGTTTGAAATGCCGCAGGGCTTCCATTTGTTGTTCGAGATCATCTTCGGGAATCCGCGTCAGACGCTCGCGCAATTCAGCGGCCAATTCCGGCGCCAGCGGCGGCTTGAACAACCGGCCTTCGTTGAGCAATTCGTCGAGCAGCAGCGGAAAGCGCGTGATCTGCTCGGCAATCCATGGGCTCGCGGCGCACAGCGTCAGCAGGCGGCGCAGGGCCCCGGGGTTCTCGGTCAACAACACCAGATAGGCGGAACGACGTGCGACAGCTTCCACCAGCGGCAGCACCCGCTCCAGCACCAGATCGGGATTGGCATGTTCCACAGCCTGAGCCAGCAAGCGCGGAATAAAAGCATCGAGGCGTTCACGCCCCAGGCGCTGCATGGCGCGCAATTGCGGGCTGCCACGCAGACTGGCCAAGGCTTTCAGCGCCTTGGAGGCGTCGGCGAAACCACCCTCTTCCAACTGACGGCACGCGGCCTCCTCGTCCTGCGCCTCCTCCCACAGCGGCAGCCATTCCCCGCCGACCACCACTTCGCTCTCGGCACCGTCCTCTTCATCGGGATCGGCAATCACCTGAGCAAAGTGCCAGGCCACCCGACCACGCCAGTACATCAGCTGCTCGTGGAACGCCGTCCAGTTGGCAAACCCGAGCATAAAGGCAATGCGCGCCTGATCCTGTTCGCCATCCGGCAGCATCTGGGTCTGGCGGTCGGCAATCGCCTGGATCGCGTGTTCGGTGTAACGCAGAAATTCGTAGGCTTCGCGCAATTCGCTGACCACCGCCGCCGGCAGGTAACCCTGACCTTCGAGGGTGCTCAGTACTTTTAATAGAGGACGCTGCTGCAGGCTCAGGTCGCGGCCACCGTGAATCAGCTGGAAGGCCTGGGCGATAAATTCGACTTCACGAATGCCGCCGGAACCCAGCTTGATATTGTCGGCCATACCCTTGCGCCGGACTTCCTGCTGGATCAGCTGCTTCATGGTGCGCAGCGCTTCGATGGCCGAGAAGTCCAGGTAACGCCGGTAAACGAACGGGCGCAGCATTTCTTGCAATTGCGCCCCCGCCACTTGATCGCCGGCCACCACGCGCGATTTGATCATCGCGTAGCGTTCCCAGTCGCGGCCCTGATCCTGGTAATACTGCTCCAGTGCATTGAAGCTCAGCACCAGCGCGCCGGACGAACCGTAAGGCCGCAAGCGCATGTCGACGCGGAACACGAAACCGTCGACGGTCATCGGGTCCAGGGCCTTGATCAGACGCTGACCGAGGCGAATGAAAAATTCCTGGTTATCCAGCGACCGCTTCACACCGACGGTTTCGCCGCCCTCGGGGTAGGCGAAGATCAGGTCGATGTCCGACGACAGATTCAGCTCCACGGCGCCGAGCTTGCCCATGCCGAGGATGACCATCTGTTGCGGCTCACCGCTACGTCGCCCGGTAGGCGTGCCGAATTGCTGGCAATGGCGCTGATACAACCACTGATAGGCCTGATCGATGCTGGCATCGGCCATGTCCGAGAGGTCGCGGCAGCTCTGGATCAAATCGGCCTGGCGAGTCAGGTCGCGCCAGATGATCCGCACTTGCTGGCGGGTGCGTTGGCGACGCAGGGCGCGGCCAAGTTGGTCGTCGGTTTCGGCTGCGCTCACCGCCGTCGCAATCTGTGCGCACAACTCGCCCGGCGCAAAGACGCGGTCCAGTTCGCCGGACTGCACCAGTTCCAGCAACATCAAAGGGTCACGCACACTCTGTTCAATGACAAAGTCGCTGGCCGCGGTGACGCGGGCAAATTGCGCCCAGCGCTCAGGCGTCCAGGCAGACAGGCCATGATCATCGGCAAGCGCCGCGACGGCCGTACGGAACGACTGCTCGGCACGGGTGACAAAGGGCAGGAGTACGCCGGGCAGTTCGGCAAGCGAAGGGAGGCTCATGGTCTATCCTTGATCGGCGTGTGAAGGGCTGCATGTAGTGATTCGTGAAAATGCGCTACCTGACCGACTGTCGAACAAAGGTTAGAAATAGCTGAAATTTGTTTATTTTTGGCAGCGATCATCAAGCCTTCACCTTTTTTGGTTGGAAAAAGACCAACCTTAACGATTATTCTCACAACGCAGCCGGAGGCCACAAGCCGATCTTCTGTAGTTTTACTACTCGTCTATACATTCGAAAGGCTGAAATGCCCGATGATTTGTAGTAAAACTACACGCCGCCGGAACATACCTCTCGGCAATCCAAGAATTTATATCGTCTGCCCACAAGGCCAGTCGCAAACTCAGGCAACCGATTCTGGAAGCCTTTCCGCCCTGGAGCAAGCCATGCAAGACCTCGATCCCGTCGAAACCCAGGAATGGCTGGACGCCCTGGAATCGGTTCTCGACAAAGAAGGCGAAGACCGTGCTCACTATCTGATGACCCGTATGGGCGAACTCGCGACCCGTAGCGGCTCGCAGCTCCCTTACGCCATCACTACGCCATACCGCAACACGATCCCCGTTACCCACGAAGCACGCATGCCTGGCGACCTGTTCATGGAACGCCGCATTCGCTCGTTGGTACGCTGGAACGCGATGGCCATGGTAATGCGTACGAACCTGAAAGATTCTGACCTAGGTGGTCACATCTCCAGCTTCGCCTCCAGTGCGACCCTGTATGACATCGGCTTCAACTACTTCTTCCAGGCTCCGAGCGACGAACACGGCGGCGACCTGATCTACTTCCAGGGCCACACCTCGCCAGGCGTCTACGCCCGTGCATTCATGGAAGGCCGCATCACCGAAGACCAGATGAACAACTTCCGCCAGGAAGTGGACGGTCAGGGCCTGTCGTCCTACCCGCACCCTTGGCTGATGCCTGACTTCTGGCAGTTTCCGACCGTATCCATGGGTCTGGGCCCGATCCAGGCGATCTACCAGGCTCGCTTCATGAAGTACCTGGAACACCGTGGCTTCATCCAGCCGGGCAAACAGAAAGTCTGGTGCTTCCTGGGCGACGGCGAGTGCGACGAGCCGGAATCCCTGGGCGCGATCTCCCTGGCCGGCCGCGAGAAGCTGGACAACCTGATCTTCGTCATCAACTGCAACCTGCAGCGCCTCGACGGCCCGGTTCGCGGCAACGGCAAGATCATCCAGGAACTCGAAGGCGTGTTCCGCGGTGCTCAGTGGAACGTGACCAAAGTCATCTGGGGCCGTTTCTGGGACCCACTGCTGGCCAAAGACGTCGACGGTATCCTGCAACGCCGCATGGACGAAGTCATCGACGGCGAGTACCAGAACTACAAAGCCAAAGACGGCGCGTTCGTGCGTGAACACTTCTTCAACACGCCAGAACTCAAGGCGATGGTTGCAGACTTGTCCGACGACGAGATCTGGAAGCTCAACCGTGGCGGCCACGACCCGTACAAGGTCTACGCGGCGTACCACGAAGCGGTCAACCACAAAGAACAACCGACCGTCATCCTGGCCAAAACCATCAAGGGTTATGGCACCGGTGCCGGCGAAGCGAAAAACACTGCGCACAACACCAAGAAAGTCGATGTCGACAGCCTGAAGTTGTTCCGCGATCGTTTCGATATCCCGGTCAAAGACGACGAACTCGAAAACCTGCCGTTCTTCAAACCGGAAGAAGGCAGCGCCGAAGCCCGCTACCTGAGCGAGCGCCGTACCGCACTGGGCGGTTTCGTGCCTCAGCGTCGCGCCAAGAGCTTCAACATTCCAACCCCGCCACTGGACACCCTCAAGGCGATCCTGGACGGCTCGGGCGACCGTGAAATTTCCACCACCATGGCCTTCGTGCGGATCCTCGCGCAACTGGTCAAGGACAAGGAAATCGGTCCGCGCATCGTACCGATCATCCCGGACGAAGCCCGTACCTTCGGTATGGAAGGCATGTTCCGTCAGTTGGGCATCTACTCGTCCGTCGGCCAGCTCTACGAGCCAGTCGATAAAGACCAGGTGATGTTCTACAAGGAAGACCAGAAAGGTCAGATCCTCGAAGAAGGCATCAACGAAGCGGGCGCCATGAGCTCCTTCATCGCTGCCGGTACTTCGTACTCCAGCCACAACCAGCCAATGCTGCCGTTCTACATCTTCTACTCGATGTTCGGCTTCCAGCGTATCGGCGACCTGGCCTGGGCCGCTGGCGACAGCCGCACCCGTGGCTTCCTGATCGGCGGCACCGCCGGCCGGACCACGCTGAACGGCGAAGGCCTGCAACACGAAGACGGTCACAGCCACATCCTGGCTGCCACCATCCCGAACTGCCGCACCTACGATCCAACCTACGGCTACGAGCTGGCGGTGATCATTCAGGACGGCATGAAGAAGATGACCGAAGAGCAACAGGACGTCTTCTACTACATCACCGTAATGAACGAATCCTACCAGCAGCCCGCCATGCCGGCCGGTGCCGAAGAAGGCATCAAGAAAGGCATGTACCTGCTCGAGGAAGACACCCGCGAAGCGGCGCATCACGTTCAGCTGATGGGCTCCGGTACCATCCTGCGTGAAGTCCGTGAAGCGGCGAAGATCCTGCGTGAAGAGTTCAACGTCGGCGCCGACGTGTGGAGCGTTACCAGCTTCAACGAACTGCGTCGCGACGGCCTGGCCGTTGAGCGCACCAACCGTCTGCACCCGGGCCAGAAGCCTAAGCTGAGCTATGTGGAAGAGTGCCTGAACGGCCGTAAAGGTCCGGTCATCGCCTCTACCGACTACATGAAGCTGTTCGCTGAGCAAATTCGTCAGTGGGTCCCGTCCAAGGAATTCAAAGTCCTGGGCACCGATGGTTTCGGCCGCAGTGACAGCCGCAAGAAGCTGCGTCACTTCTTCGAAGTCGACCGTCATTTCGTGGTGTTGGCAGCCCTGGAAGCCTTGGCTGACCGTGGTGACATCGAACCTAAAGTGGTGGCTGAAGCCATCGCCAAGTTCGGTATCAACCCGGAAAAACGCAACCCACTGGACTGCTGAGGAGACACTCTGTGAGCGAACTCATTCGCGTACCTGACATCGGCAGCGGTGAAGGTGAAGTAATTGAACTGTTTGTGAAGGTCGGCGACCGTATCGAAGCCGACCAGAGCATCCTGACACTTGAGTCGGACAAGGCGAGCATGGAAGTGCCTGCGCCGAAGGCCGGTATCATCAAGAGCCTGAAAGTGAAGCTGGGCGATCGCCTGAAAGAAGGCGACGAACTGCTGGAACTGGAAGTCGAAGGTGCCGCTGCGCCGGCTCCTGCGGCTGCCGCTGCGCCAGCTGCCAAGGCTGAAGCTGCACCTGCTGCCGCCAAAGCGCCGGCCGCTCCAGCCGCAGCGCCTGCTGCTGCCAGCGTTCAGCAAGTACACGTGCCGGACATCGGTTCGTCGGGCAAGGCCCAGATCATCGAGATCCAGGTCAAGGTCGGCGACACCGTCGAGGCTGATCAGTCTCTGATCACCCTGGAATCCGACAAGGCGAGCATGGAAATTCCATCGCCTGCCGCTGGCGTGGTCAAGGCCATCAGCGTCAAGCTCAACGACGAAGTCGGCACCGGCGACCTGATTCTGGACCTGGAAGTGGCGGGTGCTGCTGCACCGGCCGCGCCAGCCCAGGCTGCTGCGCCTGCTGCCGCTGCTCCAGCGCCAGCCGCTGCGGCTCCGGCGGCTCCGGTTGCCGACACTGTCCAGGACATTCACGTCCCGGACATCGGCTCGTCGGGCAAGGCCAAGATCATCGAAGTGCTGGTCAAGGCTGGCGACACCGTCGTTGCCGACCAGTCGCTGATCACTCTGGAATCCGACAAGGCGAGCATGGAAATTCCATCGCCTGCCGCTGGCGTGGTGGAAAGCGTTTCCATCAAGCTGGATGACGAAGTCGGTACCGGCGACCTGATCCTGAAGCTGAAAGTCAAAGGCGCGGCACCCGCTGCGGCTCCGGCTCCAGCCGCTGCTGCTCCGAGCGCTCCTGCTCCAGCCGCCGCAGCACCTGCTGCTCCGGCACCTACCGCACCTGCTGCTGCACCAGCCAAGCCTGGCGCGAAGGTTCATGCAGGCCCGGCTGTTCGCCAACTCGCCCGTGAATTCGGCGTCGAGCTGAGCGCCGTTGGCGCCAGCGGCCCGCACGGTCGTGTGCTCAAAGAAGACGTGCAGGTTTACGTCAAGGCCATGATGCAGAAGGCCAAGGAAGCACCGGCCGCTGCGGCTGGCGCAACCGGTGGCGCGGGCATCCCGCCGATTCCGGTCGTGGACTTCAGCCGCTTCGGCGAAATCGAAGAAGTGCCGATGACTCGCCTGATGCAAATCGGCGCGTCGAGCCTGCATCGCAGCTGGCTGAACATTCCTCACGTGACTCAGTTCGATTCGGCTGATATCACCGAGCTGGAAGCGTTCCGTATTGCTCAGAAAGCCGTTGCAGAGAAGGCTGGCGTTAAGCTGACCATCCTGCCGCTGCTGCTCAAATCCTGCGCGCACCTGCTCAAGGAACTGCCGGACTTCAACAGTTCGCTGGCGCCAAGCGGCAAGGCGATCATCCGCAAGAAGTACGTGAACATCGGCTTCGCGGTCGACACCCCTGAAGGCCTGCTGGTACCGGTCATCAAGAACGTCGACCAGAAGAGCCTGTTGCAACTGGCAGCCGAAGCCGCTGCGCTGGCCGCCAAAGCCCGCGACAAAAAGCTCACCGCTGACGACATGCAAGGTGCCTGCTTCACCATTTCCAGCCTCGGCCACATTGGCGGCACCGGCTTCACGCCGATCGTCAACGCGCCGGAAGTGGCGATCCTCGGTGTTTCCAAGGCAACCATCCAGCCAGTCTGGGACGGCAAAGCCTTCCAGCCGAAACTGATGCTGCCGCTGTCGCTGTCCTACGATCACCGTGTGATCAACGGCGCCGCTGCTGCACGCTTCACCAAGCGTCTGAGCGACCTGCTGGCGGACATCCGCACCATCCTGCTGTAACACCGGCCGGCCCTCCTTCACCGCAGGGCCGCCGCGTTCGACGTTTTCCGAGCGCCACGCTCGTACCTCAACCCCGCCAATTTGGCGGGGCTTTTTTTGCCCTGAAGAAAGCCCTCCTCTGCACCTTATTCCTACATTCATGGCTTACACCGCCTACAACTCGAGTCCACTTCCGCCCGATATTTTTTGCAAGCCAATAACTAGTCTTAGTTAGGAGAATTTCTAATAGAAACTTCGACAACTTAATCTGCTTAGTTAGCATTGCCTCGAATGGACTCGAACATGTTAAAACCGACTGTCGGCCCGATTATTGGCCACACCACAACTAATCACACCCGTATTTTCTTGCGCGGTAATTCACAGAACAACGCCTTGGTATTTGCAGGCATTCGTTATCGACGCGCCGGTGAGGAGCACTGGTCCAAAGGCGTATTTGCAAAATTGACAATCTTGCGCGACATGTCCGAAGTGATTGTCCTCAACGATCTGGCTACCGATACCGCCTATGAATATCAGGCGGGCTGGTTCAGCCCCATGAGCCCGGTGCATACCGTGGAGACGATCCAGGAACTGCCACTGCAATGGCCTCGGGAGATCTACCGCTTTCGCACGCAGTCCAGCAAAACCACCACGCCACGGGCCTATATCGCAGGCTCATGTCGTTACCTGCGAATGACCGCCGGCATTGCGTCGGCCCCGCATTTGGGCGATCGGATCTTTGCCTCGATCACAAGCCTGGCGGAACGCGCCAAGCCGCCGATCAGCGCCATGCTGATGACTGGCGACCAAATCTACGTCGATGACCTGAACCTCGTGGCTCCCGACCGGGAATACAAAGACATCCTCAGCAAATACCGCACCGCTTTTTCTCAGCCGCATATCTCGAAGTTAATGTCCGGCGTGCCGACTTACATGATCCTCGATGACCATGAAATTGAAGACAACTGGCCTGCCAATGAAAGCAAGGCCGATGCTTACTTATACGAAAACGCCATGGCGGCGTATGAGTTATATCAAGCCAGCCACAGCCCTGCTTATGAGTTGCTTGCCAACGGGCAAGTAAGCAAGAAACTGCAACAGTATTGGTATCAATTCTCCGATGGCGATATCGAATGGTTTGTCACCGACAGCCGAACCCGACGCAATCTGTCGGCCAGCGACCGGCGCATCCTTGATGAAGAACAGGAACAGGCGCTGCTCAAATGGCTGATCAACAGTACGGCCCGGGTCAAATTCGTGGTCACCAGCGTCATGTTCTACCCCGACCGCAAACTTAACGGCGATGACGCCTGGAAAGCCTTCCCGGAACAACGACTAAGGCTGCTGGAGACGATTCGTACGCACGGCATCAAAAACGTCTTGTTCATTTCCGGCGATGTCCACGGCTCACTGACCAGTCGCCTGACTCACAGCGCCGACCCGGATTTTGAAGTTCACACCATCGTGTCTTCACCGCTGTACAACAGCAAACTGCTGCCGTATGCCAAGGCATCGACCTTCATCCTCGACCAGGCGTTGGCCCGAACGGCCGCGGGAGATTATCGGCATGAGCTGACCAGTGAAGTGGTCAGCCAGGATAACTTCGCGCATCTGGTCGTCGATGCTGAACAGGTCCGCGTCAATTATCACGATCGGGATGGCAAGCAACTGCAGTCGATAACCATAAAATTGCGTTGATTGCGGAAAAGATCGCAGCCTTGCAGGAGCTGCCGAAGGCTGCGATCTTTTGACTCACAACATTACTTTTAGGCCCCTCGCTGGAGAAATCTTCGCGCCTGCCGACATATTCTTATAGCACTTGGCCTTCATGTCTCTTGTCAGTCGGTGTCGCAATGATGCAACCTTGCCGCAGACAACAGTAAAGAGGGCGAGAGCCCGGCGCGATCAGCATATTCGAAGCGAGTTTCCCTCCATATGAAGAGCCAACCCGATGCCGCCAGCCGTATGGTGGCCGAGGTAGTGACGCAGTTGCCAGTGCCCTCGCGGCTCGGCATGCTGCGTTTCGAACGGCTGAATGAACCGAGCTGGGCGCTGCTGTTTCTCGACCCCAATTGCGAACGACAGTTCGGCTTGCCGGCAGTGGAGCTCTGCGCCCTGGTCGGCTCGCCTTACGCCAGCCTGATGGAGCCCGAAGCGCGCTATCAACTGCATGACACGATCCAGCAGCAACTCACCGAAAGCCCGCATTACCTGATCCGCTACACTTTGCACACCGCCGCAGGCGTACTGAGCCTGCTGGAACTGGGCGAAGCTTACAAACAACACAATCGACACCTGCTGCGCGGCTATCTGATGGTAGTGGACGGCCTGTTCATCGATGAGCCGCTGCTGCCGGTACTGGATCTGGAAACCCAGAACTCACGCCTGCAAATCGCCCTTGAACTCAATCAACGCGCCCAGCAGGAACAACTGCAGCACCTGGACCGGGTGCGCGCCCAGCAAGATCTGATTCTGCTGCTGACCCGCCAGCGCTACAGCACCAACAATTCCTTGCAAGAAGCCGCCGAGCTGATCACCCGCAGTGCCTGCGATATCTATGAAATCGACTGCGCCAGCCTGTGGAACCTCGACGGCTCACTACTGACGCCGATTTCAGCCTATCACCGCGCCACCCGCAATCACCGACTGCCGGAGCCGATCGATGCCAGTGGTTTCCCCGATTACCTCGAAGCCTTGCACACCGGCCGTGCCATCGACGCCCACAACGCCATGCGCGACCCGCGCACCCGGGAAATAGCCGAGAGCCTGCGCCCGCGCGACGTCAACGCCATGCTCGACGCCAGCATCCGCGTCGATGGTCAGGTGGTCGGCGTGCTCTGCCTGGAGCAGATCGGTGCGACCCGCGCCTGGCAGTCGGACGAAATCGCCTTTGCCGGCGAGCTGGCCGATCAGTTCGCCCAGGTCATCAACAACCACAACCGCCGCACCGCCACCAGCGCTCTGCACCTGTTCCAACGTGCGGTAGAGCAAAGCGCCAACGCCTTTCTGCTGGTCAATTGCGACGGCGTGGTGGAATACGTCAACCCGAGCTTCACGGCAATCACCCAGTACTCCACCGAGGAAGTCCATGGCCAGCGGCTGTCGGAACTGCCGGCACTGGAAAACCTCAGCGAACTGTTGTTCGACGCGCCGTCGGCGCTGGCCAAGAGCAACAGCTGGCAGGGCGAGTTCAAGAGCCGACGCAAAAACCTCGAACCCTACTGGGGCCAGCTGTCGATTTCCAAGGTCTACGGCGACAACCGTGAGCTGACACACTACATCGGCATCTACGAAGACATCACCCAGACCAAGCTCGCCCAGCAGCGCATCGAGCGCCTGGCTTACACCGACAATCTGACCAACCTCGGCAACCGCCCGGCGTTCATCCGCAACCTTGATGAACGCTTCGCCCGAGACAGCGACACGCCGATCAGCCTGCTGCTGGTGGACATCGACAACTTCAAGCGGATCAACGACAGCCTCGGCCACCAGACCGGCGACAAACTGCTGATCAGCCTGGCCCGGCGCTTGCGCAACAGCCTGAGCCCGAGCGGCAGTCTGGCGCGCTTCGCCAGTAACGAATTCGCGGTGCTGCTGGACGATACTGACCTCTCGGCTGGCCAACAGGTCGCCAACCAATTGCTGGCGACCCTCGACAAACCGATGTTCGTCGATAACCAGCTGATCAGCGTCACCGGCTCCGTGGGCCTGGCCTGCGCGCCGCTGCACGGCCGTGATCCCCAGACGCTGATGCGCAACGCCGGCCTGGCGCTGCACAAGGCCAAGGCCAACGGCAAACATCAGGTACAAGTGTTCACCGAAGCGCTGAATGCCGAGGCCAGCTACAAGCTGTTCGTCGAGAACAACCTGCGCCGCGCCCTGACCCAGAACGAGCTGGACGTGTTCTACCAGCCCAAGCTGTGCCTGCGCAGCGGTCGCTTGCTGGGCATGGAAGCGCTGCTGCGCTGGAACCATCCGGAAAAAGGCATGATCCGCCCGGACCAGTTCATCAGCGTTGCCGAAGAAACCGGGCTGATCATCCCGATCGGCAAATGGATCGCCCGCCAGGCCTGCCGCATGAGCAAAGACCTGACCGCCGCCGGCCTCGGCAACCTGCAAGTGGCGATCAACCTGTCGCCCAAACAGTTCTCCGACCCGGACCTGGTAGCGTCCATCGCCAACATCCTCAAGGAAGAAGAGCTGCCGGCGAACCTGCTGGAGCTGGAACTGACCGAAGGCCTGCTGCTGGAAGCCACCGAAGACACCCACTTGCAGCTCGATCAGCTCAAGCGTCTGGGCCTGACCCTGGCCATGGACGACTTCGGCACCGGTTACTCGTCGCTCAGTTACTTGAAAAAATTCCCGATCGACATCATCAAGATCGATCGAAGCTTCATCCACGAAATCCCGGACAACCAGGACGACATGGAAATCACCTCCGCGGTGATCGCCATGGCCCACAACCTGAAACTCAAGGTCGTGGCTGAAGGCATCGAGACGGCCGAGCAGCTTGCGTTCTTGCGACGCCACCGTTGCGACGTCGGTCAGGGCTACCTGTTCGACCGACCGATACCGGGTTCCGAGCTGATCGAAAAGCTCAAACGTTACCCGCGCGGCCCAATCGCCTGAATAAGTCTGAATGCTCTTTCTGCCTGGACACAAAACCCTGTGGGAGCGGGCTTGCTCGCGAAAGCGGTGTGACAGTCGACATCATTGTTGCCTGACACACCGCCTTCGCGAGCAAGCCCGCTCCCACAGGGGTAGTGATTAACTTGGCATCATTGGGCACACTGGCGGTCTGTTTATTTACATCTCAACCTGACTGAGAGGACTGATCATGGTCTTGCGCTCGGAAATCCTGGTGAACAAAAACGTGCTCCCGACTAAAGAACAAGCTCTGCCCGGCCGCGAAACCCCAATGACCGTGCCGGAAAAACACTTCGTCCACGACGCCCCGCTGCTGGGCCCGTTCGCGATGGACGTGGATTTCGCAATCTTCGGCCTGGGCTGCTTCTGGGGCGCGGAGCGCAAGTTCTGGCAGCGCGAAGGCGTGGTCAGCACGGCGGTGGGTTACGCCGGCGGCTTTACCCCGAACCCGACGTATGAAGAAGTCTGCTCGGGCCTGACCGGCCACAGCGAAGTGGTACTAGTGGTCTACGAGCCGGCAAAAGTCAGCTATGAAGAATTGCTGAAGATGTTCTGGGAGCTGCACAACCCGACCCAGGGCATGCGCCAGGGCAATGACATCGGCACCCAGTACCGCTCGGTGATCTATGCCACCAACCCGGCACAATTGGCCGCCGCCAAGCACAGCGAGCAAGTGTTCCAGGCCGAGCTGACCAAGGCTGGCAAAGGCACCATCACCACCGAAATCGAAGAAGCGCCGACGTTCTACTTCGCCGAGGCGTATCACCAGCAGTACCTGGCCAAGAACCCTGAAGGGTATTGCGGGATTGGCGGTACAGGCGTGACCTGCCCGATCTGACGCCGTACTGATCGTTCCCACGCTCTGCGTGGGAATGCCTCAATGGACGCTCTGCGTCCGCTTCGGCAGGGACGCGGAGCGTCCCGGGCTGCATTCCCACGCAGAGCGTGGGAACGATCAACTCATGCAATTGATTAACTCTCGGCGATCAACCAATCCATCTGCCACCCACCCTGGGTCTGCCCAAGCTTCTTGGACAACCACGGCAGCAACTCACGCAATTCCTCTTCCAGCCCCCATGGCGGATTGGCAATCGCCAACCCCGAACCATTCAGGCTATTGGGCGTATCCAGCGGATGCACCAACAACTCCACCCGCAACAACTTCGGTGCGCCCGTACCGGCCAAGTCCTGATAGAACCGCCGCAACATGCGCTGATCCTTCACCGGGTACCAGATCGCCGCCACCGTCTGGCGCATCCGGCCAATCGCTTCTTTCAACGACGCCGCACAACGCTGCATCTCATCGAGTTGCTCGAACGGCGGATCAATCAACATCACCGCCCGCTTCTCCTGCACCGGCAACATCGCCCGCGGCACATGCCAGCCTTCCCCCAAGTGCACCTTCACCCGACGATCACCCGCCATGTTGTCCTTGAGCAGCAAGCCGTCTTCAGGGTGCTTCTCGTTGAGCATCAGCCGATCCTGCGGCCGCGTCAGCCGTCGCGCCAACTCCGGCGAACCCGGGTAATAGCGCAACTGGCCATCCGGGTTCATGTCGTGCAACACCTTCATGTAATCGGCAGTCAGCGCCGGCAAATCCGGCTGATCCCACAACCGCGCGATCCCTTCCAGGTACTCACCGGTACGGCTCGCCTGATCGCCCTGCAGGTCATACAGACCAATACCGGCGTGAGTGTCGAGATAGGCAAACGGCTGCTCCTTGCGCGACATCAAGGCGATGAGGCGGGTCAAAGTCAGGTGTTTGAACACATCGGCGTGATTGCCGGCATGGAAGGCGTGACGATAATTCATGATTGCTCCTGCGAAGGCCGGGAAGTTTACCTTGTACGGCGCAGAACGTCAGGACCTCACGGCTAAGCGGGCATTCTCCACGGTGATCGCCCTTCTGCTGATCGTTCCCACGCTCTGCGTGGGAATGCCTCAAGGGACGCTCCGCGTTCCAGCCACGCAATCGAATTCGCGCCTGACACCGATGTGACGCAGAGCGTCACGGGCTGCATTCCCACGCAGAGCGTGGGAACGATCTTTCAGCAGCCTTACTCCGAAGGCCGAGCCCGCAACCGCCGCCCAATCACATCCAGCACATCACACCCATCCCGCAACGGAATGGCACACAGCAACGCAAAATCACTGAGAATGAACGACTCACACTCAACCGAACCGCGCATCGACATGTTCTCAAGCACCTGCGTGACGGCGCGAATTCGATAGTTGGCAGCGTCGTATAAAACATCGAGCGGCGCGTGGGTATCGACGAACAGGGTGGGCATGTCGTTGCAGTTGCCGGTCAATGCCATGAAGCGGTTTTCGGGATGAGGGATTATTTTTTCGTAAGGTGGATCGGGGTGAAGACTTTTCATTTTTTTAGACCTTGGTGATTGAGTTAAATGCTACCAACGGCCTTTCCTACGGGCTTGGGTGGCAGCCGTACGCGGGAGTAGGAAACTGAGCAACTCACCAAACTCAGCCACGCCGAAGCGTGCCCCGCGCACAGCCGCCGCGAACGATGTTACGGACACAAGTTAAGTGCCGCAATCAAACGACAGCGCTGATGCGCGGTGAGTTGTCCCGGGTTCCTACACCCTGCCGCTGCATTTGCAGCGACAGCCAAAGACTATCCATGGATCTCACTTCGCACCAGTTCATGGAAACCGATACGTTTTGAAGGAAACTTCCGACGACCTTGCCCAGAAATTTCGCGATCGATGTAGCTCTCTCACCAAGCTGATTGGTCTTCGAGACTAGCCTTGTGAAGATTGGAAAAAAATGGGACAGATCTACTTATTTTCATTTATCTGAGCATTAGCTTCCTTCACCAAGTCGCTCGATCTTCCTGGCTGGCTTTGAGCAAGTCATCTTTCCAAACCTCCTGCGCCAGCATATAGACATGCTGAAGAAAACCACGAGGATCCTTTAATTCGTACCATTCACCCCGAGCCCAGCTCGCAGCCTCGTCCTCGTCAATATCGAACAAGCCCTGAAAGTCATAGCTTTCGTCGTTCAGCTTATCTGCCAGAGACTCCATCAAAACGAGCTTATGCCGATAGGTCAAATACCCTAAGTTAAGACCGTACTTCCTGATCAGCTCAGCTCTATCGTCCTTATCATTAGGATCATAAACTTCAAGTTCTGCCCCCAGCGTCTCTTCACGATCATAAACACAAAAAACCCCAATAAACCACATTAAGTCGGGCCGAAATTCCTCATCTAAAAAAGGGTCTCGCAACATCATTTCTTCTCCGAAGGAAAACCTGTATAGGGCCGAGTCACATCATCCTTATCAAACTTAACTTCAAACCAATTCAGATCCTCATTTAACTTAGGATTACTTTGATCTATTCTATTTGGCCTATACCCACGACCAGCGCCAGGAAGCTCCATCCTTACAATCGGGTCTCTGTTGTGATCTGTACCCGTATGGGGGCTCAGCCCCAACCTCTCTCTAGTTAATGCCTTATTCAATGCATTGAAATGAACCCTCCAGCTACTGAACTGAGAGCTTAAATTCCCCCTCGCTCCATTCGGGATCCTCCCAGTATTAGGGTCCGCTCCGTTAATGGCTCGCTGTTTTAGTGCGGTATCCGATATTTCTGAACTGTGCTTTTTGACGGTATGCATGTCGTATTTATCCTCCATTGCCATAACCCGTCCCTTGGCGTTCGCCTCAGCCAGCTCATCAATCCGCGCCCGCCGCTGATCACCCGTCAGCTTCGGTAACGGCGGCTCACCCTCATCAACCCTAGCGCCAGTCGTATCATCCGGCGCCTTACACCCTGGCTTATTCGGCGGCGGACAATTCCCGCTCAACCCCAACGGATCAACCCACCCCGTCGGATTCGGCGTGTACTGATATTGGTTTAACCCACCCGCCAACTTAATCGGATCCGGCGTCAGATACCGCCCTACGTCCGGATCATAGTACCGATGCCGGTTGTAATGCAGGCCACTCTCAGCATCAAAGTACTGCCCCTGGAAGCGCAGCGGCTGATCGAGTTGCTCGCCCCCACCGAACGCCAGGTGCGTGACTTTGCCGTAGGCGTTGTACTTCACCGACCACACGATCTCGCCACCATAATCCGTCAGTTCCTGCGGCGTACCGAGGTGATCGAGTTGGTAGTAAAACGGGCAGGCCTTTTTCGGACCTTTGCCGTCGAGCATGGCCAGTGGACGAAAGCTGCCGGGTTCGTAGACATAGCTGCGGTAATGCTCTTTGCTGCTTTCAGCGACGAGGTTGTCGCCCTGCCAGAAGAACTCGGTGGTCTTGCCCTCGACGGTTTTGGCGATGCGGCGGCCGAAGGCGTCGTAGCGGTAGCTTGAGCAACGACCGTCCGGGGTAGTGACACCGATTAGGCGGTGCTGGCAGTCGTAGCGATATTCGGTGACGAGTTTCTGCGCGGTGCCGCGGCGTTCGCGGATCAGATTGCCGAAGGCGTCGTAGTCGTAATGGCGGTCGCCTTGCATCAGCAAGCGATTGCCCTTGATGGTTGCCGCGCCGGGGCGGTCCTGCATCAGCAGGTTGCCCGCCGGGTCGTGGGCGAAGCTTTCTGGTGGGTCGTCGCGGGCGTGACGGACGCGGGTCAGGCGGTTGAGGGCGTCATAAAGGTAGGTGCGCTGGCCGTGGCGGGTGTCGGCGATGTGGCCGAGGTTTCCGTTGGCGCTGTAGGCATAATCGCGGCGATACAGCGGTTGTTGCTGTTGGCTGACGGAATGAGCCTTCAGACGTCCTTGTTCATCGTAGGCATATTCGCTGAGCAGCAGACCTTGTTGGCGCTGTTGCTCACGACCGAATTGGAATTGGTGAGCGGTGAGCCGCGCGCCGTTGAGGTCGATGGCCGTCAGCGCACCGCCCTTGGCGTGGTGGTAGTCGAGTTTGCTGTTGTCCGGCAGGCGCAGGCGTTTGAGTTGGCCGCAGGCGTCGTAGCTGTAGCGCAACGTGCCCCAGCCCTGGTGCTCAGAGATCAACCGGTCCTGGTTGTCGTACTCGAACTCCAGTGGATGGTCGTGGCCATCATCGACGGAAACCAATCGGCCAAGGCTGTCGTAGCGATACTCGACTTTGACGCCGTCGGGCAGGGTTTTGGCCAACAGGCGCCCGGCCGAATCCCGCCCGTAACCGGTAACCAGTTTCGAGCCGTCATCACCGAACTCGGTTTTCTCCAGCAGTTGTCCGTTCAGGTCATAGGCATACGCCGTGCGTTGGCCGTCAAAGCCGGTTTCCTGTCGGATCAATCCATTGGCGGTGTAGTCCAGCTGATATTTTTCGCCGGATTCGTTTTCAATTTCTGTCAGCAGAAGCTGCGGGTTGTCGTAGCGGTACTTGAGCTGCGTGCCGTCGGGATTGATCCGGCGGCTGACCAGGTGCAGGTCGTCGGCGTATTCGTAGCGGGTGATGCGGCCGAGTTCATCCTGTTCGGCAGTGACTTGGCCGTAGGCGTTGTAACTGAACGCGCGGGTGGCGCCTGTAGGAAGTGTCGTCTGGATCAGTCGGCCAACGGCGTCCCACTGGTAACGTGTGACGGCACCGTATCCGTCCTGGCTGGTAATCCGCCGGCCCATGACGTCGTAGGAAAACTGTCGCCGACCACCCTGCGGCAAGGTTTCTTCGACCAATTGCCCCAAACCATTCCAGACAAACACATGCCGACTGGTGTCCGGGTAGCGGATCGACAGCAATCGCCCCTGGGCGTCGTAGTGGTAATGGGTGACTTGGCCGTCCGGGTCGACGGCCTCGGTGATATCGCCTTGGGCATTGCGCCGATAGGTCCATACCGCCTCGCCGCGATACCGCGCATGCAGGAAACCGTTGCGGTACTCGTAGGCCGTTGGCTCGTCTTGCGGCGGAATCAGCGCCACCAACCGTCCGACTTCGTCGTAGCGGTATTCGGTGACGGCTCCGAGCGGATCCTGCTCGGCGACCAACCGCCCCTGTTCGTCGTAGGCCTTGAGCTGTTCGCCGCCGTCCAGTTCGACCTTGCGCACCAGCCGCGCCCGGTCGTCGTGGACGTAAACCTCTTCACTGCCATCGATGTTCTGGACGGTGACGCTGCCCTGGTCGTCCCAGACGTAACGCGTGTCCATCTGCGAAAACGACGCCCAGTGGCGGATGCAGCGCGCCGTCTTGCCGGACCGTTCCCACTCCCAAAAAAAACTCGCGCCCCCGGCCAGTTGCCGTTGCAGAATCACGTGCTGGTCGTCGTAGTCGTAACGCTCGCTTTCACCGGCGGCGTTGGTCGCTTCGATCAGCTGATCGCGTTCGTCGTAGTGATAACTGACCAGCGTCTGCTCGGTGTGCCAGGCTTCGGCGAGGGTCGGCGCGGGGACAAACACCTGGTAGTCGACGGCGACCAGATGGTTGCGTTCATAACGCAACAGCAAGGCACGGCCGGCGCCGTTGTCGAGGCGCTGGATGCGCTGCTGGCGGTCGCGAGTGATGCGCAAGCGGTTGTCGTACGCGTCGCTGATCGCGGTCAGAAAACCGTTGTGAAAGTGGTAGAAACGGGTTTCTTCGCCGGCTTGGGCGAGGATCAGTTCCTCGGGGTCAGCACCGAGATAAATCGCCGCGCGCGAGAGGCTGTTGTGGATCGCCGGGCGCTCAATGGATGGCAGCGGGAAGGTGGTGCGACGGTTTTCGTGGTCGATCCAGATGACCGTGTCGCCGTCGATTTCCAGGCGATGGGCGAGCGAGTGACTCCAGCCAAAGCCCAGGCCACAGTCGATTTCGGCGGCGCTGGTGCGGTAGAGCCGGGTGAAGTCGAACGGCAGGAGGCCGTCCAGCGAACCGTCGGTGAGGGTCAGCAGTTCTTCGCCGGTGACCATCGATACCGGGCATTTGTTGGTCGCGGTTTTATCCGCGGAGTCGGCGCTGTCGCCGTTGGGGTTGGTGGCCTGCTTCGACGCGTCGTCGTGGTGTTCGTTTTGTTTGAGCGTGGTATTGCGTTTGGCATCCCAGCGCAGCTGCATGCGACCCTTTTTCAGCCCTGCAGCAATACCGCGCGCGGCGACTTTCTTATAGCGGTCGACGTACTCCATGAAGGTGCTGAGAATAGTGAAAGTGGCCTCGACGAAGCGCATCGCCAGACCAGCCAGCAACGCCCCGTACTTGAGCCCGCGAGCAGTGAGATAGGCCTTGGCGACGGGTATACCGACCCCCGTCCAGGCCAGCGCCAAAGCAATCAGAATATCGATCAGTACCGAGACAATGACTTGGCTGGCCACCTCTGCCGAGTTACCAGCCATTTCGCTAGGCGGTAACGCCGAAAGCCAAAGACTCGCAGCACGAAACAGCAGACAAAGCGCCGCTTCATCGCTAGCCAGCAACATGGCTTTTTCCATCGTTGCTGGTGATTGCTTCGCCAGATCGATGAGTTGCTGCGCACTACTGCCGAGTTGTTCAAGGTGAGCGCCAGGATTCTTAAGGATGTCAAAGACAAGGCTCAGTCCATCCCAAACGCCCATGACTGCTGCCCAACTTCCCGCCAGCACTCCGTTACCAGCGGCCACAAAAGTCGACTGCGACCACTGCGGTTTGAACCCCTCCCACTCCTTGCGTAGCCAGCCCTCCAGCTCTGTGGTCAGGCCGTCGTATGAGGAGAAAAGATCATTGATTTGAGTTGGGGTAACTTCACTTTGAACATGAACGCGATAGAACTTGCCGGGCAAGCCTTCGAACTGTCCTTTACCGTTTTCATCGAGCGTCACAGGCGTCGACTTACCGCCATCCTGGGCAATCACATCGACCTGAATATTCCCCAGCGGAATGTCATAAACCGATTCAAACTTGCTCTCGATTTCCAGAATTCCGCTGTCTGGACATTGCGCAACGCTGGAGAAGAAATCGTCATCGCGACTACTGAGCGACTTGCTGGTATTTCCCAGCTTGATCTTGCGCTCCATGTCCATCAGCGACGGCATATCCGTAGCCCGGCTAACCCTGTCCGCATTCCTGCTCAAGAAGCTGCCAAGTTGCTGGCGATACAAACTCAAGGTGTCTTTGAAACCGTCGAGCTCCTGCTCGATCCGTACGATCTGATCCATCAGTCCAGCTCCGTCATCAGGTAATCCACCAAGGCTGATTTCGGTGCTTGAGGCAGGTCCGGCGTCTCAAGAAGGCTCGCAACTTTGTGCCGCAATACACTTTCGGAAAACGCCTCATAAAGATCAGGGCGGTCCTCGCTCAACCACTTCAGCAAGTTGTTGATGCGGGTTGTAGCGGACTGCGCAGCGAGCTGATCCAGCAGTGACGGGGGGACTTTCCACCATGGAAAAGCCTGGGAATTTTTTAGCGCGCGACCACCGATTTCGAGCGCCCGACCATTGATCAGGCAACGCCCGATCACGGGCATCAGCTCAGCGGCTCGCACCTCGGCAGACCGAAGAATCGACAACAAATAACGCCCATCCCAGAAACGGAAAAACACCGCGTTGCCGCTGGGCAAAAAAACTTGAGTGAGGCTGCGCAAATGCTCGACCAGCGCTTCTTGAGAAGCAGAAGAAACTGCCAGCCAACCCCAATCGCGGGACTCGGTCGTAGCAACCCACTCCAGAAACTCACTGCCAACAGCGACGATTCCGACATAGGGCATCACCGCTTCCCACTCGGCATACGCGGTGTCGGCCCAGATCGGGCTCGGCGCTTGAGCGGTGATCGAGCGTTGCCAGGCTTTGAACGGTTCAGCAGCACTGGCACTGCTGAAAATCGCGAACAGTTGCTCCGACGGTTTCAGTGGCTGGCGCTCCAGCCAGGCGCGAGGTGACAAGGCATCAGGCGGCACAGACACCGTCCTTACAGCGCTCACACTCTTCACAAAATGGCGCGTCACTTTGCAAGCTAAGGATCTGTGCAGCACTGAGCAGCGCCGCCGGGGCCGCTGCCAGTTTCAACGGCACATCCGGCAAGTTCGGCGCAGAAGCCATGGCCGCCATCGGTGCGCCACCGACCTGAATCGGCACACTGCTGAAAATCCCGCCGGGGCCGATGTTGATCCACTGCCCGCCCGCCTGAATGGTCGCGCTGGCGCCGCCATCGATGACCACTTGCTGGCCGGCGCTGACGTGGAATTGCTGGCTGGCGTTGAGGGCCTGACTGGTCACGCGAATGTGCCGGTCGCCGATCACCACCAGGTGATCGTCCTGTCGCACTTCGGTCTGGCGCTGACCGTGGGTGATGCGTTTTTCGTCAGCCTTGAGCTCATGGCGGGCGGTGCCGGTGACGACGATGCTGCGCTGGTTGTCGACCTGCACCTGCTGATCATTCAGTACGTGCTGAGTCCAGTTTCGCTGGGCGCGCAGGTAGATTTCCTCGCCGCCCTTGCGATCCTCGATGCGCAATTCGTTGTAACCACCGCCACCGGGACTACTTTGGCTACGGAAAATGCTGCGGGTCTTGTCCGCCGGCAGATCGAGCGGCACCGGGGTCGCGGCGTTGGGCAGGCACCCCATGACCAGCGGCTTGTCGGCATCGGCGTCGACGAACCCCACCAGCACTTCCATACCGACGCGCGGAATCATCACGCTGCCGTAGCGGTCGTGCGCCCAGCCAGTCGCGACACGCAGCCAGCAACTGGAATGCTCGTTGAGCTGACCGTCACGATCCCAGGCAAGTTGAACCTTGACTCGACCGTACTCGTCGCAATGGATTTCGCTGTCAGTCGGGCCGGTGACAACGGCAGGTTGATAGCCGAGCATGCGTGGCTTTTCCGGCCCCAGCGCGGGGCGAAAAGCAACGTCCCACGGCGTCGCCAGAAAGGTATTGCGATAGCCCTGGAAATCATCCGGGCTGTCGCCGGTGGCCGACTCTTCCAGCACTTGCGGCTGCCGACCACGGTGTTCGATTTCGGTGATCAACCACAGATCGTTCCATCCCTGACGGGGATGTTCGGCGAGGTGTAGGAAATGCCCGCTGACCAACGCCGATTCATCACCGCGACCTTCTGCCTGGCGGTAGTCCGCCGCGTGGCGTTCCAAGGCCCGTTGCGCCAGATGCTTGCCGTGTTCGCGGTCGGTGAATTGACCAGGGAAGTGGTAGTCCTCCAGCACCGGTCGCTGCTCGCTGTCGAGGCGGCTTTCGAGTTGCAAACGCGGTTTGCGGAAGTCGTAGTCCCGGCGAGTGACCGCTGTGGTCCGGGTTTCCAGGCGCACGTTGAACCGCTTGATCGCTGGCGCATCCGCTGCCATCCCGCTGCCTGGCAAGTACAGCGTCGGCTCGGGCAACCGGGGGAAAACCGTTTGGTCATCACCGAACACCAACAGGTGCCCGTCGGCGCTGTGCTGGAAATGGTAGTGAATGCCGACTTCGGCACACAGACGCTGAATGAATGCCAGATCGCTTTCGGCGTACTGAACGCAGTACTCGCGCTCAGGGTAGTCGCTGCCGAGCCGGAACTCGAAGGCATCGCGCTGGATGCCGTGGTCTTTGAGGATTTGCGTGACGATGGTCGGCACGCTTTTGTGCTGGAAAATCCGCTGATTAATACGCTGGCCGAGGTACGCCAGACGCGGTACGAGACTGATTTGATAGCCCGTCAGACGTTGGCCGGAATCGCTCTGGCCTACGCGAAAAATCTGACCGTGAATACCGGAACCTTGCGCATCGAAACTCAGAAACGCCTGACGGTGCAACAGGCTTTCGAGGTCAATGTCGGGCCGTTCACTGACCAGTTCCAGGTCAAATCGATAGGGTTGGCTGATGGCTTCCTTGCCCGTGAACTCAAGTATCTTGAGCTCATTCTGGACGCCGTCGAGGGTCAACGTGAAACGCGGTTGATTGGCAGGCGCGAACATCCGATGTGTCTCTGCAGAATGAAGGCGGGCGATTCTGCATGAGCGACAAGGGGTGTTGACGGAGGGACAAGGAAATCAGATTTCCCCTACTTTTTATGAAGACTCCCCCTTCATAAAACAGAATTTTTGACTACATACATTCCCTTCAGAAGCACCATATCCCCTGTGGGAGCGAGCCTGCTCGCGATAGCGTCGGGTCAGTCGACATCAATGTTGAATGATCAACCGCCATCGCGAGCAGGCTCGCTCCCACAGGGGATCTTCGATACCTCAGGTCGGCGCCAACCCCAAAAAAAATGGCCCGCCTCCAAAAGGAAGCGGGCCGTTTTCATGTAGTCGAAAGATCAGAGCATCAGCTCATCCCCATCACTTGTTCAGGCGGAAATCTGCCTCGGCAGCCGCAAAGCGCTGAAGCATGCCGTGAGTCGGCGTGCCCAGCTTGCTGACGATGTAGATCGCCAGGCTGGCGAAGATGAAACCAGGGATGATTTCGTACAGGCCCAGCAGTTCGAAGTGTTTCCAGACGATCACGGTGATTGCGCCGACCAGGATGCCGGCCAGTGCGCCGTTGCGGGTCATGTCTTTCCAGATCACGGAGATCAGGACAACCGGACCGAACGCAGCACCGAAACCAGCCCAAGCGTAGCTGACCAGACCCAGTACACGGTTTTCCGGGTTAGCCGCCATCGCAATGGCGATCAGGGCAACCAGCAGCACCATGGCGCGACCGACCCAGACCAGTTCAACCTGGGAAGCGCTTTTACGCAGGAAGGTTTTGTAGAAGTCTTCGGTCAGGGCGCTCGAGCACACCAGCAGCTGGCAGCTCAGCGTACTCATTACCGCCGCCAGAATGGCCGACAGCAGTACACCGGCAACCCACGGGTTGAACAGGATTTTTGCCAGTTCGATAAACACACGCTCGTGGTTTTCACTCACTGGCATCGCCACGGCAGGGTGGGCCGAGAAGTAAGCGATACCAAAGAAACCTACCGCGACGGTGCCGCCCAGGCACAGGATCATCCAGGTCATGGAGATGCGACGAGCGTTAGCGATCGACTTGACCGAATCCGCCGCCATGAAACGCGCCAGGATGTGCGGCTGGCCGAAGTAGCCCAGACCCCAGCCCATCAGCGAGATGATGCCGATGAAAGTGGTGTTTTTAAGCATGTCGAAGTTGCTTGGATCTTGCGCTTCGATCGCCAGGAACGTGGTGTCGATGCCGCCAGTCGCCAGCAGCACGATGATCGGCGTCAGCAGCAGGGCGAAGATCATCAACGTGGCTTGTACGGTGTCCGTCCAGCTCACTGCCAGGAAACCACCGACGAAGGTGTAGGCAATCGTCGCCGCAGCACCGGCCCACAGCGCTGTCTCGTAGGACATGCCGAAGGTACTTTCGAACAGACGGGCGCCGGCCACGATGCCGGAAGCGCAGTAGATGGTGAAGAACACCAGGATCACGACCGCAGAGATGATCCGCAGCAGGCCGCTTTTATCTTCAAAACGGCTGGAGAAGTAATCCGGCAGAGTCAGTGCATCGCCGTTGTGCTCGGTCTGCACGCGCAGACGGCCGGCGACGAACAGCCAGTTCAGGTAAGCACCGATGATCAGGCCGATAGCGATCCAGCTTTCGGAAAGACCGGACATGTAGATAGCGCCCGGCAGGCCCATCAACAACCAGCCGCTCATGTCAGAAGCACCAGCGGAGAGTGCGGTCACGACGCTGCCCAGGCTACGACCGCCCAGAATGTAGTCAGAAAGGTTGTTGGTGGAGCGATAGGCCATGAAGCCGATCAGCACCATTGCTGCGATGTAGATCACGAACGTGATCAGGGTTGGATTGCTTACGCTCATTGAGTTACGCCCTGGCATTGTTTTTATGTAGCAGCGGCTGGTGAACCGCTCGCAAACGACGACGTTTGACGGACGATTCGGGGTCCCGCGCATTTATGACTGATGTTTCCCCAGGAAAGCCATCAGCCGGCACACCGATCTTTTTGACCGGTTGCACCTTGGCCGCGAATGCTATTCAACAAAGCAAATAAGGTGCAACCAGTTTCGTACGAATAAGTTGCACCTAGTCGGATTTTCCTGAAAAGCGTCGGTTTTTGCTCCTTTTCAGGGCGTTTTCCGGGTTGCGCTAGAAGTAAAAGCACCAAGCAGGCGCGGGAGGGATGTACCAGAATCAGTTTCCTGACGAGCTGCTTATTATTCCGACAAAAAAAGGGTTGCACCAGGTTGCACCTCGACCGACGCACAGCTAATCTTGCCGCCAGCTGATGCCACGCGGTCGTGGCAAACATGAGGATAAAAATATGGCTACCACCACTCTTGGGGTCAAACTTGACGACCCGACCCGCGAACGCCTCAAGGCCGCCGCGACCTCGATTGATCGCACGCCGCACTGGCTGATCAAGCAGGCAATTTTCAATTACCTGGAAAAACTCGAGGGTGGTGCAACCCTGTCCGAGCTGAACGGTTTGAACGGCAAGGAAGTTGACGAAGCGGGCGAGATTCATGTCGATCACGCGCATCAGTGCTTCCTGGAGTTCGCTGAGAGCATCCTGCCGCAATCGGTGCTGCGCGCATCTATCACTGCCGCCTACCGTCGCCCGGAACCTGAAGTGGTGCCGATGCTGATCGAGCAGGCGCGCCTGCCGGCCCCGATGGCCGAAGCCACTAACAAGCTCGCCGCCTCGATTGCCGAAAAACTGCGCAATCAGAAAAGCGCCGGCGGCCGTGCCGGGATTGTTCAGGGCCTGTTGCAGGAATTTTCCCTGTCGTCCCAGGAAGGCGTGGCGCTGATGTGCCTGGCCGAAGCGCTGCTGCGCATCCCGGACAAAGGCACCCGTGACGCGCTGATCCGCGACAAGATCAGCACCGGTAACTGGCAGCCGCACTTGGGCAACAGCCCGTCGCTGTTCGTCAATGCCGCAACCTGGGGCTTGCTGCTGACCGGCAAACTGGTCGCCACCCACAATGAAGCCGGCCTGACTTCGTCCTTGAGCCGCATCATCGGCAAGAGCGGTGAGCCGATGATCCGCAAGGGCGTCGACATGGCCATGCGCCTGATGGGCGAGCAGTTCGTCACTGGCGAAACCATCGCCGAAGCCCTGGCCAACGCCAGCAAGTTCGAAGCCAAAGGCTTCCGCTATTCCTACGACATGCTGGGTGAAGCTGCACTCACCGAGCATGACGCCCAGAAATACCTGGCCTCGTACGAACAAGCCATTCACTCGATCGGCAAAGCCTCCCACGGTCGTGGGATTTATGAAGGCCCGGGCATTTCGATCAAACTGTCCGCACTGCACCCGCGTTACAGCCGCGCCCAGTACGAGCGCGTGATGGACGAGTTGTACCCGCGCCTGCTTTCGCTGACCCTGCTAGCCAAGCAATACGACATCGGCCTGAACATCGACGCCGAAGAAGCCGACCGCCTCGAGCTATCGCTGGATCTGCTGGAGCGCCTGTGTTTCGAGCCGCAACTGACCGGCTGGAACGGCATCGGTTTCGTGATCCAGGCGTACCAGAAGCGTTGCCCGTATGTGATTGACTACGTGATCGACCTGGCTCGCCGCAGCCGTCATCGCCTGATGATCCGTCTGGTGAAAGGCGCGTACTGGGACAGCGAAATCAAGCGCGCTCAGGTCGAAGGCCTGGAAGGCTATCCGGTCTACACCCGCAAGGTGTACACCGACGTTTCCTACATCGCCTGCGCCCGCAAGTTGCTGTCGGTGCCGGAAGTCATCTACCCGCAATTCGCCACGCACAACGCCCACACTCTGTCGGCCATCTACCACATCGCCGGCCAGAACTATTACCCCGGTCAGTACGAGTTCCAGTGCCTGCACGGCATGGGTGAACCGCTGTACGAACAGGTTGTAGGCAAAGTTTCCGAAGGCAAGCTGAACCGTCCGTGCCGCGTGTACGCACCGGTCGGTACTCACGAAACACTGCTGGCGTACCTGGTGCGTCGTCTGCTGGAAAACGGTGCGAACACCTCGTTCGTCAACCGCATCGCCGACCAGTCCATTTCGATTCAGGAGCTGGTGGCCGATCCAGTGGCCAGCATCGAGCAGATGGCTACGCTGGAAGGCGGCTTCGGCCTGCCGCACCCGCGTATCCCGCTGCCGCGTGACCTGTATGGTGCCGAGCGCGCCAACTCCAGCGGCATCGACATGGCCAACGAACATCGTCTGGCTTCCTTGTCCTGCGCCCTGCTGGCCACCGCTCATAACAACTGGAAAGCGGCGCCGATGCTCGGTTGCGCGTCCAGCAGCGAAACCCCTGCGCCAGTCCTGAACCCGTCGGATCTGCGTGACGTGGTGGGTCACGTGCAGGAAGCCACCGTCGAAGACGTCGACAACGCGATCCAGTGCGCCCTGAACGCTGCACCGATCTGGCAGGCCACCCCGCCGGCCGAGCGCGCCGCGATCCTGGAACGTGCCGCCGATTTGATGGAAGGCGAGATCCAGCCGCTGATGGGCCTGCTGGCTCGCGAAGCCGGCAAGACCTTCGCCAACGCCATCGCCGAAGTGCGTGAAGCCGTGGACTTCCTGCGTTATTACGCGGTGCAGGCGCGCAACGATTTCACCAACGACGCCCACCGTCCATTGGGTCCGGTGGTGTGCATCAGTCCGTGGAACTTCCCGCTGGCAATCTTCAGTGGTCAGGTCGCTGCTGCCCTGGCCGCCGGCAACCCGGTACTGGCCAAGCCTGCGGAACAAACCCCGCTGGTGGCCGCTCAAGCCGTGCGTTTGCTGATCGAAGCCGGGATTCCGGAAGGCGTGCTGCAATTGCTGCCGGGCCGTGGCGAAACCGTCGGCGCCCGTCTGGTCGGCGACGATCGGGTAAAAGGCGTGATGTTCACTGGTTCCACCGAAGTCGCGCGTCTGCTGCAACGCAACGTCGCCGGTCGCCTGGATGCTCAGGGTCGTCCGATTCCGCTGATCGCCGAAACCGGTGGCCAGAACGCAATGATCGTCGACTCCTCGGCATTGACTGAACAAGTCGTGATCGACGTCGTATCGTCGGCCTTCGACAGTGCTGGTCAACGTTGCTCGGCGCTGCGGGTACTGTGCCTGCAGGAAGATTCCGCCGACCGTGTCATCGAAATGCTCAAAGGTGCCATGGCTGAATGCCGTCTTGGTAACCCTGAGCGCCTGTCCGTGGACATCGGCCCGGTGATCGACGCCGAAGCCAAGGCCGGCATCGAGAAGCACATCCAGGCCATGCGCGACAAAGGTCGCAACGTGTACCAGGTGGCCATCGCCAACAGCGAAGAAGTCAAACGCGGCACCTTCGTGATGCCGACCCTTATCGAGCTGGAAAGCTTCGACGAACTGCAACGGGAGATCTTCGGCCCGGTGCTGCACGTGGTTCGCTACAAGCGCAAAGAGATCGATCAACTGATCGGCCAGATCAACGCTTCCGGCTACGGTCTGACCCTGGGCGTGCACACGCGCATCGACGAAACCATCGCCAAGGTGATCGACAACGTCAACGCCGGTAACGTCTACGTGAACCGCAACATCGTCGGTGCTGTGGTTGGCGTGCAACCGTTCGGCGGTGAAGGCCTGTCGGGTACTGGCCCGAAAGCCGGCGGCCCGCTGTACCTGTACCGTCTGCTGTCGACGCGTCCTACCGATGCAATCGAACAATCCTTCGCTCGCGGCGATGCGATCGCTGCACCGGACGTCCGCCTGCGTGATGCCATGAGCAAACCGCTGACTGCGCTGAAAGCCTGGGCCGACAGCAACAAGTTCGCTGACTTGAGCACCCTGTGCGTACAGTTCGCGGCGCAATCGCAAAGCGGGATCACCCGTGTTCTGGCGGGCCCGACCGGTGAGCGCAACAGCTATGCCATCCTGCCGCGTGAACACGTGCTGTGCCTGGCCGACGTCGAAGGCGATCTACTGACCCAACTGGCGGCGGTATTAGCCGTGGGCGGCTCGGCGGTATGGCCGGACGCTGAACCGGGCAAGGCCCTGTTCGCACGCCTGCCGAAAGAAATTCAGGCGCGGATCAAGCGGGTTGCCGACTGGACCAAAGACGAAGTGGTGGTTGATGCGGTTCTGCATCATGGCCATTCCGATCAGTTGCGTGCGGTCTGCCAGCAAGTGGCTAAGCGTGCCGGAGCGATTGTCGGGGTTCATGGTTTGTCGCAGGGTGAGACCAACATTGCGTTGGAGCGCCTGGTGATCGAGCGTGCGTTGAGCGTCAACACTGCTGCGGCGGGTGGTAACGCCAGCCTGATGACTATCGGCTAAACCCTCCTCGTGATCGTTCCCACGCTCTGCGTGGGAATGCCTCCTGTGACGCTCTGCGTCACGCCGTTTGGGGACGCGGAGCGTCCTGGGCTGCATTCCCACGCGGAGCGTGGGAACGATCATGACCGTCCTCCCCAGCTTTATCCTTCCCTCTCGTTCTGCCTCTCCATCACGCTCATCAATCATCCTGTTCACCCCGCCCTTCCCACCTCTAGACTCGGTCCATTCCAAAAAAAGGTAGGCCGCCATGTCCGAGACGTTGCTCAGTTCCCGCAATCTGGCTTTTGAGCTGTATGAAGTCCTCGATGCCGAGGGCCTGACCCAGCGTGAGCGGTTCGCCGAGCACAACCGCGAGACCTTCGATGCGGCTATCGGCACCGCCCGCAGCATCGCCGAGAAGTTCTTCGCCCCGCACAACCGCAAGGGCGACGAGAACGAACCGCGCTATGAGGACGGTCAGGCAATTCTGATTCCAGAAGTGAAACCGGCGGTGGATGCGTTCCTCGAAGCCGGTTTCCTCAACGCCGCGCGCAGTTTCGACGCCGGCGGCATGCAACTTCCTACACTGTTGTCCCAAGCGTGCTTTGCGCACTTTCAGTCGGCCAACGCGGCGTCGACCTCTTACCCGTTCCTGACCATGGGCGCGGCGAACCTGATTGAAAGCTTCGGCACCGATGAGCAGAAGCAGCGCTTCCTGCAACCAATGATCGACGGTCGTTTCTTCGGCACCATGGCGCTGACCGAACCCCATGCCGGCTCGTCGCTGTCAGATATTCGTACCCGCGCGGAGCCTGCGTCCGACGGCACCTATCGACTAAAGGGCAACAAGATCTTCATCTCCGGCGGCGATCACCCTCTGTCGGAAAACATCGTGCACATGGTGCTGGCCAAACTGCCGGACGCACCGGCCGGGGTGAAGGGCATTTCGCTGTTTATCGTGCCCAAGTTCCTGGTCAACGATGACGGCAGCCTGGGCAAACGCAACGACGTGTTGCTGGCCGGCTTGTTCCACAAGATGGGCTGGCGCGGCACCACGTCTACCGCGCTGAACTTCGGCGACAACGGCGAATGTGTCGGCTATCTGGTGGGCAAGCCGCACCACGGTTTGAGCTACATGTTCCAGATGATGAATGAGGCGCGGATCGGCGTCGGCATGGGCGCGGTGATGCTGGGTTACGCCGGTTACCTGTATTCCCTGGAATACGCCCGCGAGCGGCCGCAAGGTCGAGTGCCGGATAGCAAGGATCCGACCACCGCACCGGTGGCAATCATTCAGCATGCCGACGTCAAACGCATGCTGTTGACCCAGAAGGCTTACGTCGAAGGTTCGTTCGACCTTGGGCTGTACGCGGCGCGACTGTTCGATGACACCACCACGCTTGAGACTGAAGCCGAACGTAAACAAGCCCATGAGCTGCTGGATTTGCTCACGCCGATCGTCAAATCCTGGCCGTCGGAGTTCTGCCTGAAGGCCAACGAGCTGGCGATCCAGATTCTCGGCGGCCACGGTTACACCCGTGAGTACCCGGTGGAGCAGTATTACCGCGACAACCGTCTGAACCCGATTCATGAAGGGACTCACGGTATTCAGTCGCTGGACTTGCTGGGGCGCAAACTCGCGCAGAACGGGGGCGCGGGGCTCAAGCAATTGATCCGTCTGATTGCCGATACCGCCGGGCGCGCGCAGGCGTATGAATCGCTGACGCCGCTGCGTGAGCCGTTGGAGAAACTGGTGGCACGCCTGCAAACCGTGACCATTGGCTTGCTGACCGATCTGGCCCAAGGCAAGGTCAATAGCAGCCTGGCGAACTCGGCGCTGTACCTGAAAGTGTTCGGGCATACGGTGATTGGCTGGCGCTGGCTGGAACAGGCGATTCGTGCCGAGGAAGGGTTGGCCAAGGGCAATACGGCGGATGTGAGCTTCTATAAAGGCAAGCTGCAGGCGGCGCGGTATTTCCTGACGTGGGAAGTGCCGGGTTGCCACCATGAACTGGCGATTCTTGAGGCGCGGGATGATGTGTGCCTGGGCATGCAGGATGAGTGGTTCTGACACCCGCTCACTGATCGTTCCCACGCTCTGCGTGGAAATGCCTCAGGGGACGCTCCGCGTTCCAATGGGACGCGGAGCGTCCCGGGCTGCATTCCCACGCAGAGCGTGGGAATGATCGGTCAGGTAAGTTTGAAACTGCCCATCTGCCGTGCCAAATCATCCGCCAACCGCTGCAACATCTGACAATCCTCACGACAAGCCCTGACTTCCCCCGCTGTCGCTCGAGCCAAATCAGAGATCCCCTGCACGTTTCGGTTGATCTCTTCCGTCACCGCCGACTGCTCTTCCGTCGCCGTGGCCACCTGATGGTTCATGTCGCTGATGCGCTCGACCTGCCCGGTAATCGCCGTCAACGACGCCCCGGTGCGCTGGCTCGACTCAACGCCGGTGCCGGTCGCCGCTTGCCCGGCGTGCATGGAAGACACCGCATTCTCCGCGCCCTGCTTGAGGCTGCCGATCATCTGCTGAATCTCGTCGGTGGACGACTGAGTCCGCCGCGCCAATGTCCGCACTTCATCGGCCACCACTGCAAAGCCGCGCCCCATGTCCCCGGCCCGCGCCGCTTCGATGGCCGCATTCAAAGCCAAAAGGTTGGTTTGCTCGGAAATCCCGCGAATCACCGCCAACACCTGATCGATGGACGCCACTTGATGGGCCAACTCGCCCACCGCACCGGCAGCAATACCAATCTCGTTGGACATGCTTTCGATATGCCGAATCGACCCGCCCACTACTACCCGCGCCTGAAGTGCTTCATCCCGCGCGGTTTGCGAAGCAACGGCCGCGTTGCCAGCGTTCTGCGCGATCTCCTGTACGGTCAGGCCCATTTCGTGAACGGCGGTGGCGACCATGTCGGTCATTTCCTGCTGACGGCCCGAGCGTTCGGCCGTGTTATCCACCACCCGCGCCACTTGGCCGACCGCCGTGCGCAAACGTTCACTGGTGGCCAAGACTTCGCCGATCATGTCGCGCTGGCTCTCCAGGAACCGATTGAAGCCGCGAGCGAGGTCACCCAGTTCATCGGCGCGGCTGGAATCTAACCTGTGGGTCAAATCTCCACCACCGCTACCGATGGCTACCAGCGCCGCTGTTACCTGACGAATCGGCCGTACCAATCCACGGGCCAGCAACACCACCAGCAACAGGCAACCCAGTGCCACCGCCAGACCAATACCACTGCTCATCCACATCGCGCGGCGGGCTTCGGCGTAGATCTGCGACTGCGGCACTTCGGCCACCAGGGTCCAGCCCAGATCACGCAGCGGCAGGCTCAATGCCAGAAAATCTTCGCCATCGCGGACAAAATTGCTGGTGGCGAACGCGGTGGAGGTAGAGAGCTGCCCCATGGCCGCTTGCGCCGCCGTGGCGCCGATCTGCTCGACCAGCGTGCGTTTGCCGCTGAACTGCGTCTCGGGGTGAATCTGGATCAAACCGTCGGCGCGCACGAGATAGACCTTGCCGCGTTCACCGAAGTTGAAATTCTGGATCAGCTCCGACAGCTCTTTCATGCTCAGGCCCAGCCCGGCGACGCCCACGACTTTGCCGGCCTGCTCGACCTTGAGGTCGATGAACAGCGCCAACTCACCGGTGGCGGTGTCATTGTCGATATTGAGGGTGCGCGGCTGGTTGCTGTCGAGGAACGAATAGAACCAGGCGTCGTTGGGATTGGAACGGCTGAGCGTCCGGTCCAGGCCTTTTTCAGTGAAGTAATGGCTTGAAGCGGCCCCGATAATCAGCGCGGTAAAGGCTTTGTGCTCGGCGCGCAGGCCTTCCAGATACTTCACGAAGGTGTCGGTCTGGGCACTGCTTTCGCCCCCGGCCAACCAGTCGCGCACCATGCTGTTACTGGCGATGTCCTTGGCGGCGGTGAGGGGTTGAACGAGGATTCGTTCGATGTCGTTGCGCATCGCCTCGATGCTCGACGGCAGCGCTTGTTCGACCAGATAGCGCTGGGCGAGGCGGTTGACCACGAGGGTATAAACGCCAACCACGATCAGAATACTGACCAGCAGGGCGGTGCCCATGCTCAGGATCAACTGCCATTGAATACTGCGTCGCCAGAACTGCATGGAGCACCCCCAAAGAATAAGAGGCTGAAACACTGCAACAGCCATGCCGATTGTATACAACTAAAACGACAATTTATTCTTTGGTTGTGCGCAAAGCTGATCAGGCCTGATTGATTGTCTTGGCGATCACTTCAACCGTGGCGCTGACTTGCTCTTGGTAACGGTCGAGTTCTTGCTGGTGACGCTTTTGCATTTCGATCTGCTGCGAGCACAGATTCATCGCCGCCAGCACCAGCAAGCGGTCACCGATCAGCGTCGGGTATTTCTTTTTGGTCTCGGCCAGGGCGGCCTTCAACATTAATGCGGCGTCCAGCAGGGTCTGCTCTTCCCCGGCCGGCGCCTTGATCGAATAGTCCTCCCCCAGAATCGAGACGACTTTTACCCCTGCGGCGCCGTAACTCATGCGCTGACAGGGCCGGCGCTGACGCGCTCAACCAAGGCCTGAATGCGTGCGGCGGTGGTGCCTTGTTTCTCTTCCTGTTCCATCAGGCTCAGTTGCAGGCTTTCGTTTTCATCCTTGACCTGGGCCAGTTCTGCACTCAGGGATTGATTGGTGCCGAGCAGGGTCTGATTCTGCTGCACCAGGTCGCTGACCAGTTGTTCCAATTGGCTTAGGGATGCTTCCAACATTTTGATTTTCCAGGCATTTTCAAAGGGCGCGTACGATAAAGAAAAGTCACCACTGACGCCAGGGTTATTCGGGCGCAAGGCCTTGATTTTGCTGGCGGGCGACCTTCCTCGCGAGCTTTAAAGACTGTGATTGGCGGATCTGGTTCCTGCACTTCGTCGCCGCAACCCTTCTGCGACAAAAGCGCGCAGCACCTCAAGACTTCAGTCGTATGACCGATAAGTCATGCATACAGCAGTCTCAGCCCCGCACGGATGCGCTTTTTTCGGTGAACACCATGTCTTTACGAAATATGAATATCGCACCGCGGGCGTTCCTCGGTTTTGCCTTGATTGGCAGCTTGATGCTGGTTCTGGGAGTGTTCGCGCTGAACCAGATGAGCAAGATTCGCGGCGCCGCCGAGGAAATCACCTCGAACAGCGTACCGAGCATCAAAAGCCTCGACGAGTTCACTCAGCTGACCCTGCGCCTGCGCGTGCTGTCTTACCGCCTGTTGGTCAATCGTGAGCCGGACGTCCAGCAGAAAACCATGGACCTGCTGGAAACCCGTAATCAGCAGATTCGAGCCGCTCAAGCCATCTACGAAAAACTGATCGCCAGCCCGCAGGAACGTGCGGCCTATGATCAGTATGTGCAGTTGCTGGGGCAGTATCGCCAGATCGAAGACCGGATGAAGAGCCTGTCGCGCAACAATCAGATCGACGAACTGCGTACGCTGCTCAATACCGATTTGCTGACGAACTCTGAAGCCGTCAACTCCGTGCTCAACCGTTTGCTGGAGATCAATACTCAGCAGACCCTCGACACCAATCAGCAAGCCGTCGACCAATACGCCTCGGCCTTCAACCTGACGGTGACCCTGCTGGTCATCGCCACCGGCCTGACTCTGCTATTCGCCTGGCTGCTGACCAACAGCATCACCAAGCCAATCGCCAATGCCCTGAGCGCCGCCGAAGCAATCGCCGAAGGCAACCTGACGCGCCCGATCACGGTCGACGGTGAAGACGAAGCCGGTCGCCTGCTGGCCGCCATGGCGAAGATGCAGGAAAAACTGCGTGACACCCTGCAACGGATTTCCGGTTCGGCCACGCAATTGGCGTCCGCTGCGGAAGAGCTCAACAGCGTCACCGACGAAAGCGCCCGTGGCCTGACCCAGCAGAACAACGAAATCGAACAGGCCGCCACCGCCGTCAATGAAATGACCAGCGCCGTGGAAGAAGTCGCCCGCAACGCCGTGAGCACCTCCGAAGCCTCGAAAAACGCCACCACTTCGGCTGGCGACGGTCGTGACCTGGTACAGGAAACCGTGAGTGCGATCGAGCGCATGAGCGCCGACGTACAGAGCACCGCCACCCTGATCGGCGATCTGGCTAATGAGTCGCGAGACATCGGCAAAGTGCTGGACGTGATTCGCGGCTTGGCCGACCAGACCAACCTGCTGGCATTGAACGCAGCCATCGAAGCAGCCCGTGCCGGTGAAGCCGGTCGTGGTTTCGCAGTCGTTGCCGACGAAGTGCGTGCCCTGGCCCATCGCACCCAGCAGTCGACCAGCGAAATCGAACGCATGATAGGCAGCATCCAGAGCGGCACCGAACATGCCGTGGATTCGATGCGCAACAGCACCGAACGCGCCGAGTCGACCTTGAATATTGCCCGTGGTGCAGGCATGTCGCTGGACACTATTAATAGTGCCATCGTCGAAATCAACGAACGCAACCTGGTGATCGCCAGCGCGGCCGAAGAGCAGGCACAGGTGGCCCGTGAAGTGGACCGCAATCTGGTGAACATTCGTGACCTGTCGGTGCAATCGGCCACGGGCGCCAACCAGACGAGCGCGGCCAGCAACGAGCTGTCGCGCCTGGCGCTGGACCTGAACAACATGGTTGGGCGGTTTAGCCTGTAACGGCTGCCCCCTGTGGCGAGGGGGCTTGCCCCCGTTCGGCTGCGAAGCAGTCGTAAATTACCCCCCCGCATTGAACCTGGCACACCGCAGCGCCGGCTTGGGGGTCGCTGCGCGACCCAACGGGGGCAAGCCCCCTCGCCACAGGGGATGATCGCCGTCAAAAGCTTTTTGACAGCATCACATTTCAACAGGTTAGAATCGCTGGCACGCAGACTGCATGGTCAGTTTGTGCCCGCCTTTAGCTTTCTGGAGTACTGCCTTTGAATGCGACGACCATCAACAGCCTGTTCTTGATCGGCGCGTTGCTGGTAGGTGCGAGCATTCTGGTGAGCTCACTTTCATCGCGCCTCGGTATCCCGATTCTGGTGATCATCCTCGCGGTGGGCATGTCGGCCGGTGTCGACGGTGCCGGCATTATTTTCGATAACTACCCAACGGCTTATCTGGTCGGCAACCTCGCCCTGGCAGTGATCCTGCTCGACGGCGGCTTGCGCACCCGGGTGGCGAGTTTCCGCGTGGCGTTATGGCCGGCGCTGTCGCTGGCCACGGTCGGGGTGTTGATTACCACCGGACTGACCGGAATGGCGGCGGCGTGGTTGTTCGACCTCAATATGATTCAGGGCCTGCTGATCGGCGCCATCGTCGGCTCCACCGACGCCGCGGCCGTGTTCTCGCTGCTGGGCGGCAAGGGCCTGAACGAACGGGTGAGCGCGAGCCTGGAAATCGAATCCGGCAGCAACGATCCGATGGCGGTGTTTCTCACCGTGACCTTGATCGATATGCTTGCCAGCGGCGAGACGGGCCTGCACTGGGATCTGCTCCTGCATTTGATGCGCGAGTTCGGCATCGGCGGTGTGATTGGCCTCGGTGGTGGCTGGCTGATGCTACAACTGGTCAACCGTATCAACCTGGCGACCGGCCTTTATCCGATTCTGGTGATTGCTGGCGGATTGGTCGTGTTTGCCCTGACCAACGCCCTGCACGGCAGCGGCTTTTTGGCGGTGTACCTGTGTGGCCTGGTGATCGGCAACCGCCCGGTGCGCAGTCGGCACGGCATTTTGCATATGCTCGACGGCATGGCCTGGCTGGCGCAGATCGGCATGTTCCTGGTGCTGGGGCTGTTGGTTACGCCCCATGACCTGCTGCCGATTGCCTTGCCTGCACTGGGCCTGGCGCTGTGGATGATTCTGTTTGCCCGCCCGCTGTCAGTGCTGGTCGGCCTGTTGCCCTTCAAGGCGTTCCATGGCCGCGAAAAGGCATTCATTTCCTGGGTTGGCCTGCGCGGTGCCGTACCGATCATTCTGGCGGTGTTCCCGCTGATGGCGGGGCTACCCAATGCTCAGCTCTACTTCAATCTGGCGTTCTTTATCGTCCTGGTATCGCTGCTGGTGCAAGGCACGAGCCTGCCCTGGGTTGCCAAACTTTTGAAAGTGACCGTCCCGCCGGAGCCCTTGCCGATTTCCCGATCGGCGCTGGAAGTGCATGTCACCAGTGAATGGGAGCTGTTCGTGTATCGCCTTGGTGCCGAGAAATGGTGCATTGGATCCCCTCTTCGCGAGCTGAAAATGCCCGAAGGTACCCGTATCGCAGCCCTGTTTCGTGGCCAACAACTGCTCCATCCGTCGGGTAGTACGGTGCTCGAAGTCGATGATTTGCTCTGCGTAATCGGCCATGAACACAACCTTCCGGCCCTCGGAAAACTCTTCAGTCAGGCCCCGCAACGGGGGCTGGATTTGCGCTTCTTCGGCGACTTCGTACTCGAAGGAGACGCCCAGCTGGGCGCGGTTGCTGCCCTGTACGGGTTGAAAGTCGAAGGCATCGATCCAAACATGTCCCTGGGCCACTTCATTGCCCAGAAAGTGGGCGGTGCCCCCGTAGTCGGTGACCAGGTGGAATGGAACAACACCCTCTGGACCGTCGCTGTCATGGAAGGGAACAAGATTGGTAAGGTAGGCGTCAGATTCCCCGAAGGAAGTCGCCCCGGCCCCGGCCTGTTCCTCTAAACTCCACACTTCGTCTCGTTTTCGATCGGTCTTTATGTCAACTCTGCGCACCTTTTTCATCATGGCCCTGCTGGGCTTGAGTCTTTCCATCAGCACGCTGCAAGCCGCCGAACCGCCGTCCAGCGAAGCCGTGCAGGCGAGCCTGAACAAGATCGCCGACCGCAAACTGCCGGAAGCCGATCAAAAGGCCCTGCAAGCGGTCTTGCAGGGCACGCTCACCCAACTCAACAACCAGCGCGATTACGATCAGAAGCTGATTGATCTCAAGCAGCAGCTGACCAATGCGCCAAAGCAGAACATCGAGAACCAGCGCGAACTGACCCGCCTCAAGGCCACCAAAGTGGTGCCGGTGGCGCAACGCTATACCAAAGAGACCATTCAGCAGCTTGAGCAATTGCTGACCGAGCGCTCCACCCAGCAAAGCGATCTGCAGAAAGCCCTGGCCGAAGCGAACAGCCTGATCATCACCGCCCAGACTCGCCCCGAGCGCGCCCAGGCCGAAATATCTGCCAGCCAGACACGCATCCAGCAGATCAACAACATCCTCAAGCTCGGCAAGGACAGCGGCAAGACCTTGACCGCCGAGCAACGCGATCAGCTCAACGCCGAACTCGCGGCGCTGAACGCCTTGATCCCGCTGCGTCGCCAGGAACTGGCCGGCAACAGCCTGTTGCAGGATTTGGGCAACAGCCAGCATGACCTGCTCACGGAAAAATCCAATCGCCTGGATCAGGAGATCCAGGAGCTGCAAACCCTGATCAACCAGAAGCGCCTGGCCCAGTCTCAAGAGACCGTCACTCAGCAGTCCATCGAAGCGCAGAAGGCCGGCGGCAGCAGCCTGCTGGCCACCGAAAGCGCGGCCAACCTGAAGCTCTCCGACTACCTGCTCAAAAGCACCGACCGCCTCAATGAAGTCACCCAACAGAACCTGCAGACCAAGCAGCAACTGGACAGCGTGACCCAGAGCGACTCGGCGCTGGACGAACAGATCAACGTGCTCAAGGGCAGCCTGCTGCTCTCCAAGATTCTGTACAAACAGAAACAGGCCCTGCCGCGTCTCAGGCTCGACCGCGACCTGGCGGATCAGATTGCCGACATTCGCCTGTACCAGTTTGAGGTCAGCCAGCAGCGAGAGCTGCTCAGCAACCCGACAACCTATGTCGACAACCTGCTGGCAACTCAACCGCCCGAGCAAGTCACCCCGCAACTGCGCAAGAGCCTGCTGGAACTGGCCACCACCCGCGCGGACCTGTTGGAGCGCTTGAATCGCGAATTGAGCGCGGTGCTCAACGAATCCATCACGTTGCAACTCAATCAGAAACAACTGCTCAGCACCGCGCAAAGCCTAAGGGCGACGCTGGATGAGCAAATGTTCTGGATTCCCAGCAACAAGCCGCTGGATCTTGAGTGGATATACGCCGTGCCGGAACGCCTGGAACGTCAGGTCACCACCCTGCCGTGGGCCTCGAGCGTGAGCGAGCTGACCGATGGCCTGACGCAGCGGCCGCTGCTGTTCCTGCCGCTGGCCTTTCTGATCGGGGCGCTGCTGTGGCGCCGAAAGAATCTGTATGCCCGCCTCAACAAAGTTCACCTGGACATCGGCCATTTCAAGCGCGACAGCCAGTGGCACACACCGCAAGCGATTCTGATCAACATCCTGCTGGCGATGCCGGTATCCCTGGGTTTGGCCTTGTGCGGCCTGGCGTTGCAGATCGACGCCCGCGGACAGAACGCCAATATGGGCGCGGCGCTGCTGCAAATGGCCCAGGCCTGGCTGGTGTTCTACACCGCCTACCGCATCCTCGCGCCGGGCGGCGTGGCCGAACTGCATTTCCGCTGGGAAAAACCTCAGGTCGAATTCCTTCAAGGCTGGATTCGCCGACTCGGCCTGGTAGTGATGGCCCTGGTGGCGGTGGTGGCGGTCGCCGAGTTGCAACCAGCGATACTGGCCGATGACGTGCTCGGCATGCCGGTGGTGCTGACTTGCTACGCCTTGATGGCCTGGCTACTCAGCCGCCTGCTGGTTAGCAGCCCGACTCACCAGAACGCTTCACTGTTCCGCAAGGCCGTGGGTGTTCTGTTCACAGCCCTGCCAATCGCGCTGTTCGTCGCCGTGTGCTTTGGCTACTACTACACCGCGCTGAAACTCAGCGACCGGTTGATCAACACGCTGTACTTGCTGATGTTCTGGCTGGTGATCGAAGCGACCTTCGTCCGTGGTCTCAGCGTTGCGGCACGGCGCCTGGCCTATCAACGCGCACTGGCCAAACGTCAGGCTGCGAAAGAGGCTGGTGACGGCGAAGCGGTGATCGAAGAGCCGACTCTGGACATCGAGAAGGTCAACGAGCAGTCCCTGCGCCTGATCCGCCTGGCCCTGCTCGGCGGTTTCATCGCGGCGCTGTATTGGGTCTGGTCGGACCTGATCTCAGTGTTCTCGTACCTGGACAACATCACCCTTTACGAATACACCAGCGGCACCGGTGCCAACATGAGCATGGTGCCGATCAGCATCGGCGACATGCTCGGCGCGCTGATCATCATCGGCATCACCTTTGCGCTGGCGCGCAACCTGCCGGGCTTGCTGGAAGTGTTTGTGCTGTCGAAGCTGAACCTGGCCCAAGGCAGTTCCTACGCCACGACCACGCTACTGTCCTATGTGATTGCTGGCGTCGGTTTCGTCTCGACCCTGTCCACGCTCGGCGTGAGTTGGGACAAGTTGCAATGGCTGGTGGCCGCACTGTCGGTCGGCCTCGGTTTCGGGATGCAGGAGATCTTCGCCAACTTCATCTCCGGCATCATGATCCTGTTCGAACGCCCGGTGCGGATCGGCGACACCATCACCATTGGCAACCTGTCGGGCACAGTGAGCAAGATCCGCATCCGCGCCACGACCATCACCGACTTCGACCGCAAGGACATCATCGTCCCGAACAAGACGTTCATCACCGGGCAACTGATCAACTGGTCCCTGACCGACACCATCACCCGGGTAACCCTCAAGCTCGGTGTCGACTATGGCTCGGACCTGGACCTGGTGAAAGAGCTGCTGCTCAAGGCTGCCCGGGATAACCCGCGCGTGCTGAAGGATCCGGAACCCCACGTGTACTTCCTGAACTTCGGCGAAAGCACCCTCGACCACGAGTTGCGCATGCATGTGCGCGACCTCGGCGACCGCAACCCGGTGCTCGATGAAGTCAACCGCTTCATCAATCGCGAGTTCAAGAAGCAGCACATCAACATCTCGTTCAGGCAGATGGAGGTCTACCTCAAGAACCTTCACGGCCAGGAATACAAGATGGTGCCGATCGAGCCGGAAACCAAAACCATCGTGCCGGTGGTCGACAGCAAACCGCGGCGCGAACCGCCACCTGTCGAACTCGACTAACCGCGCTATCCCTAGCAGAATGCTCGGACATTCTGCTGGAGATGGCCGTTGAAAGCCCTCGACGAACTGACCTTCGACAATCGCTTCGCCCGCCTGGGCGATGCGTTCTCAACCCATGTGCTGCCCGAGCCCATCGCCGCTCCGCGACTGGTGGTCGCCAGCCCCGCCGCCATGGCGTTGCTGGACCTGGACCCGGCCGTGGCCGAGACGCCGGTATTCGCCGAACTGTTCGGCGGCCACAAGCTCTGGGCCGAGGCCGAGCCGCGAGCGATGGTCTATTCCGGGCATCAGTTCGGTTCCTACAACCCGCAGTTGGGTGACGGTCGCGGCCTGTTACTGGGCGAGGTCTATAACGACGCTGGCGAGCATTGGGACCTGCACCTCAAGGGCGCCGGTCAGACGCCCTATTCGCGCATGGGCGATGGCCGGGCGGTGCTGCGCTCATCGATCCGCGAGTTTCTCGCCTCCGAAGCCCTGCATGCGCTGAACATTCCCACCACGCGCGCGCTGTGCGTGATCGGCTCCGACACGCCGGTCTGGCGTGAGAAACAGGAACGTGCGGCCATGGTCCTGCGCCTGTCGCCGAGCCATGTGCGCTTCGGGCATTTCGAATTTTTCTACTACACCAAGCGCCCCGAGCAACAGAAAGAACTCGGCGAGCACGTGTTGGCCATGCACTTCCCGCACTGCCTGGAACAGCCGGAACCGTACCTGGCGATGTTCCGCGAAATCGTCGAACGCAATGCCGAGCTGATTGCCAAATGGCAGGCCTATGGGTTCTGCCACGGCGTGATGAACACCGACAACATGTCGATCCTGGGCATCACCTTCGACTTCGGCCCGTTCGCCTTCCTCGACGACTTCGACGCCCACTTCATCTGCAACCACTCCGATGACCAAGGCCGCTACTCCTTCAGCAACCAGGTGCCGATCGGCCAGTGGAACCTCAGCGCCCTCGCCCAGGCCCTGACGCCGTTCATCAGCGTCGAAGCCCTGCGCGAAACCCTCGGTCTGTACCTGCCGCTGTTCCAGGCCCACTACCTGGACCTGATGCGCCGCCGTCTCGGTCTAACCACTGCCGAAGACGACGACCAGAAACTGCTGGAACACCTGCTGCAACTGATGCAGAACAGCGGCGTCGATTACAGCCTGTTCTTCCGCCGCCTCGGCGACGAATCACCGGAGCAGGCCCTCGCCCGTTTGCGCGATGACTTCGTCGACCTCAAGGGTTTCGATGCGTGGGGCGAGCTTTACATCGCCCGGGTTGCCCGTGAAGGCGTGGTTGACCAGGAACAGCGCCGCACGCGCATGCATGCGGTCAATCCGCTGTACATCCTGCGTAACTATCTGGCGCAAAAAGCCATCGATGCGGCGGAAAGTGGCGACTATGCAGAAGTTCGTCGTTTGCACGCGGTATTGAGCAATCCGTTCGAGGAGCAGCCTGGAATGGAGAGCTATGCCGAGCGGCCGCCGGAGTGGGGCAAGCATCTGGAGATCAGTTGTTCGTCGTGAGTGCAGATAGGCCCTTTTCGCAACCGAGGAAGATAGTGGTCTAAAACCTGTCTCCTTGATAAAGACCACCTTCAACTCCAGATCAGTTCCATAGACTGCCCGACTGAGAGCCAATCATGACCGACCCACTCCTCATCCCCTGCCCCCACTGCAACGGCCTGAACCGCATCCCCGCCGAGCGCCTCAACGATCATCCAAAATGCGGTCGCTGCAAGGCCGAAGTCCTGCTGAACAAGCCATTCGAATTGAAGCAAGGCGATTACGCCAGTCAGATCAAGGGCGACCTGCCGTTGCTGGTGGATGTGTGGGCGGACTGGTGCGGGCCGTGCAAGTCGTTTGCGCCGGTGTTCGAGCAGGCGGCGGGGCAATTGGCGGGCAAGTGTCGGCTGGCCAAGCTGGACAGCGAGGCAAATCAGCAATTGTCGGCGCAGTTGGGGATTCGCTCGATCCCGAGCCTGATTCTGTTCAAGAACGGCCGGGAAGTGGCTCGCCAGAGCGGGGCCTTCCCGTTACCGCAGTTGATGAGCTGGTTGCGTAGTCAGGGGATTTGAAAACTACACGAAGCCAAATGTGGGAGCGGGCTTGCTCGCGAAAGCGGTCTATCAATCAGCGATGATGTTGACTGTTATGACCCCTTCGCGAGCAAGCCCGCTCCCACATGGTTTTCGCGCCAACAACAGCGATTCAGGTGTTTTCCAGCAGGTTGTGCAGGTCGACGAACTGCAGAGTCAGTTTGTGTCGTGGGTCGAGATGGATCAGCGGCGTGTTGGCCTGATGGGATTCGCGCATCCGCACTGAACTGGCCAGGTACACCGGCAACACCGGTAGCCCTTCGGCGATCAGTTCGTCGAGGATCTGTTGAGGCAAACTGGCGCGGGCCTGGAACTGGTTGACGACAATGCCTTCAACCTCCAGCCCTTCGTTGTGGTCTTCCTTCAATTCTTCGATTTCCGCCAGCAAGCCATACAGCGCCTGACGCGAGAAACTGTCGCAATCGAAGGGAATCAGCACACGATCAGCGGCGATCAACGCCGAGACAGCATAGAAATTCAGCGCTGGAGGGGTATCGAGGTAGATTCGGTCGTAATCGCCGTCCAGTTCCTCGAGCAATTTTCGCAGCTTGTTGATCTTGTGCTTGGCCTCAAGCTTGGGCTGCAAGTCAGCCAGCTCGGCAGTAGCGGTAACGACGTGAAGGTTATCGAATGGAGTTTCGTAGATATCGACCTGGCTTTTCTTCGAGAACGGCCCGGAGGACAGAGTCTGCTTGAAGAAGTCAGCGATCCCCATCGGGATATCGTCACCGGTGAGTCCCGTCAGGTATTGAGTGGAGTTGGCCTGGGCATCGAGATCCACCAACAGCGTGCGATAGCCTTCGCTGGCGCTGACCGCCGCCAGATTGCAGGCAATACTTGACTTGCCCACGCCACCTTTCTGATTGAACACCACGCGCCGCATGTCAAAACCTCCGTGTATCAAAGAATGACCGAGTGTAGTAGTCCACGGCGCTGCTTAGCTACCTTGCTGGCATCGGGACTACACAGTCATTGGTAATTTCCGTCGAAAAAAACCGCCAACTCGCCCAACGACAGCCGATAGAGCTGACAGACATGTCCGACGCAACATGGATAATGGCCAAACGACAGCTTTTTCGCGAACCAGACGGTACATTTCGTTGCACAAAATGTAACCAGCATTTGCTACACGCCCGCCGCACCGGGATAATGCGCGCCACTCGGCGTTAAGCGCCACGTAAGGTCTGCCGCGATTTTTGCGACTCACCGCGTCAAAAGGAAGCCCGCAGGGGCGGGATGAATGTCTGTGATCAACTTCAACATCGCCCAATGGCGCGCGTGGGCCCCCGGGCTTGAAAGCGTGGATGACTGGCAGGCCTGGAGCCGGCAACCGATCGTGCTCGAGCGCAGCGATGCCGCCCCCGATGTGTCGTTTCTGCCGGCCATGCAGCGTCGGCGACTCAGCCGTCTGGCGCGGATGGCGTTCAGCGTCGGCTGGCCTTTGGCCGATGGTCGCCAGGACCTACCGTTGGTCTTTATTTCCCGCCATGGCGAAACCCCGCGCACCTTCGACATTCTCAGCGATCTGGCGACTGATCAACCGTTGTCGCCCACTCAGTTCAGCTTGTCGGTGCACAACGCGGTGATCGGCCTGTGGTCGATCATGCGTGGCGAAACCAGCGAAATGACCGCCCTCGCCGCGGCTGGCGATGGCCTTGAACACGGCATGCTAGAAGCGGCGGCGCTGCTTGAGGAAGGCGCGCCCGCGGTACTGCTGGTGGTGACAGAAGAGCAACCGCCCGCAGCCTACTCGGCCTGGATCGACGATGTGCCATTCCCCTACGCGGTGGGCCTGTTGATTACGCCTGGCAATCAGTGGCAGCTGTCGCTGAACAGCACCTCGCAAGCGTTGTCCAAAACCCACTGGCCCCATGCCCTGAATCTGTTGCGTACCCTGCTCGGCCAGCAAACGACCTGCCAACATGCCTGGAAAAATCGTGTATGGACCTGGCAACGCAACCTGTGACCGATAAAAACCGCGACGCCTATTACTGGCGCCTGCTGGCCACTGCCGCAAGCTTCACCCTGTTCGGGTTGGGCGGGCTATGCCTGCGATTGGTGGTATTCCCGCTGCTGAGTTGCCTGCCGGGAGACGCTCAGGCCCATCGTCAGCGTGCCCGACAGACAGTGAGCCGCTGTTTCTGGTTTTTCATTCGGTTCATGGCTCGCACTGGCGTGCTGACTTATGACATCCAGGGCGCGGAAAAACTCGGACGGCCAGGGCAAATGATCGTTGCCAATCACCCCTCGTTGATCGATGTGGTGTTTTTGATCGGCCTGGTGGGCCACTCCAACTGTGTGGTCAAGAAAAGCCTCTGGGAAAACCCGTTCACCCGCGCCCCGCTACGCCGCACCGATTACATCAGCAACGATGGCAGCATGGATATGCTCGACGCCGCTGCCGACGCGTTGAAAAGCGGTGAGACCCTGATCATCTTTCCCGAGGGCACCCGCACCCAACCCGGTAAACCGCCGGCCTTTCATCGGGGGGGCGCGGCAATCGCCCTGCGCGGTGCGAGAATCCTCACCCCGGTGATCATCAAGGTCAGCCCGACCACATTGACCAAGGCCGAACCCTGGTATCGGATTCCCAAACGCCGCGTGCACTTCAGTTTTCGCGTCGGGGCCGATATAGACCCACAGGCCTTCGCTACGCAAGGGCCTGCGCCTCAGGCCTCGCGCAAGCTCAATGATTATTTGCACCATTACTTTATTAAGGAGCTCGCCGAAGATGAGCGATCTACACCGTGAGATAAAAGAACTGATCATCGAAGCCCTGGGCCTCGAAGACATCAGCGTCGATGATATCGGCGATGAACAAACGCTGTTCGGCGAAGGCTTGGGCCTGGACTCGGTAGACGCCCTGGAACTCGGCTTGGCCATCCAGAAAAAGTACGGCATCAAAATCGATGCCGACGCCAAGGACACCCGTAATCACTTCACCAACGTGGCGAGCCTTGCGGCGTTCGTCACTGCAAAACAGGCAGCTTGAGACCGGACCATGCAAACTCGTGACGATATTTTCAATACCCTGCGCGATGCTCTGGTCGAACTCTTCGAGCTGGAGCCCGAGCGCATCAGTCTGGGGTCCAACCTGTATCAGGATCTGGAAATCGACAGCATCGATGCGGTCGACCTGATCGATCACATCAAACGCCAGACCGGCAAGAAAATCGCTGCCGAAGAATTCAAATCGGTGCGTACCGTCAGCGACGTGGTCGAGGCGGTCTACCGCCTGGTTCAACCAGCCGCATGAGCCGACTGATCGGCCTCGGCCTGCTGCTGGCAGGCCTGTTGTACCCCTTTGCGGTGTATTTCGGCATGGAGCATTTTGCCCCGTGGCAGTTCGGTCTGCTGCTGGGCAGCCTGTGGCTGGCGCGGGCGCTGACTGGCGAGCGGCGGCCTGGCAGCCTGTGGATGGCCGTGGTCGCCATCGCGTTCTGCCTGTTGCTGGCGCTGTTCGACAGCCCGGTGCTGCTGCGCTGGTACCCGGTGCTGATCAGCGCGTTCATGCTGGCGCTGTTCGGCCTGAGCCTGAAATATGGCCCGCCGATGATTGAACGTCTGGCCCGTCTGCGAGAGCCGGAGTTGCCGGCCAGGGCCATTCGCTACACCCGCCAGGTGACGATTGCCTGGAGCGTGTTTTTTCTCTGCAACGGCTTGTGCGCCGCTGCCCTGACCCTTTGGGCGCCGCTGAGTTGGTGGATGTTGTACACCGGCCTGATCTCCTATGGATTGATCGGCCTGATGTTTGCCATTGAATGGCTGATACGACAACGGGTAAGAGGCCGCCCATGAATTGGATAACACTTGAGCAACTGTTGCTCAAGGCTCAGCCGGACCGTGCCGTGACGGTGGAACCGGCGTTGTATCATGCGCAATTGTGCGAACAGGCTCTGAGCCTGGCTGCCGGCCTGCAAGTGCAAGGCGTACAGCGCATCGCCGTGCACCTTGAGGACGCTGCCGACCTGGCCATTGCCCTGCTCGGCGCCTGGCGTGCCGGGGTCAGCGTACTGTTGCCCGCCGACCTGCAAGCGCAGACTCGCCAGCGCTGGTCGACCAAGGTCGATCTGTGGCTGACCGATCAGGCTACCGACGCGCACCTGAGCGATTATCGGCATCCACCGCTGCCGGCCAACCCGCTGGATCTGGATTGCTGTCAACTGAGCCTGTGCACCTCCGGTTCCAGTGGTGAACCCAAGCGTATCGACAAAACCCTGCGCCAATTGGCCAATGAAGTCGAAGCGCTGGAGCATCTGTGGGGCGCAGATCTGGGCGACGCCTGCATCATCGGCAGCGTCGCCACGCAGCACATCTACGGGTTGCTGTTTCGGGTCCTGTGGCCGTTGTGCGCCGGGCGCTCGTTCGTCCGCAAGCAATTGGCCTTCCCGGAAGACTTGCAGCGCGCCAGCCGCGAACACCCGGTCTTCGCCTGGGTCGCCAGCCCGGCGCTGCTCAAGCGCATGGGCGACAACCTCGACTGGCCAGCACTGGGCGCGGTGCGCCGAGTGTTTTCCTCCGGTGGCGCGCTGCCCGCCGAAGCGGCGAAAAGCCTGCATGAGCGCCTGCAACAATGGCCGACAGAAATCTTCGGCAGTTCGGAAACCGGCGGCATCGCCTGGCGTCAGGGCCAGCATCTCTGGCAGCCCTTCGCCGATGTTGCGCTGAGCCAGGACAGCGATGGCGCCCTGCTTATCGCCTCACCGTACTTGCCTGCCGGCCATATTGAACACACCGCCGATGCCGCGCGCATCGCCGCCGACGGCCGTTTCGAGCTGTTGGGTCGGCTGGACCGAATCGTCAAACTGGAAGAAAAACGTATTTCGCTACCGATGCTTGAACAAGCACTGATGGCTCACGACTGGGTCGCCGAAGCGCGTCTCGGTGTGGTTCAGGAAAACCGCGCTTCATTAGGGGCGCTGCTGGTACTCAGCGAGCGAGGCCTGCGTGCCTTGCGCAATCAGGGTCGACGCAGCCTTACTCAAGTCTTGCGTCAGCATCTGAGTCAACATTGTGAAACGCTGGCCCTGCCACGCCGCTGGCGCTTGTTGCGGCAGCTACCGCTGAACGCGCAAGGCAAACTGCCCCAGGCCGAGGTGGAAGCCTTGCTGCTGGCACCCCGTCCAAAAGCGCCGGAAGTGCTGGAGCAGCTCGAAGTCGATGGCGAGTGGAGCCTGCAACTGGCGGTCCCGCCAGACCTGGCGTATTTCAGCGGCCACTTTCCCCGAGCGCCGGTATTGCCAGGTGTGGTGCAGGTGGATTGGGCATTGAGCCTGGGCCAGCAATTGATGAATCTGCCGGCAAAATTTTCCGGTATGGAAGTGCTGAAATTCCAGCAACTGGTACGCCCCGGTGATGAAATCCAGCTGCACCTGCGCTTCGACTCGGCGCGCAGCAAATTGTATTTCGCCTATCGCAATGAAACCGCCACCTGCTCCAGTGGGCGGATTTTGCTGGAGGCGTCAAGCGATGCATAACCTGTGGCGAGGGAGCTTGCTCCCGCTGGGCTGCGAAGCGGCCCCCAAATCAACCAACGCAGACTTCATTGCGAGCGCTTCGCACTCGAACGGGAGCAAGCTCCCTCGCCACAGTAAGCGCCTTCAAAACAAGGGTTCTGTGGAGGTTTCTGATCATGCATAACCCCTGCGCAATCATCCCGGTCTACAACCACGAAACCGCAATCACCGCCGTGGTCGATGCGCTGCTTGCCAGCGGCTTGCCCTGCATTCTGGTGGACGATGCCAGCAGTCCTGCCTGCGCCAAGGTGCTTGACCAACTGGCCCGGCGAGACCGGGTTTACCTGATCAGGCTCACCGTCAATCAAGGCAAGGGCGGCGCGGTGATGACCGGCTTGCGCGAAGCTTCGCGCCTGGGCTTCAGCCACGCATTGCAGGTGGACGCCGACGGCCAGCACGACCTGCAAGACGTTAAAGTCTTCATCGAACATTCACGCGCCCACCCCGACGCGGTGATTTGCGGTTATCCGCAATACGACGCCAGCGTGCCGAAGGGCCGTTTATACGCCCGCTACCTGACCCATGTGATGGTCTGGATCAACACCCTGTCATTGCAGATTCGCGACTCCATGTGCGGCTTCCGTGTCTACCCATTGCCACCGACCCTGGCACTGATCGACTCGGCCAGGATCGGCAAGCGCATGGACTTCGACTCCGACATCCTGGTGCGCCTGGCCTGGCGCAATCAGCCGATGCAGTGGCTGAAAACCAGGGTTCATTACCCTCTGGATGGCGTCTCGCATTTCCGTCTGTTCCACGACAATGTACTGATTTCGAGCATGCACACCCGGCTGTTCTTCGGCATGTTGCTGCGCGCACCGGTAATCCTCTGGCGACGGTGGCGAGCATGAGCGACAACGCAGACAAACAGCACTGGGCCGACCGCCAGGAGCGCGGCAGCTTCTGGTTGATGAAGTTCACTGCGCTTTGCGCAAAAGTCTTGGGTCGCCGACTGCTGAGCCCGCTGCTGTACGGCATCGTGCTGTACTTTTTCCTGTTCGGACGCAGCGCCCGCCAAAGCGCCTGGCAATACCAGCAGCGGCTTGCCGACTGGAGCGGTCGCAGCGAGTTGCGCCCGAGCCATTGGCGGGTGTTCGGCCAGTTCATGGCCTTCGCCGATTCCATGCTCGACAAACTCGATGTGTGGAACGGCAAGCTGAGCATCGATCAAATCGAAATCATCGACCCGGCGCTGCTGCGCAATAAACTGCGCGGCACACGCGGGCAAATGCTGGTAGGCGCGCACTTGGGCAATCTCGAAGTCTGCCGGGCGCTGGCCGAGATTGGCGAGAAAGTCACCATGAACGTGCTGGTGCACACCAAGCACGCCGAACAATTCAACCGCCTGCTGGGTGAAGCCGGGGCGACCAATCTGCGGCTGATCCAGGTCAGCGAGCTGGACCCGGTGATCATGCTGCAATTGCATGAACGCCTGGAGCGCGGCGAATGGCTGGCGATTGCCGGCGACCGCGTGCCGCTGCATGGCGGACGCAGCGTGAGCGTGGATTTCCTCGGTCATCAAGCCGCGTTTCCTCAGGGCCCATGGTTGCTGGCCGGTCTGCTGAAATGCCCGATCAACCTGATGCTGTGCCTGAAGAAACCCACTGGCGACTATCGACTGACCCTCGAACCGTTCGCCGACGCCATCGTGTGGAAACGCAGCGACCGCGAACAGGTCATTCATCAGTGGGCCTCCCGCTATGCCGAACGCCTGGGTCACTATTGCCTCGAAGCACCCCAACAATGGTTCAACTTTTACCCTTTCTGGAAGACCGATGACGACGCCAACGCTTGAGCCGGTAACCTTCGGCGAACTCCCTTTGCGCATCGAAGACGTGCTGGCCCTGGCCAACCGTCAGGTGCCGACGCAGTTGCAGGGCGACCCCGAGTTTCGCCAGCGCATCGCCAAGGGCCCGCAATTCCTTGATTCCCTGTTGGACAAGGAAGGCGTGATCTATGGCGTGACCACCGGTTATGGCGATTCCTGTGTGGTGGCGGTGCCGCTGCACCACGTCGAAGCCCTGCCCCGTCATCTGTATACCTTCCACGGTTGCGGCCTGGGCAAACTGCTCGACGCCCAAGCCACCCGCGCGGTGCTGGCGGCGCGGTTGCAATCGCTTTGCCAAGGCGTTTCCGGAGTACGCGTGGAACTGCTGGAGCGCCTGCAAGCCTTCCTCGAATACGACATTCTGCCGCTGATTCCGGAAGAAGGTTCGGTGGGCGCCAGCGGTGATCTGACGCCGCTGTCCTACGTTGCCGCGACCTTGTCCGGCGAGCGCGAAGTGATGTTCCGCGATGAGCGTCGACAAGCCGCCGATGTGCACAGCGAACTCGGCTGGGAACCGCTGGTATTGCGCCCCAAAGAAGCGCTGGCGCTGATGAACGGCACCGCCGTGATGACCGGCCTCGCCTGCCTGGCTTATGCGCGCGCTGATTACCTGCTGCAACTGGCCACGCGCATCACCGCGCTGAACGTGGTCGCCCTGCAAGGCAACCCGGAGCACTTCGACGAGCGTCTGTTCGCCACCAAACCCCATCCCGGGCAGATGCAAGTCGCTGCGTGGTTGCGCAAGGATCTGGCGATCGATGCGCCGACCGCGCCACTGCATCGCCTGCAAGACCGCTATTCCCTGCGTTGTGCGCCGCACGTGCTCGGTGTGCTGGCCGACAGCCTGAACTGGCTGCGCTCTTTCATCGAGATCGAACTGAACAGCGCCAACGACAACCCGATTATCGACGCCGAAGCCGAACGCGTGCTGCACGGCGGGCACTTCTACGGCGGCCATATCGCGTTCGCCATGGACAGTCTGAAAACCCTGGTGGCGAACGTCGCCGACTTGCTCGACCGCCAGCTCGCGCTGCTGGTGGACGAGCGTTACAACCATGGCTTGCCGAGCAACCTGTCTGGCGCCACCGCCGATCGCGCGATGCTCAATCACGGCTTCAAGGCGGTGCAGATCGGCACCAGCGCCTGGACCGCCGAAGCCCTGAAAAACACCATGCCGGCCAGCGTCTTCTCGCGCTCCACCGAGTGCCACAACCAGGACAAAGTCAGCATGGGCACCATCGCCGCCCGCGACGCCATCCGCGTACTGGAGCTGACCGAACAGGTCGCCGCCGCCACGCTGCTGGCCGCCAACCAAGGCGTCTGGCTGCGCGGCCAGGCTAAAGACGCGCGGCCACTGCCACCAGCACTGGCCGCGATGCACGAAGAATTGGCCAAGGACTTCCCGCCGGTCATCGAAGATCGTGCGTTGGAAGGCGAATTGCGCCTGTGCCTGCAACGTATCGCCGAACAACACTGGAGGCTGCATGCGTAGCAAGGGAGTGCTGCACACCGACACGGAAATCCTCGTACCGTTCTTTGACGTCGACACCATGAACGTGGTCTGGCACGGCCATTACGTCAAATACCTGGAGGTCGCCCGCTGTGCGCTGCTGGACAGGATCGGCCACAACTACGACGCCATGGTGGCATCGGGTTACGCGTGGCCGGTGATCGACTTGCAGCTGCGCTATGTGCGCGGCGCGGTGTTCGGCCAGAAGCTGAATGTGCGCGCCAGCCTGGTGGAGTGGGAAAACCGCCTGAAGATCAATTACCTGATCAGCGATCTGGCCACCGGCGAACGCCTGACCCGCGCCTGTTCCGTGCAGGTCGCCGTCGACATGAGCAGCCGCGAAATGCAGCTGGCTTCACCGAAGGTTTTCACCGATGCGGTTGAAAGGATGCTGCCATGAATTCGCTCCTCAAATGCCTTGGCGCTTTAGCGTTGCTCGGGCTTTCATCATTGGCGCAAGCCTTCGATCTGCAACAGCTCAGCGATCAACTGGCCAAACCCGATGTGATCCACGGCAGCTTCATCCAGGAAAAACACCTGCGCGCCCTGCCCCAGCCGCTGACCAGCAAGGGCACCTTCGTTCTGGCAAAGAACCATGGTCTGCTCTGGCTGCTGAAAACCCCGCTGCAACAGGACTACCGCATCAGCGACAAAGGCATTGCCCGGCGCGATGCCAGCGGCTGGCAAATGCTGCCGAACAAGAGTGCCGGTGCCGAACAGAACCGCTTGTTCCTCGCGGTGCTGCAAGGCGACAGCAGCGGCCTGCAACGGGATTTCGAGCTTTCGCTGAGCGGCGATGCACAGCGCTGGAAGCTGACCCTGACCCCGCGCTCGATGCTGCTCAAGCAGGTGTTCAATCAGATCAACATTGACGGCGGCGAACTGGTGCATAGCATCGAGCTGCTCGAAACCCAGGGGGACCGAACCCTGTTGCGCATGCAGGACAGCACCAGCGCACAACCATTGAGCGACGCGGAGCAACATGACTTTGCCGAGTGAACGGATGCTGCCGCGGCTGTTTCTGGTCCTGCTGCTGGCGGTGCTCGCGCTCGCCGGCTGGCAATGGCGTGACGGTGCACCGCTGTCGGCCAACCTGATGGAACTGGTGCCAGGCACCGCGCCGGACGCGCTGGAACTGCGCGCCGAACAACGCATGCAAGAACCGTTGAACCGGGAAATGCTGGTACTGGTCGGCCATCAAGACCGCCAGCAAGCCATCGCCATGGCGCAAAAACTCGGCGAGCAATGGCAGGCCAGCGGCGTCTTCGAAAAGGTCCAGTGGAACCTGCAAGCCGACTTGCCCGCATTGCGCAGCCAATTGCTGCAAGGCCGACTGGCGATGCTGTCCGCGGCCGACCGGCAGCAACTCATCGAGCACCCTGACGCCTTTATCCAGCAACGGGTACAAGCCCTGTTCGACCCGTTCACCGGCTTCAGCCTGGTACCGAGCCAGGACGACTGGCTCGGCCTGACCGGGCGCATCCAGAACAGCCAGCCACAACACGGCTCGGTGCAACTGGACATCGGCAGCGGTACGCTGGTTGCCGATGCCGACGGTAAGAGTTGGGTGATGCTGCGGGCGCGAACCGCCGGCAACGCGTTCGACATGAACCTGCCGCTGCAAGTGGCTGACCTGTTGCAACACAGTCGCGAAGAAGCCGCCCGGTCGGATGTGCAACTCCTCGCCGCCAGTGGCCTGCTGTATGCCGCTAGCGGTCAACGGCAAGCCGCGCGCGAAATGACTTGGGTCGGCGGCGGCGCCACGGTCGGGATTCTGTTGCTGCTGTTGCTGGCCTTCCGGCGTTGGCGGGTGTTGTTGGCGTTCGTCCCGGTGCTGGTGGGCATGTTGTTCGGTGCGGTGGCCTGCGTGGCGCTGTTCGGCCATATGCATGTGATGACGCTGGTGTTGGGCTCAAGCCTGATCGGCGTGGCGGTGGATTACCCACTGCATTACCTGTCCAAAAGCTGGAGCCTGAAACCCTGGCACAGCTGGCCGGCGTTACGCCTGACCCTACCGGGGCTGACGCTGAGCCTGATCACTAGTTGCATCGGCTACCTGGCCCTGGCCTGGACGCCGTTCCCGGCCCTGACCCAAATTGCCGTGTTCTCCGCCGCCGGCCTGCTTGGCGCCTACCTGTCGGCAGTGTGCCTGCTGCCGGCGCTGCTCAAGGGCGTGGTTCTGCGCCCGGCGCAATGGCCGATGCGCGTCGCCGAAAAGTTGCTGGAGCTGCGAGAATCGCTGCTGAAATACTTGCGCACGCCAGTGCTGCTGGCATTGCTGATCGCCTTCTGTGTCGGCGGTCTGTTGCAGTTGCAGAGCAAAAACGATATTCGCCAATGGGTCGGCACACCGCAGCAACTGACTGACGAAGCCCAGACCATCGCACGCATCACCGGCTATCAACCTACCAGCCAGTTTTTCCTGGTGCGCGCGGCCAATCAGCAGGCGTTGCTCGAACGCCTGACGGCACTGAGCGAGCGTCTGGATCAACTGGTCAATCTGGAAAAACTTCAGGGCTATCTATCGCTCAATCAACTGGTCAGCCAGCCGAGCGAACAGCGCAAAGTGCGTGAAGCACTGAGCAAGCTGCCGCAGTTCTGGCAACCGTTGCTCGCCCTCGGCGTGCCGGCCGCCGCGTTGCAAGCCGAGCTGGCAACGTTGCAGGCGCTGCCCACCAAAGACATCGACACAGCGCTGGCCGGCCCATTGGCCGAGCCCTACCGCACCCTGTGGCTGGGGCCGACTGAGGACGGCGTGGCCGCAATGGTCAGCCTGCAAGGCTTGAACAATCCCACGCTGTTGCGGGTCCAGGCGCTGGACTTGCCGGGTGTAGAACTGGTGGATCGCCTCGGCGAACTGAACCAGGTTTTCGCCGCCACTCAAATCAGCGCCGCTGAATTGAAACTCGCCTCCTGCGTGTTGATCGTGCTGGTGCTGATCCTGCCATTCGGTTTCGGTGGCGCGCTGCGAATCGTCTCCCTGCCGCTGCTGGCGGCCCTGTGCAGCCTGGCAAGCCTCGGTTGGCTCGGTCAGCCGCTGACATTGTTCAGCCTGTTCGGCCTGTTGCTGGTGACGGCCATCAGCGTCGATTACGCGATCCTCATGCGCGAACAGATCGGCGGCGCCGCGGCGAGTCTGCTGGGCACCTTGCTGGCAGCGGTGACCACTTGGCTGTCGTTTGGCCTGTTGGCGGTGTCCAGCACGCCAGCGGTGAGCAACTTCGGCCTGTCGGTGAGCCTCGGCCTGGCGTTCAGTTTCATCCTGGCGCCATGGGCCGGACGCCAAGTCCATGCCGCCCCAGTTACGGAGCCGGCAGCATGATGGTCGCGGTGTTCTGGGTGATGGCCCTGGTGTTGTTCGCCGTGGCCACTCGTATCGGTCGTCATTTCGGTCTGATTCCGATCGTCAGCCAGTTGCTGCTGGCGACCTTCGGCCTGCCGTTGTTGATGTACTTCTGGATCGAACCGAGCTGGCACCTGAGCGGTGCCGACCTGATCTCGCCGGGCTGGCTGAAGAACCTCTACAGCCTGAGCTTTGCCTTGCTGCTGGGGCACATTCTCAGCGACGTGATCGACCTGCGCCTGGAGCGCCAGAGCCTGAAAATCGCCCTGCCGAGTTTCTGTATTCCGTTCGCCTGCGGGCTGGCGACAGCGTTCTGGCTGTTGCCGCCGCAGCCGTGGATCAGCTCGCTGGCGGTCGGTCTGCTGTTCGCCATCACCGCCATTCCGGTGTTGTATCTGTACCTGCGACACATCAACTACCCGCCCGCCGCCACCCGGCGTCTGGTGCAAACCGCGATCCTGATCGACCTGACCTGCTGGACCCTGTTCGCGTTCGCCCAGGGCAGCCTGCACCTGAGTAGCCTCTTGCTGCCGCTGGCCGGCGCCTGTCTGCCGTTGTTGCTGCACCTGCTCGGGTTGCGCCAACCGTTGCTGCACCGCGGCTGCTTCTTCGCGCTGCTGGTGGTCGCCGAACACTTCAAACTCAATGCGCTGATTTTCGGTATCGGCTATCTGCTGTGCATGGCCGCGCTCAAGGTGCCATTGGTGCTGCCATTGTCGGCGGCGTGGATGAGCCGTTTGCAGACCTGGATCGCCATCCCGCTGATCCTCACGTTCGGCATCGTGCAGATCAACGTGCACAGCGCCATCGACAGTCTCGGCGGGATGCAACTGACCGCGCTCCTGCTGTTGCCAATCACCAGCAAACTGTTGGGCAACTGGCTGGGCCTCGGCTGGGCTGGCGCCTCGTTTGAAGGTGCCAGCCGCTGGCGGGAAAGCCTTTTACTGAATATTCGCGGCTTGAGCGAGATCGTCTTTCTCAACCTGCTGCTGCAACAACAGCTCATCAGCCCGGCGCTGTACTTCGCGCTGATGTTGATGGGCCTGATCGCAACCCTGCTGCCGGCACTCGCCGGCATGCACCGAATCCCTTTGAACATCGCCGCCCCGGCAAGGAGCACCCGTGCCAACAGTTGAAATGGAACGTCGTCAGGTACTGGTGATCGGCGCTGGCCCCTCGGGCGCCATCGCCGCCGCGCTGCTCAAGCGTAAAGGTCATGATGTGCTGATGATCGAGCGTCAGCATTTCCCACGGTTTTCCATCGGTGAAAGCCTGCTGTCCCACTGCCTGGATTTCGTCGAAGAAGCCGGCATGCTCGAGGCGGTAAATGCTGCTGGTTTCCAGCGCAAAAACGGCGCAGCGTTCGCTTGGGGCGATCAGTACAGCACCTTCGATTTCGGCGACACGTTCACCAACGGCAAGCCGACGACGTTCCAGGTCCAGCGCGCCGACTTCGACAAGCTGCTGGCCGATCAGGCTGAGCTGCAAGGTGTCGATGTCCGTTACGGCGAAGCCATCGTCAGCGCCGATTTCAGCCTGCCTAAACCGCAGCTCGACGTACTTCGCGAAGACGGTAGCCAATACCGCGTCGAGGCCGACTTTGTGCTCGATGCCAGCGGCTACGGTCGCGTGCTGCCGCGCTTGCTGGACCTTGAAGCACCGTCGAACTTCCCGGTGCGCCAGGCCGTGTTCACCCACGTCGAAGATTGCATCGACAACCCGGCTTTCGACCGGGAGAAAATCCTCATCACCACCCATCCGACCCAGCGCGATATCTGGTTCTGGACCATCCCGTTCAGCAACGGCCGTTGCTCGGTGGGCGTGGTGGCAGCCGCCGAACACTTCGAAGGCCGCACCGAGAATCTGGACGACTGCCTGCGCGGCTTCATTGCTGAAACGCCAAGCCTGGCCGGTGTGCTGAACAATGCCGTGTGGGATACGCCCGCGCGGACCATCGGCGGTTATTCGGCCAACGTCAAAACCCTGCATGGCCCAGGTTTCGCCCTGTTGGGCAATGCGGCGGAATTTCTCGACCCGGTGTTCTCCTCCGGCGTGACCATCGCCATGCGTTCGGCGAGCATGGCCGCCGGGGTGCTGCACCGCCAACTGCAAGGTGAAAGCGTCAACTGGCAGACCGAGTTCGCCGAACCGCTCAAGCGCGGCGTCGACACCTTCCGTTGCTACGTCGAAGGCTGGTACGCCGGGACCTTTCAGGATGTGATTTTCTATCAGGGCGGCGCAGCGGAAATCCGCCGCATGATCAGCTCGATCCTCGCGGGTTACGCCTGGGATGAACGCAACCCGTTCGTCAGCGAACCCAAACGTCGACTGCGGATGATCTCGGACCTGTGCGCAAAGGACGCGACATGAGTTACTTGAGCGACAACTACGTCGAAGAAACCCGTTTCGGTTTCTGGTTCCTGCGCAGTCACACCTGGCAGCATCATGTATTGCGAGTGGCGATCAATGACTTGCGCGACCTGTTCAGCACGCCATTGCCCGCCAACCCGGTATTGCTGGATGCCGGTTGCGGCCAGGGCAAGTCGTTCCAGTACCTGCGCCAGACCTTCGCGCCTCAACGCCTGATCGGGCTGGATGCCGATCCTCACAGCCTGAACCTGAGCGGTGAAGAAGCGACTCGTCAGGGCATGGATGTAGAACTGATCGGCAGTGACTGCGCGAGCATCAACGTGCCGGACGCCAGCGTCGATCTGCTGTTCTGTCATCAGACCTTCCATCACCTTGTCGAGCAGGATCAGGCCCTGGCCGAGTTCTATCGGGTGCTCAAGCCGGGCGGCTATTTGCTGTTCGCCGAGTCCACCGAGGCTTACATTGATACGTGGGTGATTCGCTGGCTGTTCCGCCACCCGATGCACGTGCAGAAGAGCGCCGCCGGCTACCTGGACATGATTCGTCGGCAGGGTTTTGAATTCGGCCCGCAGAACGTGTCTTACCCTTACTTGTGGTGGAGTCGCGCCAAGGATTTCGGCCTGCTCGAACGCTTCGGCTTGCGCCAGCCAAAACCCTTTGGCCAACGGGAAGAAACCCTGGTCAATGTAGTCGCGCGCAAGCCTCTTGAAGGGTATGCCTGATGATCCGTTTCCTGCTTCTGGGTTGTGTCCTGTTGCTGAGCGCTTGCGCCAGCCAGGCACCGCTGCCCGAGCGAACCCCGAACCTGGCGTTGCCGCTGCAACTGCACATCGAACGGCAGATGGCCGAACAGCGTCAGGACTGGCTGCTGGTGATCCAGCGTGAAGGCCCAGGCATTCGCTGGTCGATGATGGACCCTTTGGGGATTCCCGTGGCACGGCAGAAACTGATCGATGGCCAATGGCAGGCCGACGGTCTGCTGCCGCCCAATCCGGAAGCCCGGGAGCTGTTCGCTGCCTTGTTGTTTGCGCTGACCCCTGCGGGCGAGTTGCATCGCAACTATCCCCTCGCCCGGCAGGATGGCGGGCAACGGTCTTTGTCACCACGTTGGAACATCCGCTATTCACAACCACTGAGCTTTGAATTGAACGTATCCCAAGGCCCGCACTATCGCGTCACTCCGTTAGGCGAGCACACGCCATGACGGCTTATCTGAATGCCCTCGGGGTAATCTGCGCCCTGGGCCGCGACAAGCAGGAAGTTGCCCGTAACCTGTTTGCCGGCGATTGCCCGGGTATGCGTAGCGAGGCCGGCTGGGTCGTGGAACGCTCGCTGCCGGTCGCGGCGGTGCGCGGCGAACTGGCGCCGATTCCGCCTGAGCTGGCGCATCAAAGCAGTCGCAACAATCAATTGTTGCTGGAGGCTGCGCTGCAAATTCGCGAAGACATCGAGCAGGCGATCCAGACCTACGGCCGCGACCGTATCGGCGTCATCCTGGGCACCAGCACCTCGGGCATTCACGAAGCCAGCAGCGGGCTGGCCCATTACATCCGCGAGCATCAGTTCCCTGCCGATTATGACTATCAGCAACAGGAACTCGGCGCACCGGCGACGTTTCTCGCCGACTGGCTGCAATTGAGCGGCCCGGCCTATGTGATTTCCACCGCCTGCACCTCCAGCGCCCGCGCGCTGATGAGCGCCCAACGACTGCTGGACCTGGGCATGTGCGACGCCGTGTTGTGCGGCGGTGTCGACAGTTTGTGCAAGCTGACCCTCAACGGTTTCTCGGCCCTGGAAGCGGTGTCCGAGCAGCGCTGCAATCCGTTTTCAGCCAACCGCAACGGCATCAATATCGGCGAAGCGGCGGTGCTGTTTTTGATGAGCAAAAGCGCCGGCAACAGCCAACCGATTGCCCTGCTGGGCAGTGGCGCCAGCTCCGATGCACATCATATTTCCGCGCCGGAACCGACCGGCCGTGGCGCCCTGCAAGCGATGCGCAAAGCCTTGAGCCGCGCAAGTCTGCAACCGCAGCAGATCGGTTATCTGAACCTGCACGGCACCGCCACCCAACACAACGACGCCATGGAAAGCCTGGCCGTGACGACACTATTCCCGCAAGGCGTGCCCTGCTCGTCGACCAAACCGATGACCGGCCATACCCTCGGCGCTGCCGGTGCCCTGGAAGCGGCGTTCTGCTGGTTGAGCCTGAGCGTGGACAACCGCGAGCACGCCCTGCCGCCCCACGTCTGGGACGGCCAGCCCGACCCCGAATTGCCGGCCCTGCACTGGGTGACCCCGACTGACCACCTGACGTCCATTGCACCTCGCTACCTGATGAGCAATTCCTTTGCCTTCGGTGGCAATAACGTCAGCCTGATTATCGGAGACGCTCCATGATTACCTGGCCGCTCGCCGAACTGCTGCCGCATGCCGGCGACATGATCCTCATCGAGCAGATCCTGTCGTTCGATGACGAACAGATTCACACCCGACTCACCGTCAAACCCGGCGGCCTGTTCAATCGCCCCGACGGCAGCCTGCCGGCCTGGGTCGGCATCGAGCTGATGGCCCAGAGCGTCGCTGCGTACGCCGGCTGCCATGCGCGCCAGAAAGGTAATGCCGTGGAGCTGGGTTTCCTGCTCGGCACCCGTAAATTCGAATGCAACGTGGAACACTTCCCCGCCGGCACCGAGTTGACCATCCATGGAATACGCTCGCTGGAAGACGACAACGGCATGGGTGTGTTCGAATGCCACCTCACTGCCCCCGGCATCCACGCCACAGCCCGGCTGAACGTGTTTCGCCCGCCTCAGGCCGCGCAATATCTTCATGAACCCCAAGGAGTCGAGTGATGACTGAATCCGTACTGGTCACCGGCTCCAGCCGTGGTATTGGCCGCGCCATCGCGTTGCGTCTGGCCCGGGCCGGGCATGACATCGTGCTGCACTGCCGCAGCGGTCTCGCGGACGCCGAAGCCGTCAAGGTCGAAGTCGAAGCCTTGGGCCGTAACGCGCGCATCCTGCAATTTGACGTGTCCGACCGCGCCAGTTGCAAAGCTATTCTTGAAGCCGACGTCGAAGCCCACGGCGCCTATTATGGCGTGGTGCTCAACGCCGGCCTGACCCGCGACGGTGCTTTCCCGGCCCTGAGCGAGGAGGATTGGGATCTGGTGATGCGCACCAACCTCGACGGTTTCTACAACGTGCTGCACCCGGTGATGATGCCGATGATCCGTCGTCGCGCCGCCGGGCGGATTGTCTGCATCACCTCTGTTTCCGGGTTGATCGGCAATCGCGGCCAGGTCAACTACAGCGCGTCCAAGGCCGGTTTGATCGGCGCAGCCAAGGCGTTGGCGATCGAACTGGGCAAGCGCAAAATTACCGTCAACTGTGTCGCACCCGGCCTGATCGACACGGCGATGCTCGATGAAAACGTGCCGGTGGAAGAACTGATGAAAATGATCCCCGCACAACGCATGGGCACCCCGGAAGAGGTAGCCGGTGCAGTGAATTTCCTGATGTCGGCGGAAGCGTCGTACATCACCCGGCAGGTTCTGGCCGTCAATGGAGGCCTGTGCTGATGAAGCGCGTCGTCGTCACCGGCATGGCCGGCATCACCTCACTGGGCAGCGACTGGGACACCATCGCCGCCAACTTCGCCGCCAACCGCAGCGGCATCCGCCGCATGGACGAGTGGGATCGTTTTACCGAACTCAGCACACGCCTGGCCGGGCCGATCGATGACTTCAAAGTGCCGAGCCACTGGACCCGCAAGCAACTGCGCAGCATGGGCCGCGTCTCACGCCTGGCCGTGGGCGCTGCTGAACAAGCGTTGGCGGACGCCGGGCTGCTGGGTGACGAGTCGATCAAGGACGGGCGCATGGGCGTTTCCTGCGGCTCGTCCACCGGCAGCACCGACGAGATCAAGGCGTTCGGCAATATGCTGCTCAACTCGGTGGCCGAAGGCCTGAACGCCAACTCCTACGTGCGGATGATGCCGCACACCACGGCGGCCAATGTCAGCATCTTCTTCGGCCTCACCGGCCGACTGATCCCCACCTCCAGCGCCTGCACCAGCGGCAGCCAAGGCATCGGTTACGCCTACGAATCAATCAAGTTCGGCCGCCTGCCGCTGATGCTCGCCGGTGGCGCCGAAGAGCTGTGCCCGACCGAAGCCATGGTGTTCGATGCGCTCTACGCCACCAGCCTGAAAAACGACGCCCCGCAAACCAGCCCTCGCCCTTACGACACCGGCCGCGATGGCCTGGTGATCGGTGAAGGCGGCGGCATGCTGGTGCTCGAAGAGCTCGAACACGCCCTGGCACGCGGTGCCCGCATCCACGCTGAGATCGTCGGTTTCGGCAGCAACGCCGACGGTCAGCACGCCACCCGTCCGGAGCAGCTCACCATGCGTCGAGCCATGGAGCTGGCACTGGAAGACGCCGGGCTGCAGCCTTCGGCCATCGGCTATGTGAATGGCCATGGCACCGCTACAGAACAGGGCGACATTGCCGAAACACTGGCCACCAGCGCGTTGTTCGGCGAACACATGCCGATCAGTTCGCAGAAGAGTTTCCTCGGCCACACCCTGGGGGCCTGCGGCGCGCTGGAGTCCTGGTTCAGCATCGAAATGATGAACCGCGACCAGTACGTACACACCTTCAACCTCGATGAGGTCGATCCGCAGTGCGGCACGCTCGATTACCTGCGCGGTGAATTCCGGCAGATGAGCAATGAGTACGTGATGAACAACAATTTCGCTTTTGGTGGGGTCAACACCTCGTTGATTTTCCGCCGCTGGTCGTAATCGAATAACTCAGGGTCAAGGAGACCTTCATGCACTTCAAGAAACTCGCTGCCGCCGCCACCCTGCTGATCTGCGCATTGCCGAGCATCAGCCAGGCCCGTGACACCGCGGTGTATCTGCCTTTTGACAAAGCAGTCGCCGAAGCAACCCGCGCCGGCAAAATCGATGGCAGCGTGAAGTTCTACCTGGCAGGCAATACACCGACTGGCAACGTCACCGTCCTCAGCGCCGGCGCTGTAACCAACAAGAAAACCAACGCCTTCAACAAGTCTGACGAAGTGGCCTGCGAATGGGTCGCGCAATCGGCAATCATCAGCCTGCACCAGGCCGCGAAGAACGCCGGTGCCAACGCCGTGACCAACATCGTCAGCTTCTACAAGAAAAATGAGCGCAAGGATGCCAAGACCTATGAGTGCCACGCTGGGGCGCTCATGGCGGGCGTTGCGCTGAAAGGGGATTTGGCGAAGGTTCAGTAACACTAGAAACGACAAAGGGCGCCTTTCGGCGCCCTTTCACAAACAGGTCGGCTTGTCATTGCCCTTTACCTGTCTGGCTCTGCGATGGCTGGTTGCCCAGGATCCTCAGAGTCTCACAAGCCCCTTTCGGGAACGTCAGCAGTATTGCTTTAAATTGAACGGACGACAACGGCTGGCAATTCGCCGGTCGCGCCACCCTTAGTGCCATCACAGACCCAGAGCGCTACGTACTGCGGCTTTGATTGCAAAAAACTCATCTGTTGCAAGTTGTGAAATGAGATAAACACGCTTTCCCTGACGATCCCGACTTTTGATCCGGTCCAGTCTGGAGAGACTTACCGTCGCAACCATGTCGCATTTTGCCCAGCAGATCGGACTGGCTCCATGCAGATGGTTCGCAAGCTTCAGATGATGGTCAAGTACACAGTCCGGGGCGGTGGTGCTCAGGGGTACGACTGTCACCAACAAACTATTGGTCCTGTGTTTGCGAATTACGACAACAGGTCTGACCTTGATCATCTCGGGGACTTCATAACCCCTGAAGTCGCAAATCAGTACGCTGCCTTCCTTGGGTTGATATCGAAGTGGCATCCATGACACTCATCGAAAAAAAACGATTCTGCGCAAGAATCAGGTAAATAACCAAGGCAGATCCGTAACCTGAAATGTCCCTCTTTCGGGCGCTCGCAGTCATGGCATTAACGGTTCAACCTTACGCGTCAGCAACTCCACAAACGCCTTGGCCATCGGAGATTTCTGATCCTTGCGCTGCACCAGCCACACTGCCGACACAGCTTCCGGATCCAGCAACGGGCGGTAGACCACGCCATCAATACGCATCCGCTGATACGACGCCGGCAACACCGACACTCCCAAACCTGCCGCCACCAACCCGATAATCGTCATCGCCTCGCCAGCCTCTTGCGCGAAGTGCGGGCTGAAACCGGCATCCCGCGCCAGGCTGAGCAGCTGTGCGTACAAACCACTGCCATAGCTGCGCGGGAAAAATACGAATGGTTCGAGGGCTAGCGCCGAGAGGAATAAACCTTCTTCGCTGCCATTCACCAGCGGATGCTTGGAGCTGAGCACCGCCACCAGTGGCTCACGCATCAATTCCACTACGCTGAGCGAGTCCGGCAGCCCAAGCGGCCGCATGATGCCGACTTCGATCGACTCATCAACCAGTGCATCAGCCACTTGGGTACTGCTCATTTCCCGCAGGTTCAGGTGCACTGCCGGGAAGCGCTGGCGAAACGAGAAAATCGCTTGGGGAATGGTCGAGTTGAACGGCGCCGACGAGGTGAAGCCGATCTTTAGTTCCCCCAACTCACCGAGTTGTGCCCGCCGTGCAACATCGGCCGCTTTGTCGACCTGAGCCAGCACCAACCGCGCCTCTTCCAGAAACAGCCGACCGGCCTCGCTGAGTTCGACCCGACGATTGGTACGCTCGAAAAGCCGCGCGCCGACCTCCTGCTCCAGCGCCTGAATCTGCTGGCTCAGCGGCGGTTGCGAGATGCCCAGCACTTGGGCGGCGCGGCCGAAATGCAGTTCTTCGGCGACGGCAATGAAGTAGCGCAGGTGGCGCAATTCCATGAAAACTCCATTAGGTCGTTAAACCTATCAAACAGGTCGAACAATATATTGGATTGAATCATTAGCCAGCTATATGATTTTTTCATTGCCTGACCGGCTGCGCCCCTCCGAGGTCTGAAGTGAAAACTGCTGTCGCCCCACTCGCCCATGAAATTCCGCCCACTGCGCTGGATGATGTCGTCGCCGAGCGAAGCGAGATCTACATCGAAAAAGGCACGCCGATGTTCATGCGCACGGTGCTGGCGCTGTTCTCGGGCGGCTTCGCGACCTTCGCCCTGCTGTATTGCGTGCAGCCGATGATGCCGTTGCTGTCCCACGAATTTTCCATCAATGCTGCGCAGAGCAGCCTGATCCTGTCGGTGGCCACCGGCATGCTCGCCATCGGCTTGCTAATCACCGGCCCCATCTCTGATCGCATCGGGCGTAAACCGGTGATGGTCGCCGCGCTGTTCGCCGCCGCTCTCTGCACCATGGCCAGCGCAATGATCCCGAGCTGGCAAGGCGTGCTGGTGATGCGGGCGCTGGTGGGGTTGTCGTTGAGCGGTCTGGCGGCGGTCGCGATGACTTACCTGAGCGAAGAAATCCATCCGCAGCACCTTGGCCTGGCCATGGGCTTGTACATCGGTGGCAACGCTATTGGCGGCATGTGCGGGCGGTTGATCGTCGGGGTATTGATCGACTTCGTCAGCTGGCACACGGCGATGCTGGTCATCGGTGGCCTGGCGCTGATTGCCGCAGCGGTGTTCTGGAAAATCCTCCCGAAATCGCGCAACTTCCGCGCCCGCTCGTTGCATCCGCGCAGCCTGCTCGACGGCTTCACCATGCACTTTCGCGATGCAGGTCTACCACTGCTGTTCCTTGAGGCGTTCGTGCTGATGGGTGCGTTCGTCACGCTGTTCAATTACATCGGTTATCGCCTGCTGGCCGAGCCGTACCACATGGACCAGGCCTTCGTCGGGTTGCTCTCGGTGGTGTACCTGTCGGGCATCTACAGCTCGGCGAAAATCGGCGCCCTGGCCGACCAGCTCGGCCGGCGCAAAGTGCTCTGGGCAACCATCGTGCTGATGATCGCTGGCCTCGCCCTGACCATGCTCACGCCGTTGCCGGTGGTGATCATTGGCATGCTGATCTTCACCTTTGGCTTCTTCGGCGCGCATTCAGTGGCCAGTAGCTGGATTGGTCGCCGAGCGATCAAGGCCAGAGGACAGGCGTCGTCGCTGTACCTGTTCAGCTATTACGCCGGGTCGAGTATCGCGGGTACAGCGGGCGGCGTGGCCTGGCACTTGGGTGGCTGGAACGGGATCGGGTTGTTTATTGGCGGGTTGTTGGTGATTGCGCTGTTGGTGGCATTGAAACTGGCGAAATTGCCGCCGTTGGGCGATGTGAAGGCTTGACGCAAAACCATGTGGGAGTGGGCTTGCTCGCGAAAGCGGTGGATCAGTCGACATCGATGTTGAATGTTCAACCGCTTTCGCGAGCAAGCCCGCTCCCACATTGACCGAGTACTACCTGATGTCTCATACAAAAACGCCCGGCAAAGCCAGGCGTTTTTTATTGGGCCACGATCACTCGTGATACTGCGCCGACAGTTCATGCACCGCGCGCAGGAAGGCGCCAGCATGTTCTGGGTCAACTTCCGGGGTGATGCCATGACCGAGGTTAAACACGTGGCCGCTGCCCTTGCCGTAGCTGGCGAGAATGCGACCAACTTCGGCGCGAATGGCTTCAGGTTTCGCGTAGAGCACGGTCGGGTCCATGTTGCCTTGCAGGGCGACTTTGTTGCCGACGCGCTGGCGTGCTTCACCAATGTCGCAGGTCCAGTCCAGGCCCAGCGCATCCGCGCCGGCGTCGGCAATGCTTTCCAGCCACAGGCCGCCGTTCTTGGTGAACAGGATGACCGGCACTTTGCGGCCTTCGTGCTCGCGGATCAGGCCGCTGACGATTTTGCGCATGTAGGCCAGGGAGAATTCCTGGTAGGCCGCTGCGGAGAGGTTACCGCCCCAGGTGTCGAAGATCTGCACCGCTTGCGCGCCGGCCATGATCTGGCCGTTGAGGTACGAAGTGACCGACTGTGCGAGCTTGTCCAGCAGCAGGTGCATGGCTTGCGGGTTGTCGTAGAGCATGGCTTTGGTCTTGCGGAAGTCTTTCGACGAGCCGCCTTCGACCATGTAGGTCGCCAACGTCCATGGGCTACCGGAGAAGCCGATCAGCGGCACGCGGCCGTTCAGTTCACGACGGATGGTGCTGACCGCATCCATGACGTAGCCGAGATCTTTGTGCGGATCAGGAATCGGCAGGGCTTCGATGTCGGCCAGGGTGCTGATGACTTTCTTGAAGCGCGGACCTTCACCGGTCTCGAAATACAGGCCTTGGCCCATGGCATCGGGGATGGTCAGGATGTCGGAGAAGAGGATCGCCGCGTCCAGTTGCGGATAGCGGTCGAGCGGCTGCATCGTGACTTCGCAAGCGAACTCCGGGTTCATGCACAGGCTCATGAAGTCACCTGCCTTGGCACGGCTGGCGCGGTATTCAGGCAGGTAGCGACCGGCCTGACGCATCATCCACACAGGGGTGACGTCTACGGGTTGCTTGAGCAGGGCGCGAAGGAAACGGTCGTTCTTCAGGGCAGTCATGTCGGCATCCGGAAAAAAAGTGCGGGCATTTTCTCAGAGCCGGGCGCAAAAGGCACGGCAAGAGCCGCTCCTTTTGTCTATCGGGTCAATTTGTCGCGGTGGAATGCGCTGTTTAGCAACACTGAGAAACAACTGTGGGAGCGAGCCTGCTCGCGATGACGGAGTGTCAGCCAATACATCTGGTGACTGATACACCGCTATCGCGAGCAGGCTCGCTCCCACAGGGTTACTGCATTTCAGCTCAGGAATCGGGGTTACACGCCCAGGTAATCCAGGATCCCTTCAGCGGCATTGCGGCCTTCGAAGATCGCCGTTACCACCAGGTCGGAACCGCGCACCATGTCGCCACCGGCGAAGATTTTCGGGTTGCTGGTCTGGTGTTTGTACTGGCCTTGTTCCGGTGCCACGACGCGGCCCTGGCTGTCAGTCTGAATGCTGAACTGCTCGAACCACGACGCCGGGCTTGGACGGAAGCCGAAGGCGATGACCACGGCGTCAGCCGGAATGATCTCTTCGGAACCCGGGATCGGCTCGGGGCTGCGACGGCCACGGGCGTCCGGCTCGCCGAGACGGGTCTCGACCACTTTCACACCTTCGACGCGGTCTTCACCGACGATCGCGATCGGCTGGCGGTTGTAGAGGAATTTCACGCCTTCTTCCTTGGCGTTCTTCACCTCTTTGCGCGAGCCCGGCATGTTCGCTTCGTCGCGACGATAGGCACAGGTCACCGACTTGGCGCCCTGGCGAATCGAAGTACGGTTGCAGTCCATCGCTGTGTCGCCACCACCCAGTACCACGACCTTCTTGCCTTTCATGTCGACGAAATCTTCCGGCGACTTTTCAAAGCCCAGGTTGCGGTTGACGTTGGCGATCAGGAAGTCCAGCGCGTCATACACGCCCGGCAGATCTTCACCGGCAAAGCCGCCCTTCATGTAGGTGTAGGTGCCCATGCCCATGAACACGGCATCGTATTCTTCGAGCAGTTGCTCGATGGTCACGTCCTTGCCGATTTCGGTGTTCAGGCGGAACTCGATACCCATGCCGGTGAAGACTTCGCGGCGATTGCTCAGCACGGTCTTTTCCAGCTTGAACTCGGGGATGCCGAAGGTCAGCAGACCGCCGATTTCCGGGTTCTTGTCGAACACCACCGGGGTCACGCCGCCACGTACCAGCACGTCGGCACAGCCCAGGCCCGCAGGGCCCGCACCGATCACCGCAACACGCTTGCCGGTCGGTTTGACCTTGGACATGTCCGGGCGCCAGCCCATGGCGAACGCGGTATCGGTGATGTACTTCTCGACCGAACCGATGGTCACCGCACCAAAACCGTCGTTGAGGGTGCAGGCACCCTCACACAGACGATCCTGAGGACACACCCGGCCGCACACTTCCGGCAGGGTGTTGGTCTGGTGCGACAGCTCGGCGGCCTGCAGGATGTTGCCCTCGGCCACCAGTTTCAGCCAGTTGGGAATGAAGTTGTGCACCGGGCACTTCCATTCGCAATACGGGTTACCGCAACCCAGGCAGCGGTGGGCCTGGTCGGCCGACTGCTGGGGTTTGAAGGGTTCGTAGATTTCCACGAACTCTTTCTTGCGTTGACGCAACAGTTTCTTCTTCGGATCTTTGCGCCCGACATCGATGAACTGGAAGTCGTTATTCAGACGTTCAGCCATTGTTAAAACCTCATCAAACTCTTCAGGCGCATATCACTGCGGGTTGGCACGGGTGCTGGAAAGCAACGATTTCAGGTTGGCAGCCTTGGGCTTGACCAGCCAGAAACGACGCAGATAGTCATCGAGGTTTTCAGCGAGGTTACGACCCCACTCGCTGTCGGTTTCCTCGACGTATTCGTTCAGCACGCGTTGCAGGTGGCTGCGATAGGCTTCCATCGCCTCACCGCTGATCCGCTGGATTTCCACCAGTTCGTGGTTGACCCGGTCAACGAAGGTGTTGTCCTGGTCGAGCACGTAGGCGAAACCACCGGTCATGCCTGAGCCGAAGTTGTAGCCAGTCTTGCCCAATACGCAGACAAAACCACCGGTCATGTACTCGCAGCAGTGATCGCCGGTGCCTTCCACGACAGTGTGAGCACCGGAGTTACGCACCGCGAAACGCTCGCCCGCGGTACCGGCGGCGAACAGCTTGCCCCCGGTGGCGCCATACAGGCAGGTGTTGCCGATAATGGCGCTGTCCTGAGTCTTGTAGATGCTGCCCTTCGGCGGAACGATGACCAGCTTGCCGCCGGTCATGCCCTTGCCGACGTAGTCGTTGGCATCGCCTTCCAGGTACATGTTCAGGCCGCCGGCGTTCCACACACCGAAGCTCTGACCCGCCGTGCCTTTGAAGCGGAAGGTGATCGGCGCGTTGGCCATGCCCTGGTTGCCGTGCTTGCGAGCAATTTCACCGGAGATCCGCGCGCCGATGGAACGGTCGCAGTTGCAGATATCCAGGGCGAAATCGGCGCCGCTCATGTCGTTGATGGCCGAAGTGGCCAGGTCGACCATTTTCTCGGCCAGCAGACCTTTGTCGAACGGCGGGTTGCGGTCGACCTGGCAGAACTGAGGCTTGTCTGCGGGGATGTGATCGCTGCCCAGCAACGGGGTCAGGTCCAGGTGATTCTGCTTGGCGGTCTGGCCTTCGAGGATTTCCAGCAGATCGGTACGGCCGATCAGCTCTTCGAGGGAGCGCACGCCCAGCTTGGCCAGCCACTCACGGGTTTCTTCGGCGACGTAGGTGAAGAAATTCACCACCATGTCGACGGTACCGATGTAGTGATCCTTGCGCAGCTTCTCGTTTTGAGTCGCAACGCCGGTGGCGCAGTTGTTCAGGTGGCAAATACGCAGGTATTTGCAGCCCAGGGCGATCATTGGCGCGGTGCCGAAGCCGAAGCTCTCAGCGCCGAGGATCGCCGCCTTGATCACGTCGAGGCCGGTTTTCAGGCCGCCGTCGGTCTGCACCCGGACCTTGCCGCGCAGGTCGTTGCCACGCAGGGTCTGGTGGGTTTCGGCCAGGCCGAGTTCCCACGGTGCGCCCGCGTATTTGATCGAGGTCAGTGGCGATGCACCGGTACCGCCGTCGTAGCCGGAGATGGTGATCAAGTCCGCGTAGGCCTTGGCCACACCGGCAGCGATGGTGCCGACGCCGGCTTCTGCAACCAGCTTCACCGAGACCAATGCCTTCGGGTTGACTTGTTTCAGGTCGAAAATCAGCTGCGACAAGTCTTCGATCGAGTAGATGTCGTGGTGCGGCGGAGGCGAAATCAGGGTCACGCCCGGCACTGCATAGCGCAGCTTGGCGATCAGACCGTTGACCTTGCCGCCAGGCAGCTGACCACCTTCGCCGGGCTTGGCGCCCTGAGCGACCTTGATCTGCAGCACTTCAGCGTTGACCAGGTATTCCGGCGTCACACCGAAACGACCCGTGGCGACCTGCTTGATTTTCGAGCTCTTGATGGTGCCGTAGCGCGCCGGGTCTTCGCCGCCTTCGCCGGAGTTGGAACGCGCACCGAGGCGGTTCATGGCTTCGGCCAGGGCTTCGTGGGCTTCCGGCGACAATGCGCCCAAAGAGATGCCCGCGGAGTCAAAGCGCTTGAGCACCGATTCCAGCGGTTCGATCTCGCTGATGTCCAGCGGCGTATCCAGGGTCTTGACCTTGAACAGATCGCGGATCATCGACACCGGACGGTTATCCACCAGCGCCGTGTATTCCTTGAACTTGCTGTAGTCGCCCTGCTGCACAGCGGCTTGCAGGGTGCTGACCACGTCCGGGTTGTAGGCGTGATATTCGCCACCATGGACGAACTTCAGCAGGCCGCCTTGCTGGATCGGCTTGCGCGGGCTCCAGGCTTCGGCCGCCAAAGCTTTCTGCTCGGCTTCGATGTCGACGAAACGCGCGCCCTTGATGCGGCTTGGCACACCACGGAAGCTCAGTTCGCAGACTTCTTCGGACAGGCCGATGGCTTCGAACAACTGCGCACCGCGATACGACGTGATGGTTGAAATGCCCATCTTCGACAGGATCTTGAGCAGGCCCTTGGTGATCCCTTTGCGGTAGTTCTTGAACACCTCATAGAGGTCGCCCAGCACTTCACCGGTGCGGATCAGATCGCCCAGCACTTCGTAGGCCAGGAACGGATAGACCGCCGAGGCGCCGAAACCGATCAGCACCGCGAAGTGATGCGGGTCGCGAGCAGTCGCTGTCTCTACCAGGATGTTGGAGTCGCAACGCAGGCCTTTTTCGGTCAGGCGGTGGTGCACCGCACCGGTCGCCAGCGAAGCGTGGATCGGCAACTTGCCCGGAGCGATGTGACGGTCACTCAGCACGATCTGGGTGCGACCGGCGCGAACGGCTTCTTCAGCCTGATCGGCAACATTGCGCACTGCGGCTTCGAGGCCGACGCTCTCGTCGTAGTTGAGGTCGATGATCTGGCGTTCAAAGCCTGGACGATCGAGGTTCATCAGCGAGCGCCACTTGGCCGGGGAAACGACCGGCGAGCTGAGGATCACGCGCGAGGCGTGTTCCGGCGACTCCTGGAAGATGTTGCGCTCGGCGCCGAGGCAGACTTCCAGCGACATGACGATGGCTTCGCGCAGCGGGTCGATCGGCGGGTTGGTGACCTGCGCGAACTGCTGACGGAAATAGTCGTACGGCGTACGCACGCGCTGGGACAACACGGCCATTGGCGTATCGTCGCCCATCGAGCCGACAGCTTCGTAACCTTGCTCGCCGAGCGGACGCAGCACCTGGTCGCGCTCTTCGAACGTGACCTGGTACATCTTCATGTACTGCTTGAGCTGATCGACGTCGTAGAACGCCGAACCATGGTCGTTGTCTTCCATGGTCGCCTGGATGCGCAGGGCATTCTTGCGCAGCCATTGCTTGTACGGATGACGGGACTTCAAACGGTTGTCGATGGCATCGGTGTCGAGGATCTGACCGGTTTCGGTGTCCACGGCAAAGATCTGGCCTGGGCCAACGCGGCCCTTGGCAATCACGTCTTCAGGCTGGTAGTTCCAGACACCGATTTCCGAGGCCAGGGTAATGAAGCCGTTCTTGGTGGTGACCCAACGCGCAGGACGCAGACCGTTACGGTCGAGCAGGCACACCGCGTAACGACCGTCAGTCATTACCACGCCGGCCGGGCCGTCCCACGGTTCCATGTGCATCGAGTTGTATTCGTAGAACGCGCGCAGATCCGGGTCCATGGTTTCGACGTTCTGCCACGCAGGCGGAATGATCATCCGCACGCCACGGAACAGGTCGATGCCACCGGTGACCATCAACTCAAGCATGTTGTCCATGCTGGAGGAGTCGGAACCTACGCGGTTCACCAGCGGGCCGAGCTCTTCCAGATCCATCAGATCGTTGGTGAACTTGGTGCGACGGGCCTGAGCCCAGTTGCGGTTGCCGGTGATGGTGTTGATCTCGCCGTTGTGGGCGAGGAAGCGGAATGGCTGAGCCAGCGGCCATTTCGGCAAGGTGTTGGTGGAGAAGCGCTGGTGGAACACGCAGATTGCGGTTTGCAGGCGCTGGTCGCTCAGGTCTGGATAGAAGGCGGTCAGGTCCGCCGGCATCATCAGGCCTTTATAAATGATGGTCTTGTGGGAAAAGCTGCAGATGTAGTGATCGACGTCGGCGGCGTTGGCCACGGACGAACGACGACGGGCGCTGAACAGCTTGATCGCCATGTCCTGATCGCTCAGGCCTTCACCGCCGATGTAGACCTGCTCGATTTGCGGCAGGCGCTCAAGGGCCAGGCGGCCGAGGACGCTGGTGTCGATCGGCACTTTGCGCCAGCCCACCAGTTGCAGGCCTTCGGCCAGGATCTCGCGGTTCATGTTCTCGCGAGCGGCTTCAGCTTTCACCGGATCCTGGTTGAAGAAGACCATGCCCACCGCATATTGCTTGGGCAATTCGACACCGAAGGTTTCCTGGGCAATCGCACGCAGGAATACATCCGGCTTTTGAATCAGCAGACCGCAACCGTCACCGGTCTTGCCGTCGGCGTTGATCCCACCGCGGTGGGTCATGCAGGTCAGGGCCTCAATGGCCGTTTGCAAAAGGGTATGACTGGGCTCGCCCTGCATATGGGCTATCAGGCCGAAACCGCAGTTATCCTTGAATTCATCTGGTTGGTACAGACCTGCTTTCATAGACACTTTCTCACCAGGCTGCCTCTTATCGAGGCAAATTTCTTTTCAATTCAGCCAGTTACCATCCACGCCGAACGTGCGCCAGCTTTGCGGGGGCAAAAGGGAGGTCATTGTACACACCGACACCGAGGCTCACAAATTTGACGACGAAATGTCGCAAATCTATGTCGCATTTGTGAAAGGTTTAAAGCGATATGCTGTGCTAGTCAAAACTTTTTTTAATTTTGACCGCAACGACTCAAAGACCACTGTAACGCAGACACCACAAGGCACGCGGTCTGTAGAGACGGCATGCACTTGCAGAAATTTTGAGGTGCTTGGAGAGGCGGCCTGGGTAAGGCCGCCGAATCTTCAGCGAGTTGTTGCCAGTTCCTGTTGGACGCTGGCGACAGTGCGAGGCCAAGGTTTACCAGCCTGAACCTTCGCTGGCAAGGCCTTGATGGCGGTAACGGCTGCATCGCGGTTGGCGAAGCTACCGTAGGTGATGACGTAAAGCGGCTTGCCGTTGAGTACTTTCTTGAAATAACGGTACTCGCCGCCCTGCTCTTTGACGAAGCTTTGCGCGGCCGATTCGGAGCTGGTGCCGAGGATTTGCACCACGTAGTTACCCGGCGCCTGGCCTGCGTACCAGCTGCCACCGGCAGCTTTGGCCACGGCGGCTGGCTTCTCGGCAGGTTTGGCGGCGGCGACTGGCTTGGCGGGCGCTGGAGCCGGTTTGGCAACAGGCGCAGGAGCTGGCTTGGCTGTCGCGACCTGAGTCGGCGCTGGAACCGGTTTGGCGGCAGGTGTTGGCGCCGGGCCCGGCTGGATGCCCGCAGGCGGCGCAGTCGTGGTCACGGTTGGCGGTGTAGCGCTGGAACCTTCGACCGGCACGCCGTCGTCGCCTTCAGTGATACCACCGGCCGCTTCGGCCAACGGGCCACGCATCACCGGCTGCGAGTTGCCGACCAACGGCAATGGCATCGGTTGTGAATTACCGGCGAACTCTACGGCGGGAGCACCACTGCTGTCAGTTTGTGGCGCGCCCTGGCCCAATGGCAGTTGCGCCTGTTCGTTGGCAGGCGCGCCGGTGGTCGGTGCTTTGCTGCGACCCGGCATCAACCAGGCGGCGGCTACCGCGACCACGACTACGGCGGAAATCGCCAATACGTGTTTCTTCGGCATGTTGAACCCCATACTTGGACGCTTCACCGCTGAGCGGCTGGCAATCATGGCTTCGATCATTGCATCGCGGGCGACCTGATTGATGTTGCCAGGCCAACCGTCGGAGCTTTCGTGAATATCAGAGATCTGATCCGCGGTAAAAAGTTCGATACCCCGGCCAGCGCCTTCAAGACGCTGATCCAGATATTCGCGGGTTTCTTCTTCGGTGTAAGGCTGCAATTCGATGACGTGGAAACGCTCTTCCTCAAGGCTCAGCGCGTCAAGTTGCGCAATCAGCGAGGACTCGCCGAACAGGAACACGTGGGGGCGACCTTCCGGCGCGCCCGCGGCTAAAGCCAGCAAGGCTTCCAGCGCGGATTCGTCGAGTTGCTCGGCATCATCCACCAGCAAATAGACTTCCTGCCCCGTGAGGGCAAGCTGTACCACTTGGGCCAGGATGGCGCCGATTTCGGCCTGTTCGACATTCAGCGCCTGAGCCACCTGACGCAGCACACCGGCCGCATCGCCGGCGCCACGGGCGGAAACCACCACGCTCTGCACTGACTGTTTGTTGGTGCTGGCCACCAGGGCCTGACGCAACAGAGTTTTGCCGCTGCCTTGAGGGCCAGTGACCACCAGCAACAACTGGCTGTAACGGGCCAGATGATGCAGTTGCCCCAGCACCGGTTTGCGCTGGGCCGGGAAAAATTTGAAGCCAGGCACCCGTGGAGCGAAAGGGTCATGACTTAACTGGTAATGGCCGAGGAAAGCCTCGTCGGCATGCAAACTAGTCATCGGGATCTTATTAACCTTTAAGCTGAGCCAGGGCGCGGTAATCCGCTCCCAGCGTGGCCTGTAAAACCTCTTTCGGATAATCGTCGGTCACCACTGCTTCGCCCATGTGGCGCAGCAACACCAGGCGCAAACGACCGTCGATCACTTTCTTGTCAATTGCCATGTGCTCGAGAAAATCGGCTTCGGTCATCTCTTGCGGCGGGATGACCGGCAGGCCGGCCCGCTGGAACAGGCGAATACCGCGATCACGCTCCTGTTCGCTGATCCAGCCCAGGCGCGCGGACATCTCCAAAGCCATTACGGTGCCAGCAGCGACTGCTTCACCATGAAGCCAGACACCATAGCCCATGTGGGTTTCGATCGCGTGGCCAAAGGTGTGGCCCAGGTTCAACGTGGCACGTACGCCCGTCTCTTTCTCGTCGGCACCCACCACCGCAGCCTTGGCCGCGCAGGAGCGTTCGATGGCGTAAGTCAGGGCGGTCTGGTCCAGCGCTCGCAGGCGATCGACGTTTTCTTCGAGCCAGGTCAGGAATGGCTCGTCGCAGATCAGCCCGTATTTGATGACTTCCGCCAGCCCGGCGGACAGTTCGCGGGGCGGCAGGGTGTTGAGGGTGGCGGTATCGATCAGCACCACGTTGGGCTGATAGAAGGCACCGACCATGTTCTTGCCCAGCGGGTGATTGATCCCGGTCTTGCCGCCCACCGAAGAGTCGACTTGCGACAACAACGTGGTTGGTATCTGGATGAAATCGACGCCTCGCTGGTAGCAGGCGGCCGCAAAACCGGCCATGTCACCGATTACACCGCCACCGAGGGCGATCACCGTGGTACGGCGATCGTGCCGTGCAGTCAGCAGGCCGTCGAAAATCAGTTGCAGGGTTTCCCAGGTCTTGAAGGCTTCGCCGTCGGGCAGCACCACGGAAATCACCGAGAACTGCGCGAGGCTGCGGGTCAGACGCTCCAGGTAGAGCGGCGCGACGGTCTCGTTGGAGATGATCGCTACTTGCCGCCCGCGGATATGCGGGGCCAGCAGCTCAGGCTGATCCAACAAACCTTCGCCAATATGAATCGGGTAGCTGCGCTCGCCTAGATCGACCTTGAGTGTCTGCATGTGTCCCCACAGTGAAGATGGAATCAGGCGTCCTGCCTTGAGTTTACGAATTCCATGGCGTCTGCTGGTGTGACGCCATTCGGTAGCCAGCTGCCACAACCTTGAGCGGCTGCGACAGGACGCCGAGGATAGCGCATTTCGCGCCGCGCATTAACGGGGCGGTAGCTGCTGCAAGCGTTCGAGGATATCGAGCACCACCATCCGCGGCGGCCGCTCATCGGTTTCAACCACCAGGTCGGCGATTTCCCGATACAGCGGATCACGGATCGCCAGCAAGTCCCGCAGGGTTTTCGCCGGGTCGGCGGTGCGCAGCAGTGGTCGATTGCGGTCGCGAGCTGTTCGGCCGACCTGCTGCTCGACCGACGCATGCAGATAGACCACCCGACCACCGGCGTGCAGCGCCCGGCGATTGGCTTCGCGCATCACTGCGCCGCCACCGGTCGCCAATACCACACCGTCGCACGCGCACAGCTCGGCGATCATCGCCTGCTCGCGGTCACGAAAGCCCGGCTCGCCTTCCTTATCGAAAATCCACGGGATATTGGCGCCCGTGCGCAATTCAATTTCCTTATCGGAATCTTTGAACGGCAGGCGCAGCTCTTTGGCCAGCAACCGGCCGATGGTGCTTTTACCAGCCCCCATCGGTCCAACAAGAATCAAATTTCGCACAGAATCAATGACTCACAGCAATCGCCTGATTGTTCATGATACGCGGAGTGAGAAATACCAGCAGCTCGGATTTTTTCTCCGAAACCACGTCACGCCGGAAAAGGCGGCCAAGATACGGCACATCGCCGAGAAATGGCACCTTATCTACAACCTTGCTCTGAGTATTTGAGAAAACCCCACCAATGACGATGGTCTCGCCGTCGTTAACCAACACCTTGGCGTTGACCTCGTTTTTCTTGATCGGCGGTACATCCTGCACTTTGTTCAGGTAATCCGGTTCATCCTTGGTGACCTTGACCTCCATGATGATGCGGTTGTCCGGCGTGATCTGCGGGGTCACCTCCAGGGACAGCGAAGCCTCCTTGAATGACACCGAGGTGGCGCCGCTGGAGCTGGCTTCCTGATAGGGAATCTCGGTGCCCTTGAGGATTTTCGCGGTTTCCTTGTCGGACGTGACTACTTTGGGCTGCGAGACGATTTCCCCGTTGCCGGTTTTCTCCATTGCCGAAAGTTCAAGGTCCAGCAGCACATTGTCGGTAATGAAGGCGATGCCGATCCCCGAGGTATTGGCAGAAGTCCCCAAATCGACGAACGGCGAGTTGGTACTGGTGCTGCCCGGCGTCCCTATGGTGGTCGAAGAGCCGTTGACCCCGGAGGTGTTCCAGTTACCCTTCTGCACCGAACCGCCCCAGCGCACGCCAAGGCTTTTGTCGTAATCGACGTTGGCCTCGACGATACGCGCCTCGATCATCACCTGACGCACCGGAATATCCAGTTGCGCAACGATGCGACGCAGCTCGTCGAGTCGATCCTGGGTCTGGTAAGCAATGATGTTGTTGGTTCGCTCATCGACAGTGATTGACCCTCTCTCGTCGATTTTCGCCTCGGCGCTGGTCACCGACTGGAACAGCTTGGCGATATCGGCGGCCTTGGCGTAGTTGACCTGTAACAGCTCGCGACGCAGAGGCGCCAGTTCGGAGATCTGCTTCTGCGATTCCAGTTCCTGACGCTCTCGGGCAGCGATTTCATCGGCCGGCGCCACCAGCAGCACGTTACCGATCTTGCGTTTATCCAGGCCTTTGGTTTTCAGCACCAGGTCCAGCGCCTGATCCCATGGCACATTCTGCAGACGCAATGTGATGCCACCCTGCACCGTGTCGCTGGCCACCAGATTGAGGTTGGTGAAATCGGCGATCAGCTGCAGCACCGAGCGCACATCTATGTCCTGAAAATTCAGCGAGAGTTTTTCGCCGGTGTAGGCAAAGCGTTCGGTGTTGCGCTTCTGCAAGTCATCGACAGTCATCGGCCGAATGCTGACGGTCAGTTTGTTGTCGGTCTGATAGGTCGAATAATCGAAGGCGCCACTGGGCTCGATACTGATGATGGCCCGATCGCCCGTGGCGCTGGCGTTGACGAACTGCACCGGCGTAGCGAAATCCTTGACGTCGAGGCGTACACGCAACCGTTCAGGCAGCTGGGTCTTGGTGAAACCGACGATGATTTTGCCATCGCGCTCCTGGATGTCCGGGGCGATGGACGGATCCGACAGATCGATGACCACATTGCCCTCACCCTGGGTGCCGCGCTGAAAATCCACGCCCCGGATGGCTTTGCCCACAGGTGCATTGACCCTGGCGGGCACTGGCGTCGCAATGGCTGCACGCGGTGCGCTGGCGGCCGGTTTGGGCGCCTTGCTACCGGCGCCCTGCCCGACAACCACGAACAAATTGTTGCCTTCGACGCGAGCGTTGTATGGCGTCAATTGAGTCAGGCTGATGATCAGTCGCGTACGGTCCTTGGCCTCAACGACCGTGGCGCTGCGGGCGTTGCCGCCGCCCAGATCCCGATTCTTGTTCGCCAGCTGACTGGTGACCCCAGGCAGGTCCAGCGCAATCCGCGCAGGCTGCTCTGTCGTGTAACCGTGGGGCTGCGGTGGTGGCCCATCGAACGACAACTTCAACTCGACACGGTCACCGGGCAGCGCGGCGACATCCAGCGCTTTGAGGTTGGCCGCCAGTACCATCGGCGACAGAAACGCTATCCATAGCGAAATACCGAAGGTTGATAAAATCCTGTTCATTATTCGAGTTCCACTATGAGTGCTCTTTCAAAGGGATGGTCCGCGGCCGTTCCAGCCAGGCACCTTCGCCGTCAGGAACGATTTCGACCACATCGACTTGCGAACCGCTGATGGCGACGATCCGCCCATCGTTACGCCCCAGGTAATCGCCGACTTTCAGCCGATGCACACCGCCTGCCCCGCGCAGCAGCGCAAAGGAGCCGGTTGCATTGGAGAGGGTGCCGACCATTTCAAACTGTTCGATGTTGAAACCTTCGAGGTACTGCTTGACCCGGTTGGGGTCGGGTTTGACGTTACGCGAGCCGTGCTTCTGACCGGCCAGATCGACTCTGACCTGCCGGGAGAACGGGCTACGCAGGTTGGCAGCGTTATAGGTGAATGTCGGGTAAGACCGGAATGTCGGCGTTGGTTCAATTTTGCCGGGGGCACGCAGGCGCACTTCGTTCAGGTAGGCGTCCAGGTCGCTGAAATCATTGTCGCCGCCACAACCGGCCAGGATGACCAGACACATAACCATCGACAGGCAACGAATCGGGCTCATTTCTGCAACCCCTTGTCGTTGTAGCGATAGGTCTTGGCAAGGATGCTCATACGCAACTTCGGACCGCCATCGGGATTAGCCGGCGCCAGGTCGAAGTCATGCAGGGTGACGATCCGTGGCAGCCCGGCCACGCCGCTGACAAAAGTGGCCAGGTCGTGATAAGCGCCGGTGACGGTGATCTGGATAGGGAGCTCGATGTAGAACTGCTGGGTGACCTCCGGGAGCAGCTTGATTTCTTCGAAGTCCAGGCCGCTGCCCAGGCCGGTGCGGGTGATGTCCTCCAGCAGGCCGGGCACTTCGGTGTCGCTGGGCAATTGCCGCAAAAGCATGCCGAAGGAGTTTTCCATTTCCTTCATCTGCTGGGTATACAGCTCCAGATTCGCCGCCATATGGGCTTTGGTCGCGAATTGCTCCCTGAGCGTCGATTCTTCCTCGCGCCTGAGTTCCAGGTGGTTTTGCAGGTCACTGATCAAGAAGCTGTAGCCCAGGGTTAGCACCAGGACCATCAGCAGGACACTCGCCAGGACCTTGATCGCCGGAGGCCAGGAACCCATGTTGTTGGTGTCCAGATCGTTGATGTCGATCTGGCGGAACCCTTCGAACCATTCGGATGGTTTCATTTAGCGCCCCCCACAATCGCGGGCTGGGTCTGACGGACGGTCAACTGAAAAACATTGGCCTGATCCAGCTGACCGGCGGTGGTCGCCTTGACTTCCGTGAGGTTGGGCGCATCGAACCAATCGGAGGCATCAAGATTGCGCATCAGATCCGAAACCCGGTTGTTGGATTCCGCCGCGCCGGTGATGGACACGGTTTTGCCGACCATTTTCACTTCGGTGAAATAAACTCCGTCCGGCAAGGTACGCGCCAATTGATCGAAAATCCTCCCGCTGATCGGCCGGTTGCCTTGCAGGTCCTGAATAATGCGCATGCGTTCGACGAGTTGCTGTCGGCGGGCCTTCAGATCGCTGATCTGTTTGATCCGCTCGTCGACCACGGCAATCTGCTTGCCGATGTAATCGTTACGGGCGACTTGCCGATTAATGGCGCTGTTAATGACCTGGTCCGCAATCAGCAGCGCTCCCACCGAGCCCACCAACACACCGACCAACGCCAGTAAAAAGCGTTTGCGACGCCCTTCGCGCAACTCTTCACGCCAGGGTAAAAGATTGATCCGCGCCATCAGTCGAAACTCCTGAGGGCCAGCCCGCAAGCGATCATCAGTGCCGGAGCGTCGCTCGCCAGGGCACCGGCGTTGACCTTGCTGCTCAGGGTCATGTCGGAGAAAGGGTTGGCGACCTGGGTCGGCGTACCCAGTCGCTGCTCGATCAATCGCTCCAGCCCGGGGACCGAGGCGGTGCCGCCGGCCAGAAGAATGTGATCGACCGAGTTGTACTGGCCAGAGGCAAAGAAAAACTGCAATGAACGCGACACCTGTTGCACCAACGCATCACGAAACGGCTGCAAGACCTCGCTGACGTAATCGTCCGGCAAACCGCCCTGCTTCTTCGCCAACCCCGCCTGTTCGACCGTCAAGCCATAACGACGCTGGATCTCTTCCGTCAGTTGACGGCCGCCGAACAATTGTTCGCGGGTGTAGATGATCCGCCCGTTGTGCAGCACGCTCAGGGTGGTCATGGTGGCGCCGATATCGACCACCGCCACGGTCAGACGCTCCTGAGAGGCGGCCAGCTGGGTTGCCAGCAGGCCGAACGATCGCTCCAGGGCATAAGCTTCGACGTCGACCACGCGCGCGGTCAGCCCGGCCAGAGCCAGGGCCGCTTCACGGACCTCGACGTTTTCCTTGCGACACGCCGCCAGCAGCACATTGACCCGCTCGGGGTTGCGCGCCGACACGCCTTGCACTTCGAAATCGATCGCCACTTCATCCAGAGGATAAGGGATGTACTGATCGGCCTCGATCTTCAGTTGGTTTTCCATCTCGTCGTCGGAAAGACCGGCGTCCATCTCGATGGTCTTGGTGATGACCGCTGAACCGGCCACAGCGACGGCCACGTTCCTGAGGCTGGTTTTGGCCTTGGATAGCACCCGCGCAAGCGCCTGCCCCACCCCTTCGAGCTCGGCGATATTTTTCTCGACCACGGCACTGGCGGGCAGCGGTTCGACCGCATAGGCCTCGACCCGGTACCGGTCGCCTTGACGACTTAGCTCCAGTAGCTTCACCGACGTGGAGCTGATGTCGATCCCCAGAAGCGTATTGGCTTTTTTATTGAAGAGTCCTAGCACTACCAATTCCCTATGACTATCCGTGAGTTACGGACTCTGTAATATCCATTGCGTTCAATACCCTCCGTCTTGACAGAAGCGCAAATGACGCCCCCGACGGAAAAATGCTTATAATGCTGAGCGTTTTTTCCGCTTTCACTGCAAGCGCGGGTCATTCTCTGTATAGCCTGAACCCTGATGCCTAATTCATTTTTTACCCTGGATATCCAAAAGCCTTGATTCGTCTGCTGAAATTTTTCGGTTGGTCCATCGTCGCCGTTTTCTGCGGACTGCTCCTGGGTCTGAGCGGCGCTTTTCTTTACCTTAGCCCCGGATTGCCATCCGTGGAGGCGCTGAGAAGTATTCAGTTGCAGATTCCTTTGCGGGTGTACAGCAGCGACAACAAGTTGATCGCAGAATTTGGCGAAATGCGCCGTACGCCAATCCGTTTCGCCGACATTCCCCCCAATTTCATTAATGCGTTACTAAGTGCTGAGGACGACAATTTCGCCAACCACTACGGCGTCGATCCCAGCAGCCTGATGCGTGCCGCCACCCAGCTGGTAAAGAGCGGACATATTCAGTCCGGCGGCAGCACCATCACCATGCAGGTAGCGAAGAACTTCTTCCTGACCAGCGAACGCAGCTTCTCGCGCAAAACCACCGAAATCCTCCTGGCCCTTCAGATCGAACGACAGTTGACCAAGGACGAGATCCTCGAGCTGTACGTCAACAAGATCTATCTGGGCAACCGCGCCTACGGCATCGAAGCAGCGGCGCAGGTTTATTACGGCAAGTCGATTCGTGACGTGAGCCTGGCGCAGATGGCGATGATCGCCGGTCTGCCAAAAGCTCCGTCGCGCTTCAACCCGCTGGCCAACCCGACCCGCAGCAAAGAGCGTCGAGACTGGATCCTGGGACGCATGTATAAGCTCGGCAAAATCACCGAAGCCGACTACACCACTGCGATCAATGAGCCGCTGAACGCCAGCTACCATGTGCCGACTCCGGAAGTGAACGCGCCATACGTCGCCGAAATGGCCCGCGCCGAAATGGTCGGCCGTTATGGCAGCGATGCGTATACCGAAGGTTTCCGTGTCACCACCACGGTGCCGAGCAATTTGCAGGAGATGGCCAACACCGCGGTTCATGAAGGCTTGATGACCTACGACCAACGGCACGGTTATCGCGGCCCCGAGTCACGCCTGCCGGGTAAAACCCGAGAGGCCTGGACTCAGGAGTTGACCAAACAGCGAATCATCAGCGGCCTGGAACCGGCGATCGTGACCCAGGTCGACAAGAACGGCGTGCAGGTGTTGACCCGCACGGGTACCGGCGAAGAGCACGTCGCCTGGGAAACCATGAAGTGGGCTCGTCCGTTCCTGAACACCAACAGCATGGGCGCCAATCCGAAGCAGCCGTCGGATGTCGCACAGGTCGGTGATCTGATTCGCGTACAGCGTCAGCCAGATGGTTCGCTCAAATTCAGCCAGATTCCGCAGGCTCAAGGCGCGCTGGTTTCCCTCGACCCGCAGAACGGTGCCATTCGTTCGCTGGTCGGCGGTTTCGCCTTCGAGCAGAGCAACTACAACCGCGCCATGCAGGCCAAACGTCAGCCGGGTTCGAGCTTCAAGCCGTTCGTCTACAGCGCCGCCCTGGACAACGGCTATACCGCCGCCAGCCTGGTGAACGACGCACCGATCGTGTTCGTCGACGAGTACCTGGACAAAGTCTGGCGTCCGAAGAACGACACCAACACCTTCCTCGGCCCGATCCGCATGCGTGAAGCGCTCTACAAGTCGCGCAACCTGGTATCGATCCGCCTGCTGCAAGCGCTGGGTGTCGACCGCACCATCGACTACATCAGCAAGTTCGGCTTCAACAAGCAGGACCTGCCGCGCAACCTGTCCCTGGCCCTGGGTACCGCGACCCTGACGCCAATGGAAATCGCCACCGGCTGGGCCACCTTCGCCAATGGCGGCTACAAGATCACCCCGTACATCATCGACAAGATCGAAAGCCGCAACGGCGACACGCTATTTGTCGCCAACCCGCCGAGCGTTCCGAAAGGCACCGTAGCCAGCGATGGCATCGCCATGCCGGCCTCTGACACCTTCACGGTCAACGCTACTCCAGGCGAAGCACCGAGCGCCCAGCCAATGCCACAAACGCCGGCCGTGGCCGAGCGCATCATCGATGGGCGCACCACTTACATCCTCAACAGCATGCTTGAGGATGTGATCAAACTCGGCACCGGCCGCCGTGCGCTGGCGCTGGGTCGCAGCGACATCGCGGGCAAGACCGGTACCACCAACGAATCCAAGGACGCCTGGTTCTCCGGCTACAACGCCGATTACGTGACCACCGTCTGGACCGGCTTCGACCAACCGGAAAGCCTGGGCAAACGCGAGTTCGGCGGCACCGTTGCCTTGCCGATCTGGATGAACTACATGGCGGCGGCCCTCAAAGACAAACCGCCCCACACCCAAGCGGAACCCGAAGGCATTCTCAGCCTGCGCGTCGACCCGATCAGCGGCCGCGCGGCCACCCCAAGTACGCCAGGTGCCTACTTCGAACTGTTCAAGGCCGAAGACACACCACCGTCGGTTAACGAGCTGAGCAACGGCAATGTACCGGGCAGCCCGCTGCCAGCCGATGAGGCAGCGCCGATCGATTTGTTCTGATCGGATAGCGCAACGCAAAAGCCCCGCCTTCGAAAGAAGAGCGGGGTTTTTTTGGCCTGCCGATCATTCCCACGCTCTGCGTGGGAATGCAGCCCGGGACGCTCCGCGTCCCTTTCTAGAGCTGGAACGCGGAGCGTCCCTTGAGGCATTCCCACGCAGAGCGTGGGAACGATCAAACTCTCAGATACAAAAAAGCCCCGACTCGCGAGAGCCGGGGCTTTTGGTTGATGCGCTACAACGGCTTAGCCGTTGAACACGTCATCCACGCTTTTCAGCGGGTAGTTCTTCGGATACGGCAGGGTCGCCACACCGGTCTCGATCGCAGCCTTGGCCACGGCATCGGAGATCAGGGTGATCAGACGGGCATCCATTGGTTTCGGAATGATGTACTCACGACCGAATTCCAGCTTGATGCCGCCGTAGGCGTCGCACACTTCCTGAGGCACTGGCAGCTTGGCCAGTTCACGCAGGGCGTTGGCGGCAGCCACTTTCATTTCTTCGTTGATGCGCTTGGCGCGAACGTCCAGGGCACCACGGAAGATGAACGGGAAGCCCAGTACGTTGTTGACCTGGTTCGGGTAGTCCGAACGGCCGGTGGCCATGATCACGTCGTTACGGGTGGCGTGCGCCAGTTCCGGGGAGATTTCCGGATCCGGGTTAGAGCACGCGAACACGATCGGGTTGGCCGCCATGGATTTCAGGCCTTCAGCACTCAGCAGGTTCGGGCCGGACAGGCCAACGAACACGTCAGCGCCTTCCAGCGCGTCAGCCAGGGTGCGCTTCTCGGTCGCGTGAGCGAACACAGCCTTGTACTGGTTCAGGTCGTCACGGCCGGAGTGGATCACGCCGGTACGGTCAACCATGTAGATGTTTTCGATGTTGGCGCCCATGCTCACCAGCAATTTCATGCAGGAGATGGCGGCAGCACCGGCGCCCAGGCAGACGATCTTGGCGTCAGCCAGGGTTTTGCCAGCGATTTCCAGGGCGTTGATCATGCCGGCCGCAGTAACGATTGCGGTGCCGTGCTGGTCATCGTGGAATACCGGAATATCGCACTGCTCGATCAGAGCGCGTTCGATCTCAAAGCACTCAGGCGCCTTGATGTCTTCCAGGTTGATGCCACCGAAGGTAATGGAAATACGCTTGACGGTGTCGATGAAGGCTTGCGGGCTTTCGGAGTCGACTTCGATGTCGAACACGTCGATGCCGGCGAAGCGCTTGAACAGCACGCCCTTACCTTCCATAACTGGCTTGGAAGCCAATGGGCCGAGGTTACCCAGGCCGAGAATCGCGGTGCCATCGGAAATGACTGCAACCAGGTTGCCCTTGCCGGTGTATTTGTAGGCCAGTTCAGGATCGCGGGCGATTTCGCGTACTGGTTCGGCTACGCCGGGGCTGTAGGCCAGCGACAGATCGCGGGCGGTAGCGGTGGCCTTGGTGAGCTCGACACTCAGCTTCCCTGGACGGGGATGGGCGTGATATTCGAGAGCGGCAGTTTTCAGATCAGACATAGGGGCATTCCGCTTTTTACTGTTGGACAGACGGACCGCCGAGGATACTCGCCTCGCAAAGTCCTCACAAGACTGACCAGTCACCCCTGTCAAGCGCCCGGCCCTACGACTTTGGGCCAAGAGCCACGGAACACAAGGGATAGACTGTTCACAATCAACATGAAAAATGTCTACAACTTTTTCTTACGGTGCTGTCTGCAACATCGCTCGATCGGTCAGCGGCAGAAGCCAGCGCGCCTGCCCCGGTTTCAACCCACCGCGGCGCGAACGATCCACTACCCAGCCACGAGCCTCGATTTGCTTGCCTTTGAGCTTTTCAAGCGATGCGACATCGAATTGCTCCAGCAGATTGGGTGCAACCCGCAATACAACCGAATCCTGCAACTCGATCCAAACCCCGCCGCGATTGCGCTGAACCTTGCTCACACGACCACTGAGCATGGCGAAACCGGATGCGCTGATCTGCTCCGCTTTCAATACAGGTGATTGTCGCCACAGCCCGAGACCGGCCCGACGAGCACTGCGTTCAGCCGCTTGCTGGCAGGCGACCAAATCGACATTCGGTGCCACCGCCACCTGAAAACCGAGCCCCTCGGCGAGCATCTGCGCTTCGAGGTTGGCCCCATCGACACTGTAGACATGAGCCAGGGTGCGGCCGTAATGGTCCTTGCTTTCTTTACCCGGCAGTAAACCGACCCGCCCGTCGCTGGCGGCCACCAGAGCTTCAAGGCGTTTGCGCGCGGCCACGGCGAACGGCTCGTCAGAACGCCCCTGCTTGCCCAGCTCCGGCGTATTCAAACCGATCATGCGCACGCTGCGGCCATCGCTCAGACGCAAAGTGTCGCCATCCACCACGCGCTGCACCGTGACCGACGTGAGCCCGCTCGGTGCCGGGCAGAAGGCCTGGGCACCGGAAAGCCAAATCGCGGACACAAAAAAGGCGCCCGCGAGGGACGCCTTTTTCATCAGCAAGGAAAAGCCCACGGGGCTTTCGACCTTACTCTGCAGCAGCAGGAGCTTTCTTGCCGAAAGCGCCGAAACGGTCTGCGAAGCGCTGTACACGACCGCCAGTATCCAGAGTCTTCTGCTTACCGGTGTAGAACGGGTGGCACTCGTTGCATACGTCGATCGCCAGAGGCTTGGCCAGGTTCGAACGAGTTTCGAACTTGTTGCCACAGCTGCAGGTAACTGCGGTGATTTCGTATGTTGGATGGATATCGGCTTTCATGATGTATTCCTCAGGCTAGCGTGCCGCCACTCAACACCATTGTTGAATACCGCACGTAATTAGGCCGCGGATTCTACCAGACAATGCCATTCACGCAAGCTGTCGCTTAAACCAGTCGTCTGCTAGGCTCCCGACCTCAAGAGCAATCCCTGTGGGAGCGGGCTCGCTCGCGAAGAGTCCGTAACATTCAACATCTCAGGTGGCTGTTGCACCGTTTTCGCGGGCAAGCCCGCTCCCACAGGGGTTGCGCTCAGCCTTTCTTACTGCCCGCCCAGAGAGATCCCCCCGCGTGCCCAACGCCATTTTGCGCCTCGCCCTGCCTTCGCCCCTGCGCCGCCTGTTCGATTATCGTGCCCCGGCCGGTATCTTGCGTGCCCAGTTGCACCCTGGCATGCGCTTGCGGGTGCCGTTCGGTCGGCGGGAGATGATCGGGATTCTGGTGGAGGTCACCGACACCAGCGAAGTGCCGGTAGAAAAGCTCAAACCGGCCCTGGCGCTGCTCGACGCCACGCCGCCGCTGCCGCCCGCGCTGTTCAAGCTGTGCCTGTGGACCTCTCAGTATTACCAGCACAGCCTCGGCGACACGTTGAGTTGGGCGCTGCCAGTGTTGTTGCGTCAGGGTGAACTGGCCGAGGCTCGTCAGGAACGCTTTTGGTCCGCCGCACCCGGCGCCAGCCTCGATGATCCGCGCATCGCCCGCGCACCACGCCAGCGTGAAGCCTTGGCAACCCTGTCCCAGCATCCCCATGGCGTCGCTCATCAGTTGCTGAGCAAACTGATGCTGAGCAAGGACAGCCTCGATCTGTTGCTGGCCAAGGATCTGGTGCAAGTCGAAATCCGCAAGCACGCCCCCGGCGCCCGCCACGAACACTGGCTAGCGCAACCGGAATTGCCGCTCAACCCGGAACAGCGCGCCGCTTATGAAGCGATTCGCGCCGGATTCGACAGTTATCACGCGTTCCTGCTGGCTGGCGTCACCGGCAGCGGCAAGACCGAAGTCTATTTGCAGCTGATCCGCGAAACCCTCGAGACCGGTAAGCAAGCCCTGGTGCTGATCCCGGAGATCAACCTCGGCCCGCAAACCCTGGCGCGCTTCGAGCAGCGCTTCAATGCGCGCATCGCGCTGATCCACTCCGCAGTCAATGACCGCGAACGCCTGGAAGCCTGGCTGGCGGCACGGGATGGTGAGGCCGACATTATTATCGGTACCCGTTCGGCACTGTTCACGCCGATGAAAAACCCCGGCCTGATCATCATCGATGAAGAGCACGACGGCTCTTATAAACAGCAGGAAGGTCTGCGCTACCACGCCCGCGACCTGGCACTGGTCCGCGCCCGGCAGGAAAACATCCCGATTGTCCTCGGATCCGCCACACCTTCGCTGGAAAGCCTGCAAAACGCCTACACCGGTCGTTACGGTCTCTTACGCCTGAATGAGCGGGCCGGTGGCGCCAAGCAACCACGGTTCCTGCGCCTGGACGTGAAAAGTCGTCCGCTGGACAGCGGCATTTCCGGACCAATGCAGCAAGCCATCGGTCAGACCCTGGCCGCCGGCCAGCAAGTGCTGGTTTTCCTCAACCGCCGAGGGTTCGCCCCGACGCTGCTCTGCCACGACTGCGGCTGGATGTCTGAATGCCAGCGCTGCGACGCGCGAATGACCGTGCACCAGCGCTCCGGCGAACTGCGTTGCCACCATTGTGGCTACGTCGAACGAGTGCCCCGTCATTGCCCGAAGTGCGGCAAGGTCGATCTGCGGCCTGTGGGCGCCGGTACCGAGCGCGCCGAAGAACGCCTGGGGATTCTGTTTCCGGACGTCCCGGTGCTGCGGGTCGACCGCGACAGCACTTCACGCAAAGACGCGATGAATCAACTGTTCGCCACCATTCAAAAAGGCCAGCCGTGCATTCTGGTCGGCACACAAATGCTTGCCAAAGGGCACCACTTTCCACGGGTGACCCTGGTGTCGATTCTGGATGCCGACGGCGGACTGTTCTCCGGCGATTTCCGCGCCAGCGAACGCATGGCGCAGTTGATCGTCCAGGTCGCCGGGCGCGCGGGGCGGGCCGAAGAACCGGGCAAAGTGATTATCCAGACGCACCTGGCGGACCATCCGCTGCTGGTGCAACTGACCGAACAGGGCTATTTCGCCTTTGCCGAACAGGCGTTGAGCGAACGCCGCTCCGCCGGTCTGCCGCCGTTTGCGCATCTCGCGCTGCTGCGGGCCGAAGCGCATAAACCGGGGCAGGCCGAAGGCTTCCTCGATGAAGCGTGCAGCGAGGCCGAGCGTTTGCTGGCCGAGCAGAATCTGACCGGGATTGAGTTGCTGGGGCCGGTGCCTGCACCGATGGAGCGCCGGGCCGGGCGTTATCGCGCGCAGTTGTTGCTGCAAGCCACGGCCCGGGCGCCGCTGCATCGATTGCTGAGCAGTTGGTTGCTGGTTTTGGAGCAGATGCCGAGTGGGCGGGCGGTGCGCTGGTCCCTGGATGTAGATCCGGTCGATTTGTATTGAATTCAAGATCGCTATCGCGGGCAAGCCCGGCTCCCACAGGGATCTGCGTTGCTTACATGCTCTACGTCACACCACTTACCCTGTGGGAGCGGGCTTGCCCGCGATAGCGGTCGATTTGTCACCACATATCCATAACCTGCCCGCTATAGTTGGCAAGCCCGTCTTCGCAACGGATAATGCCCAGTTTTTCCACCAGCGCATCGAAGCGCCGCCGCGCTAGCGGTCGAAAGAGAAGACCATGAAAGACACCATTCGCCAGCTGATCCAACAAGCCATCACCCAACTCGTCAACGAAGGTGTGTTGCCTGAAGGCCTGTCGCCGGCGATCCAGGTGGAAAACTCCCGTGACAAGAAAAACGGCGACTTCGCCAGCAACATCGCCATGATGCTGGCCAAGCCTGCGGGCATGAAGCCCCGTGACCTGGCCGAGAAAATCATCGCCGCGCTGCCGGCTGACGAGAACGTCTCCAAAGCCGAAATCGCCGGCCCTGGCTTCCTGAACTTCTTCCAGAACACGCAAGCCCTGGCGACCCGCCTGGACGCGGCGCTGGCCGACGACCACATCGGCGTGCGCAAAGCCGGTCCGGTGCAGCGCACCGTGGTTGACCTGTCGGCCCCGAACCTGGCCAAAGAGATGCACGTCGGCCACTTGCGCTCGACCATCATCGGCGACGGCGTGGCTCGGGTTCTGGAGTTCCTCGGCGACGAAGTGATCCGCCAGAACCACGTTGGCGACTGGGGCACCCAGTTCGGCATGCTGATGGCTTACCTGCAGGAAAACCCGATCACCAGTGATGAGCTGTCGGATCTGGAGAACTTCTACCGCGCCGCCAAGCAACGCTTCGACGAATCCGAAGAATTCGCCGATCGCGCCCGCGGCCTGGTGGTCAAGCTGCAAGCCGGCGACCCGGACTGCCTGGCGCTGTGGACCAAGTTCAAAGACATCTCGCTGTCGCACTGCCAGAAAATCTACGAATTGCTGAACGTCAAACTGACCATGGCCGACGTAATGGGCGAAAGCGCCTACAACGACGACCTGATCAACGTGGTCAACGACCTCAAGACCGCTGGCCTGCTGGTCGAGAGCAACGGCGCTCAATGCGTGTTCCTCGACGAATTCAAGAACGCCGACGGCGACCCGCTGCCGGTGATCATCGTCAAGGCTGACGGCGGCTACCTCTACGCCACCACCGACCTGGCCGCCGTGCGCTACCGTAGCGGCAAGCTCAAGGCCGATCGCGCGCTGTACTTCGTCGACCAGCGCCAGGCCCTGCACTTCCAGCAAGTGTTCCAGGTCGCGCGCCTGGCCGGCTTCGTGACGCACCCGATGGAAATGGAACACATGGGCTTCGGCACCATGAACGGCGCCGACGGCCGTCCGTTCAAGACCCGTGATGGCGGCACCGTGAAGCTGATCGACCTGCTGACCGAAGCCCAGGAACGCGCCTACACCCTGGTGAAAGAGAAGAACCCGGAGCTTGCCGAAGACGAGTTGCGCAACATCGCCAAGGTCGTGGGCATTGGCGCCGTGAAATACGCCGACCTGTCCAAGCACCGCACCAGCGATTACAGCTTCAACTTCGACCTGATGCTGAACTTCGAAGGCAACACCGCGCCGTATCTGCTGTACGCCTACACCCGGGTGGCCGGCGTGTTCCGCAAACTCGGCAAGGATTTCAGCGAAGTCGAAGGGCAAATCGTCCTCGAAGCCGCACACGAACATGAGCTGGCGGCGAAACTGGCGCAGTTCGGCGAGATCCTGAATAACGTGTCCGACAAAGGCACGCCGCACATCCTCTGCACCTACCTGTACGATGTCGCCGGCCTGTTCTCCAGCTTCTACGAGAACTGCCCGATCCTCGGCGCCGACACCCCGGTGCAAATGCAGAGCCGCCTGCGCCTCGCCGCGCTGACCGGCCGCACTCTCAAGCAAGGCCTGGAACTCTTGGGTCTGGAAACTCTGGAGCGCATGTAAGTTGGCTGCCAAGAAAAAACCTGCACCCAAGCGTGGCGCCAGCCGTTACCAAGCTCCTGCAAAGCAACCGATCCCGGGCTGGCTGTGGATGGCCATCGGCCTGACGGTCGGTGCGTTCATTGTGTTCCTGATGAAGCTGGAGCCGGGCAAGGGCAGCGATACCGTCAAGCGCGAGAAGATCGAGCAGCAGAAAGCCACCAAGATCGCCGAGGCCAACAAGACTCCGCCGAGCCCGACGCAACCGGTGAAGCCGAAGTACGATTTCTACACCTTGCTGCCGGAATCGGAAGTCATCGTGCCGCCGGACGCAGTGCCGGAGAAAACCCTGCCGACACCACAAGTGCCGGCCATTCCGACCACGCCGGTGACGCCTGCGGAAGCGGCGAAGATCGACACGGCCAGGGCTCAAGCGGCATTGGCCGGCATCACCCCGCCGCCAGCGCCGCCCGTGGCGAAAGCTGCGCCGGTGACCAAGTTCTTCCTGCAGGCCGGTTCGTTCCGCAAGGAAGCCGATGCCGACAAGGTGCGTGCGCAGATCATCCTGCTGGGTCAGGCCGTGGCGGTTGAGTCCGGCACGGTGAAGGACGAGACCTGGTATCGGGTGCTGGTTGGTCCGTTCAGCAACCGCGAACAGCTGACAACCGCTCAGAAGCAACTGGCGGGCAGCGGCTTCAGCAACCTGTTGTTACAACAACGCCAAAGCCGCTGACCCTTCATGATCATTCCCACGCTCCGCGTGGGAATGCAGCCCGGGACGCTCCGCGTCCCTTTCTAGAGCTGGAACGCGGAGCGTCCCTTGAGGCATTCCCACGCAGAGCGTGGGAACGATCAAGCCTTCGGCAGCTCCTACGCGCCTCGCACCGCTCGTCCCCCGCCGCGTCCTACAGTTGAAAAACGCTCCACCACCCCCATATGAGTTGGCATAAGGCATTTTCGCCCCGCTGCGTGGAGACTCTCCCTTGACCACCATCGTTTCAGTTCGCCGCCACGGCAAAGTCGTCATGGGCGGCGACGGCCAGGTTTCGCTCGGCAATACCGTGATGAAAGGCAACGCGAAGAAAGTTCGCCGCCTCTACCACGGCCAGGTTATCGCCGGTTTTGCCGGGGCCACCGCTGACGCCTTCACCCTCTTCGAGCGTTTCGAAGGCCAGCTCGAGAAACATCAGGGCCACCTGGTTCGCGCCGCCGTCGAACTCGCCAAAGAATGGCGCACCGACCGCTCCTTGAGCCGCCTCGAAGCCATGCTCGCGGTCGCCAACAAAGATGCCTCCCTGATCATCACCGGCAACGGTGACGTGGTTGAGCCTGAAGAAGGCCTGATCGCCATGGGTTCCGGCGGCGGTTACGCCCAGGCTGCCGCGAGTGCCCTGTTGAAGAAAACCGATTTGTCGGCGCGGGAAATCGTCGAAACAGCGCTCGGCATCGCCGGCGACATCTGCGTATTCACCAACCACACCTTCACCATCGAGGAGCAGGATCTCGCTGAGTAAGCCTGTGCAGGCCATTGCGCCACGGCTCACTTCTGCTTGAGGACCGCCAATTATTATGCCCATGACCCCCCGTGAAATCGTCCACGAACTCAATCGCCATATCATCGGCCAGGACGATGCCAAACGCGCCGTCGCCATCGCCTTGCGTAACCGCTGGCGCCGGATGCAGCTACCTGAAGAGCTGCGCGTCGAAGTCACCCCCAAGAACATCCTGATGATCGGCCCGACCGGTGTCGGTAAAACCGAGATTGCCCGTCGCCTGGCCAAGCTCGCCAACGCGCCGTTCATCAAGGTCGAAGCGACCAAGTTCACCGAAGTGGGCTACGTCGGCCGCGATGTCGAATCGATCATTCGTGATCTGGCCGACGCCGCGATCAAACTGCTGCGCGAACAGGAAATGACCAAGGTTCGCCACCGCGCCGAAGACGCTGCCGAAGAACGCATCCTCGACGCCTTGCTGCCACCGGCACGCATGGGCTTCAGCAACGAGGACGCTGCACCGTCGGCCGATTCCAACACCCGTCAGCTGTTCCGTAAGCGCCTGCGTGAAGGTCAGCTGGATGACAAGGAGATCGAAATCGAAGTGGCCGAAGTGTCCGGCGTCGATATCTCCGCGCCACCAGGCATGGAAGAAATGACCAACCAGCTGCAGAGCTTGTTCGCCAACATGGGCAAGGGCAAGCGCAAAAACCGCAAGCTCAAGGTCAAGGAAGCGCTGAAACTGGTTCGCGACGAAGAAGCCGGTCGCCTGGTCAACGAAGAAGAATTGAAGGCCAAGGCCCTGGAAGCCGTCGAGCAGCACGGCATCGTGTTCATCGACGAAATCGACAAGGTTGCCAAGCGAGGCAACTCCGGGGGCGTCGACGTGTCCCGTGAGGGCGTACAGCGCGACTTGCTGCCGCTGATTGAAGGCTGCACCGTCAACACCAAACTGGGCATGGTCAAGACTGACCACATCCTGTTCATCGCTTCCGGTGCGTTCCACCTGAGCAAGCCGAGCGATCTGGTGCCGGAGCTGCAAGGTCGCCTGCCGATTCGGGTCGAACTCAAGGCCCTGAGCCCGGAAGATTTCGAGCGCATCCTCAGCGAACCGCATGCATCGCTCACCGAGCAATATTGTGCACTGCTGAAAACCGAAGGTCTGCTCATCGAATTCCTCCCGGACGGCATCAAGCGTCTCGCCGAGATCGCCTGGCAGGTCAACGAGAAAACCGAAAACATCGGTGCCCGTCGCCTGCACACCCTGCTCGAGCGCCTGCTCGAAGAGGTGTCGTTCAGCGCCGGTGATCTGGCCAGCACCCACGAGGACAAACCGATCCTGATCGATGCCGATTACGTCAACAGCCACTTGGGCGAATTGGCGCAGAACGAAGACCTGTCCCGTTATATCCTGTAGGTCTCAATCTGTGTGAGCGGGCTTCTGTGGCGAGGGAGCTTGCTCCCGCTGGGTCGCGAAGCGGCCCCAAAAGTCAGTGAATGCGGTCTGCCAGACAGACCACACTCACCGAATTTACGGCTGCTGCGCAGCCGAGCGGGAGCAAGCTCCCTCGCCACAGGTCACCCGTCGACACAGGGCCTCCATACAGACGGAAGATCGGCCCCATGACGACCCAACTCCCCACCGACATCAAACTCCACAAAGCCTCAAAAACCCTGTCGCTCAAATACGCGTCCGGCGAGGAATATCACCTGCCCGCCGAGTTCCTTCGCGTGCATTCTCCTTCCGCCGAAGTCCAGGGCCACGGCAAACCTATCCTGCAATTTGGCAAGATCGGCGTCGGCCTGAGCAAGGTCGAACCGGCCGGCCAGTACGCACTGAAATTGACCTTCGACGACGGCCACGACAGCGGCCTGTTCACTTGGGAATATCTGTACCAGCTGGCAGTGCGCCAAGAAGATCTTTGGAACGATTATCTTGCTGAACTCAAAGCGGCTGGAAAGACCCGTGATCCGAACGAATCGGTCGTCAAGCTGATGCTCTAATACAGGCCTCTGGCTATTTAGAGGGCATTTTCTAATTCCATCTGTTTGAATGCTTCGCTGCGGTGGCAACGATTGGCCCGCTTGCGAAAAAAATTAAACTCGGGTAACCAATGGAGCTGGCAAGTTCCGTGCATTTGTAGCTATTCGCAATTAACGGTCACCCGAGCAGTAGTACCTGGCGTTTGCTGTGTGACTACACAGCTGGGCTCAGGTACTCGTCTCAGGACAATGGAGCGTCGTAGATGAGTAACAAGCTTAACGATGACTTGAAATTTCAGGCTTCGGAAAATACCTTGGGGCTGAATCCTGTTGTTGGACTACGTAGAAAGGATCTCTTGGGCTCTGCCCGCATGGTGCTGACCCAGGCCATCAGACAACCCATCCACAGTGCCAGGCATGTCGCTCATTTCGGCATCGAACTGAAGAACGTGCTGTTCGGAAAATCCGAGCTTCAACCGCAAAGTGATGACCGTCGCTTCCTTGATCCGGCCTGGAGTCAGAACCCGCTCTATAAACGTTATTTGCAAACCTATCTGGCGTGGCGCAAGGAGCTTCACGCGTGGATCGATGACAGCAATCTTTCGCCCAAGGACGTCGCTCGCGGGCATTTCGTGATTAACCTCATGACCGAAGCCATGGCCCCGACCAACACGGCAGCCAACCCGGCGGCGGTCAAACGCTTCTTCGAAACCGGAGGCAAGAGCCTGCTCGACGGTCTCTCCCATCTGGCCAAGGATCTGGTGCACAACGGCGGCATGCCGAGCCAGGTCAACATGGGCGCGTTCGAAGTCGGCAAGAGCCTGGGCGTAACCGAAGGCGCAGTGGTGTTCCGCAATGACGTGCTGGAGCTGATCCAGTACCGACCGATCACCGAGCAGGTGCATGAACGCCCGCTGCTGGTAGTGCCACCGCAGATCAACAAGTTCTACGTTTTCGACCTGAGCCCGGACAAGAGCCTGGCGCGCTTCTGCCTGCGCAACAACGTGCAGACATTCATCGTCAGCTGGCGTAACCCGACCAAGGAGCAGCGCGAGTGGGGTCTGTCGACCTACATCGAAGCGCTGAAGGAAGCGGTCGATGTCGTCACCGCGATTACCGGCAGCAAAGACGTGAACATGCTTGGCGCCTGCTCCGGCGGTATCACCTGCACCGCCCTGCTGGGTCACTACGCAGCGATCGGCGAGAAGAAGGTCAACGCCCTCACCCTGTTGGTCAGCGTGCTGGACACCACCCTGGACAGCGATGTGGCCCTGTTCGTCGACGAGCAGACCCTCGAAGCCGCCAAGCGCCATTCCTACCAGGCCGGTGTGCTGGAAGGTCGCGACATGGCGAAAGTCTTCGCCTGGATGCGCCCCAACGACCTGATCTGGAACTACTGGGTCAACAACTACTTGCTGGGTAATGAGCCGCCGGTTTTCGACATCCTGTTCTGGAACAATGACACCACTCGCTTGCCGGCCGCGTTCCATGGCGACCTGATCGAGATGTTCAAAAACAACCCACTGATCCGCCCCGACGCACTGGAAGTGTGCGGCACAGCGATCGACCTCAAGCAGGTGACCGCCGACATCTTTTCCCTGGCCGGCACCAACGACCACATCACCCCGTGGAAGTCCTGCTACAAATCCGCGCAGCTGTTCGGTGGCAAGGTCGAGTTCGTGCTGTCCAGCAGCGGGCATATCCAAAGCATCCTGAACCCTCCGGGCAATCCAAAAGCGCGCTACATGACCAGCACCGACATGCCGGTCAAAGCCGAAGAATGGATGGAAAACTCCACCAAACACACCGATTCCTGGTGGTTGCATTGGCAGGCGTGGCAGGCCGAGCGTTCGGGCAAGCTGAAAAAATCCCCCGCCAACCTTGGCAACAAGGCCTATCCAGCGGGCGAAGCTTCGCCAGGTACTTACGTGCATGAACGTTGAGCTTCAAATAACTCGCAGTCCGCGGCACTGGGAGGTGCCGCGATCTCTATCGATTACTCTCGAGGCCAACCTCGAACATTCTGCGACGGCCCGGGACGGCTCGATCAGCGTTTAAAACCTACAGGGCTCTGTGCATGCCGCAACCGTTCGTCTTTCGTACCGTCAACCTGGATGGCCAGACCCTCCGCACTGCGGTACGCCCCGGCAAGCCTCACTTGACGCCCTTGCTGATTTTCAACGGCATCGGCGCCAACCTGGAGCTGATATTCCCGTTCGTCCAGGCTCTGGATCCGGACCTGGAAGTCATCGCCTTCGACGTGCCCGGTGTCGGCGGCTCATCGACGCCCAATCGACCCTATCGCTTCTCGGGCCTGGCAAAACTCACGGCGCGAATGCTCGACTATCTCGATTACGGACAAGTCAACGTGATTGGCGTTTCGTGGGGCGGCGCTCTGGCGCAGCAGTTCGCCCATGACTATCCCGAGCGCTGCAAGAAGCTGGTGCTGGCGGCCACGGCGGCAGGCACCGTGATGGTTCCGGGCAAGCCTAAAGTGCTGATGATGATGGCCAGCCCGCGACGCTACATCCAGCCCTCCCATGTGATCCGCATTGCACCGATGATCTACGGCGGCTCGTTCCGTCGCGATCCGACCCTGGCAGCCAGTCACGCCGCCAGGGTTCGTTCGGCAGGCAAACTCGGTTATTACTGGCAGCTGTTCGCCGGCCTCGGCTGGACCAGCATTCACTGGCTGCACAAAATCCATCAACCAACCCTGGTACTGGCCGGCGACGACGACCCACTGATCCCGCTGATCAACATGCGCATGCTGGCTTGGCGAATTCCCAACGCCCAACTGCACATCATCGACGACGGCCATCTGTTCTTGATTACCCGCGCCGAAGCGGTGGCACCGATCATCATGAAGTTTCTTGAGGAAGAACGTCAGCGCGCAGTAATGCATCCACATCCGGCGCCATCGGGCGGTTAACCGATCCCGACTTTTGTTTATGAAAAGGAGTCGGCAGGAGGCCGTGCCGCGCAACAACCCGCAACAACGTCTATGGTGTTTTGTTCGGGTGTGTTTGTTTTTGGCCTGATGACGAAGGAGTGTTAACTCATGCGCGACAAACCAGCGAAGGGCTCTTTGCCCACTCCCGCTGCATTCATCAATGCTCAGAGTGCGGTTACCGGCCTGCGCGGCCGGGACCTGCTTTCGACCTTGCGCAGCCTGGCCACCCACGGCCTGCGCAACCCGGTGTATACGGCCCGGCATGCCTTGAAGCTGGGCGGCCAGTTGGGCCGCGTATTGTTGGGTGAAACCCTGCATCCGACCAACCCGCAAGACAGTCGCTTTGCCGACCCGACGTGGAGCCTCAATCCTTTTTATCGCCGCAGCCTGCAGGCCTATCTGAGCTGGCAGAAAGAAGTCAAAAGCTGGATCGACGAAAGCAACATGAGCCCGGACGATCGTGCCCGCGCCCACTTTGCCTTTGCCTTGATCAATGACGCCGTGGCGCCGTCCAACACCCTGCTCAATCCGCTGGCGATCAAGGAATTTTTCAACTCCGGCGGCAATAGTCTGGTGCGGGGTATCGGCCATCTGGTCGACGATGTCCTGCACAACAACGGCCTGCCAAGACAAGTCACCAAACAAGCGTTCGAGGTGGGCAAAACGGTCGCCACCACTACCGGCTCTGTGGTGTTTCGCAATGAACTGCTGGAGCTGATCCAGTACAAGCCGATGAGCGAAAAGCAGTATTCCAAGCCATTGCTGATCGTGCCGCCACAGATCAACAAGTACTACATTTTCGATTTGAGCCCCAACAACAGCTTCGTTCAGTTCGCCCTTAAAAACGGTTTGCAGACCTTCGTTATCAGCTGGCGCAATCCCGATGTGCGTCATCGCGAATGGGGGCTGTCGTCTTATGTCGAAGCCGTCGAAGAAGCGATGAATGTGTGCCGGGCAATCTCCGGCGCGCGCGAGGTCAACCTGATGGGGGCTTGCGCCGGTGGGCTGACCATTGCCGCATTGCAAGGGCATTTGCAGGCCAAGCGGCAGCTACGACGGGTGTCCAGCGCGACCTACCTGGTCAGCATGCTCGACAGCCAGATAGACAGCCCGGCTACCCTCTTCGCCGATGAACAAACGCTGGAAGCGGCCAAGCGCCGCTCGTATCAGAAGGGCGTTCTGGAAGGTAGTGACATGGCCAGGGTGTTTGCCTGGATGCGGCCCAACGATTTGATCTGGAATTACTTCGTCAATAACTACCTGATGGGCAAGGAGCCGCCGGCGTTCGACATCCTCTACTGGAACAATGACAACACGCGTCTGCCAGCAGCGTTTCATGGCGATCTGCTGGATTTCTTCAAGCACAACCCGCTGAGTCATCCTGGCGGGCTGGAAGTGTGCGGCACGCCGATCGACCTGCAGAAAGTCACCGTCGACAGCTTCAGCGTGGCAGGCATGAATGATCACATCACCCCATGGGATGCGGTGTATCGCTCGACATTACTGCTGGGGGGCGAGCGGCGCTTCGTGCTGTCCAACAGCGGTCATGTACAGAGCATTCTCAACCCGCCGAACAATCCGAAAGCCAACTACGTCGAGAATCCGAAACTGAGCAGCGACCCGCGGGCCTGGTATTACGACGCCAAGCGCGTCGACGGTAGTTGGTGGACGCAATGGCTGGACTGGATTCAGGAACGCTCCGGCGCACAACACGAAACCCGGATGGCCCTCGGCAACCAGAACTATCCACCGATGGAGGCGGCACCCGGTACTTACGTGCGTGTGCGCTGACGTTTAACGAACCACGGCCGCCAATGGCCGTGGCATGACTCGACCATTAAGAAGACTGGATGAAAACCCGCGACCGGATTCTCGAATGTGCCCTGCAGTTGTTCAATCAGAAGGGCGAACCGAATGTGTCCACCATGGAAGTGGCCAACGAAATGGGCATCAGCCCGGGCAACCTCTACTACCATTTCCACGGCAAGGAACCGCTGATCCTCGGGCTGTTCGAGCGCTTCCAGGCCGAGTTGACGCCCTTGCTCGACCCACCGTCCGATGTGGAATTGGCGCCCGAGGATTACTGGCTGTTCCTGCACCTGATCATCGAACGCCTGGCCCATTACCGGTTTCTGTTCCAGGACCTGTCGAACCTTGCCGGCCGCCTGCCGAAACTGGCCAAGGGAATACGCAATCTACTCAATGCGTTGAAGCGCACACTGGCTTCATTGCTGGCGCAATTGAAAGCTCAAGGTCAGTTGGTCAGTGACACCCAGGCGCTGGGGCAGTTGGTGGAACAAATCACCATGACGTTGCTGTTCTCACTGGACTATCAGCGAATTCTCGACCGTGAAGGTGAAGTGCGACTGGTGGTGTATCAGATCATGATGCTGGTGGCGCCGCACTTGCTGCCGCCTGTCAAGGTTGCGACCGAGCGGTTGGCGTTGCAGTACCTCGAAGAGCACGACTAACCCTGTGGGAGCGGGCTTGCTCGCGAAAGCTATTCATCATTCAACATTGATGTCGATTGAGCCACCGCTTTCGCGAGCAAGCCCGCTCCCACATCGGATTTGTGGTGCTTTCCAGAATCCATGCACAAACAAAAACGCCCGACCTTCGCAGGCCGGGCGTGATCGTTCCCATGCTCCGCGTGGGAATGCAGCCGGTGACGCTCTGCGTCACTGCCGCAATGGACGCGAAGCGTCCGGTGAGGCATTCCCACGCGGAGCGTGGGAACGATCATCAGGACTGACTGGTTGGCGTCGATGGAGCCGGCGCAGCAGTCGGGGTTACAGCAGGTGTCGGAGCAGTGGCGGAGTTCGCCGTGCTGACCGGTGTTACCGGCTTGGCGGCAGCCACTACTGGTTTCGGTGCAGCCGCTTTCGGGGCGGCCGGTTTTTTCACTACAGGCTTCTTGGCTGCTGGCTTTTTCGCAACGGCGGGTTTGGCTGCTGCGGTTTTAGCTGCAGGTTTGGCCGCCGGTTTTGCGGCTGGTTTGGCGGCCGCTTTGGCTGCAGGTTTCGCCGCGGCAGTTTTGGTTGCCGGTTTAGCGGCAGCCTTGGCCAATGGTTTGGCTACGCTTTTGGCTGCTGGTTTGGCCGCCGCGGTTTTCGCCGCAACAGGCGCGACCTTGGCACCGGTGAGTTTTTCGATTTGCTTGGTCAGGGTATCGACCTTGCTGTGCAGTGCCTTGACCTCATTGCGGCTCGGTACACCCAGGCGCGAAATGGCGCTGTTCAGGCGCTTGTCGAAAGCCCCTTCCAACTCATCCCATTTGCCCAGTGCACGATCTTTCACACCGCTGATGCGCGACTTGGCCGACGAAGCGGAGTCCTTGGCGGCATCAACTTTCTTGCCGACAGCGCTCTTGGTGAGCTTCTCGGCTTTCTCGCCGTCCTTAACCAATGTATCGAAGAGCTTGCTGCCGTCAGTGTCGATCTTCGAGTACACGCCTAAACCAGCCAGCCAGATCTTGCGGGAGTAGTCTTCGACCTTCCCGATCCACGAGCTGCCTTCTTTTTCAGTATTCTTTTTACCAGCCATCCCGTTCTCCTTAAGATTTACGCGCGACACGTTCGAGCAATGCCGTCAGCTCATCGAGCTTAGCAGAGAGTGTCTCAACGTCATGTTTAGACGGAATGCCGATACGATTCAAGGCACTTGCGATACGTGTATCGAAAGCCCTTTCGACTTTGTCGAGTTGAAGTTCGACTTTGCCTTTGAAAGTGCTCACTTCACTCTTGGCTTCATCGATCTCGGCATTGGCCGCTTCAAGTTTTTCAGTGACTACTTTTTTGCCTTTCTTTTCAACAGCTTGACCAGCCTTGATCAGCTCTTGAACGTACTCGCTACCCTCTTGGCCGACCTTGGTGTAAGCACCCAGGCCAGCGAGCCAGATCTTGCGGGCATACGATTTGACGTCGCCCAGAGCGTTAGTTTCAACGTCGACTTTTTTCTTCAAAATAACTTTGGCCATGGTGCACCTCACGCGCAGAAGGGTCGAGGAACTGCCCGCAGAGAGTCGGGCTCAGGCACAAAGTAGTGAGAATAATTAGAAACGGCACCCTAACAAGTGACATAAACCTTTGGGCACACCACAAACAAATGTGGGAGCGAGCCTGCTCGCGAAGAGGCAGGCACATTCAACATAGATGTCGACTGAAAGACCGCTTTCGCGGGCAAGCCCGCTCCCACAGGGTTTCTCATTTCACAGAAAGAATGGATCAGGTCAGTGCTTTATCCAGGGCCCTTTCGATTTCCGATTTGATCGTGCCGCTCATGGCAGACATCAACAGGCCCAGTTCGACATCGACCTTGATCGAGTCCTCGCCCACATACACCGCCCCTTTTACGCCCGAGCGTCTGAGGTTCAGAGTGTCGCCAGACCACTGCGGCTCCAGGCCATATTGTTCGGACAGTTTCTGCGCCAACTTGTCGGCCTTCTCGCGGGCCACTTCCTTACCCAGGCCGTGGGCACGCTCAACACTAATACGGGCCATCGAATGACTCCTGCTTTATCGTGACTTGCTCAAGACATCTTGACCCTGCATGCGTCAAAACGTCCCGGTAGTTGCCTATCTTACCTTCAGCCTTGCCAAGACAAAGCAGGCCACCGGGATTAGAATGTCCCGCATTCTCTTTTGGTGACAGCGATATGACTGATCAGCGCAAAGGCAGCGATGCCGAACCCACCACTCACTTCGGCTTCAAAAACGTTCCAGAAAGCCAGAAAGCGGAAAAAGTCGCTGAGGTTTTCCACTCGGTAGCCGCCAAGTACGACCTGATGAACGACCTCCTGTCGGGCGGCATGCACCGTCTGTGGAAGCGTTTCGCGATCGAGCTGTCGGGCGTGCGCACCGGTAACCGCGTGCTGGACATCGCCGGCGGCACTGGCGACCTGACCCGCAAGTTCTCGCATCTTGTGGGACCGACGGGCCAGGTAGTGTTGGCCGACATCAACGAATCCATGCTCAAGGTCGGTCGTGACCGCCTGCTGGATCTGGGTGTGTCCGGCAACGTCGAATTCGTCCAGGCCGATGCTGAAAAGCTGCCGTTCCCGGACAACCATTTCGATTGCGTGACCATCGCTTTCGGCCTGCGCAACGTGACGCACAAAGAAGACGCCCTGCGCTCGATGTTGCGCGTGCTGAAACCGGGCGGCCGTTTGCTGGTGCTGGAATTCTCCAAACCGACCAACGCGCTGATGTCCAAAGCCTACGACGCCTACTCGTTCGCCTTCATGCCGTTGATGGGCAAGTTGATCACCAATGATTCGGAAAGCTATCGCTACCTGGCCGAATCAATCCGCATGCACCCGAATCAGGAAACCCTGAAGTCGATGATGGTCGAGGCCGGTTTCGACCGCGTGACCTATCACAACATGACCGCAGGCATCGTCGCCCTGCACCGCGGCATCAAGCCCTGATGTTGCTGGCCGGCCTGCTCGCCAGCGTTGAGCTCGGCCTGAACCGGGTGCTGCGTCTTGACAGCACGGCCCTGCCGCGGCTGGCGCATTTGAGTGGCAAGGTGATTGCCATCGACTGCCGCAGCCCGGCGCTGCAAGTGTTCATCCTGCCCAGCGATGAAGGCCTGATGCTCGCCTCCCAGTGGGAAACCGGCGCCGACTGCACCTTGCGCGCACCGGCCTCAAGCCTGCTGAAACTGGCGACAAGCAAGGACAAGACTTCGATTCTGCATGCCCCGGAAGTCGAACTCGACGGCGACAGCGGCGTGCTGCTGGAGCTGGCGGCGATCCTTCAGGACCTCGAACTGGACTGGGAGTACGAACTCTCGCGCTGGCTGGGACCTGTGGCCACGCAACTGGTCGGCGGTCACCTGCGCAGTCGCGCACGCTGGTATCAGCAAGGGTTCGCCAGCCTGAACCAGAACCTGGGCGAATACCTGGCCGAAGAATCGCGCGCCCTCGTCGGTCAGCGCGAAGCTGACGCCCGTTTTAATGAACTGGACCAGATCAAGCTCGATCTGGAACGTCTCGAGGCGCGTTTCGAGCGCCTTTCCCGATCCCTCGACCCAAGCGATAACGCATGAAGCTGCTTGCCGTCCGCCGTTTGTTGCGCATCCAGCGCGTTGTGATTCGCTACCGCCTCGATGACCTGCTGTTCGCCCTGCCATTGCCCTGGTTTCTGCTGGCGCTGCGCTATGCCTTGCCGTGGCGCTGGTTTCCGCGCAAGACACTGGACCTGAGCCGTGGCGCGCGACTGCGCCTGGCGTTGCAGGACCTGGGGCCGATTTTCATCAAGTTCGGCCAAATCCTGTCCACGCGCCGCGACCTGCTGCCCGAAGACATCGCCGATGAACTGATGATGCTGCAGGACCGCGTGCCGCCGTTCGACTCGCAAGTGTCGATCAGGCTGATCGAAGAGCAGCTTGGCAAAAAAATCAGTGAAGTCTTCAGCCGTTTCGACGTCGAACCGCTGGCCTCGGCCTCGGTGGCGCAAGTGCATGCCGCGCAGCTGAAAACCGGCGAAGAAGTCGTCGTCAAGGTGATCCGCCCGGGTCTGAAACCGATCATTGCGCAGGACCTGGCGTGGCTGTTCATCCTCGCCCGCGCCGCAGAAAAACTCTCGGCCGACGCCCGCTTGCTGCACCCGGTGGACGTGGTCAGCGACTACGAAAAAACCATCTACGACGAACTCGACCTGCTGCGCGAGGCGGCTAACGCCAGCCAGCTGAAACGCAATTTCGAAGGTTCGCCGCTGCTGTATGTGCCGCAAGTCTATTGGGACTGGTGCCGGCCGAAAGTGCTGGTGATGGAGCGCATCTACGGGATTCAGGTCACCGACCTCGCGACCCTGGCCGACCAGCGCACCGACATGAAAATGCTCGCCGAGCGGGGCGTGGAGATTTTCTTCACCCAGGTGTTCCGCGACAGCTTCTTCCACGCCGACATGCACCCCGGCAACATCTTCGTCAGCACCGTGCAACCGTGGAGCCCGCAGTACATCGCAATCGACTGCGGCATCGTCGGCAGCCTTACCCCGGAAGACCAGGATTATCTGGCGCGCAACCTGTTCGCGTTCTTCAAGCGTGATTACCGGCGTGTCGCGCAGTTGCACATCGATTCGGGCTGGGTGCCGGCGGAAACCAAACTCAACGAATTCGAAGCAGCGATCCGTACCGTGTGCGAGCCGATCTTCGAAAAACCGTTAAAAGATATTTCCTTCGGCCAGGTGCTGATGCGCCTGTTCCAGACCGCTCGACGTTTCAACATGGAAGTGCAGCCGCAGTTGGTATTGCTGCAAAAAACCCTTTTGAACATCGAAGGCCTGGGCCGTCAGCTGTACCCGGACCTCGATCTGTGGAACACCGCCCAGCCGTTCCTCGAACGCTGGATGCGCGAGCGCGTCAGCCCCAAAGCCTTGATCGGCAACGTGCAGAGCCAGTTCGAGCAGATCCCGCACTTGGCCAACATGGCCCGCGACCTGCTCGAGCGCATGTCCCAGCCCCATGCCAACGACCCGCCGCCCCCTTGGCACAAGCGCAAGGACGACTGGTTCCTGCGGTTGCTCGGCACCGCTCACCTGGCGGGTGGCACGATACTCGCCGCCGGAGGCCCACTGAACGAATTGGGGCACTGGCCCGCCGGAATCATGGTGGCGGTCGGCTTGTATCTGGTCGTTCGCCGATAGCCAGTTGGATGATCGGCTGGCACACTGTTTGAACGCTGAATTTGAACATTGGCCTCAACTATTGAAGTAGAGCCCGCTGTCGGAGTCGAAGATGAAAAACTGGCTGGACGAGATCAAGTGGGACGCCGATGGCCTGGTGCCGGCGATTGCCCAGGATCACAAGACCGGACGCGTCCTGATGATGGCCTGGATGAACCGCGAAGCGCTGGAATTGACCGCTGCCGAGAACCGTGCCATTTACTGGTCACGTTCCCGTGGCAAGCTGTGGCGCAAGGGCGAAGAGTCCGGCCACGTGCAAACCCTGCATGAGATGCGCCTTGACTGTGACGCTGACGTGATCATCCTGATGGTTGAGCAAATCGGCGACATCGCCTGCCATACCGGCCGTCAGAGCTGCTTCTACCGCGTCTTCGAGAACGGCGACTGGAAAACCGTCGACCCGGTGCTTAAAGACCCGCACGCTATCTACTCGGCAGGACATACCCATGAGTGACACCCTGACCCGTCTGGCCCAGGTGCTGGAAGAGCGCAAAGGCGCCGCCGCCGACAGCTCGTATGTCGCCAGCCTGTACCACAAGGGCTTGAACAAGATTCTGGAAAAAGTCGGCGAAGAGTCGGTCGAAACCATCATTGCCGCCAAGGATGCCGCCATCAGCGGTGACTGCAGCGATGTGATCTACGAGACCGCCGATTTGTGGTTCCACAGCATGGTCATGCTCGCCCAGTTGGGGCAGCATCCACAGGCTGTGCTCGATGAACTGGACCGTCGCTTCGGTCTGTCCGGACACGCCGAGAAAGCCTCTCGCCCGTCCGCCTGAACAATTATTAGAGAGGAACGCAACATGGGCATTTTTGACTGGAAACACTGGATCGTCATCCTGGTTGTCGTGGTGCTGGTGTTCGGCACCAAGAAACTGAAAAACCTCGGCACTGACGTGGGCGAGTCGATCAAGGGCTTCAAAAAAGCCATGAACGACGACGAAAAACCGGCCGATCCGACCGCGACGCCGTCCCAACCGGTACCGCCGGTTCAGCCACAGGCCTCGGTGAACCAGCCGCACACCATCGACGTGCAGGCGCAAAAAGTCGAAGAGCCGATCCGCAAAGACTCGTGAGCACTGACTAATGTTTGGTATCAGCTTCTCTGAACTGCTGCTCGTCGGCCTCGTCGCCCTGCTGGTGCTGGGTCCCGAGCGCCTGCCGGGTGCTGCGCGCACCGCCGGCCTGTGGGTCGGGCGGCTGAAGCGCAGCTTCAACGCGATCAAACAGGAAGTTGAACGTGAAATCGGTGCCGACGAGATTCGCCGGCAACTGCACAACGAGCACATTCTGTCCCTGGAGCAGGAGGCGCGGAAGATCTTCACGCCGACTCAGCAGGAGCCAACGCCGGTGGAACCTGTAGCGACGCAGACGATTCATGCGCCGGCGGCTGAGGTTATGCCGGCGGTTGCAGCCGCTGAACCTGCACCTGCACCTCCAGTAGAACCTGTTGCTCCTGCCGCCGCGCCGACAATACCGGCGCCTCACGACACCACTTTGCCGCCGCGAGCCCCATGAGCGATCTCCCCGAAAACGACCAGCACATGCCGCTGGTTTCGCACCTCACCGAGTTGCGCACTCGCCTGCTGCGTTGTGTCGTGGCGGTGTTCATCATTTTTGCCGGGCTGTTCGCCTTCACCCAGCAGATCTACACCTTCGTCTCCACGCCGCTGCGCCAGTACCTGCCGGCCGGCGCGACGATGATCGCCACCGACGTGTCGTCGCCGTTCCTGACGCCGCTGAAACTGACCATGATGGTCTCGCTGTTCCTGGCGATCCCGGTGATCCTGCACCAGATCTGGGGCTTTATCGCGCCGGGCCTGTACAAGCATGAGAAGCGCATCGCGGTGCCGTTGCTGGTCTCCAGCATTCTGCTGTTCTACACCGGCATGGCCTTCGCCTATTTCCTGGTGTTCCCGCTGATCTTCAAGTTCTTCGCCGCCGCCACCCCGGCCGGCGTGGAAATGATGACTGACATCACCAGCTACCTCGATTTCGTCATGACGCTGTTCTTCGCCTTCGGCGTGGCGTTCGAGATTCCGGTAGCTGTGGTGCTGCTGGTGTGGATCGGCGTGGTCAACGTCGCCTACCTGAAGAAAATCCGCCCGTACGTGATCATCGGCTGCTTCGTGGTCGGCATGATCCTGACGCCGCCGGACATCTTCTCGCAGACGCTGTTGGCTGTACCGATGTGGTTGCTGTTCGAAATCGGCATCCTGTTCGGCAGCCTGATCAGCAAGCGTGGCGAGCATCCGGACGACCAGCCGGCTGACGATCACAACGACCAGCCGCCAGCGACCCAAGCGTGAACCTGCTGCTCCTCGAAGAGGCCGACTTCATTGCGGCCGACCGAGCGATCCTGCGCGATCGCCGGTTGACCCACATGCAGGAAGTCCATCGCTCGGTGGTTGGCGACAGCCTGCGGGTCGGGCGTATCGGCGGCTTGATGGGCTCAGCCGAGTTGCTGCGCCTGGACGCCGATGAAGCCGAGTTGCGCGTCACCCTCGACCAGCCGCCACCGGCCAAGCTGCCACTGACTTTGGTGCTGGCTCTGCCGCGACCGAAAATGCTCCGCCGAGTGTTTCAGACCGTGGCCGCCATGGGTGTGCCGCGCATCGTGCTGGTGAACAGCTATCGCGTCGAGAAGAGCTTCTGGCAAACCCCGTTCCTGGAACCCGAGGCGATTCGCGAGCAATTGATCCTGGGTCTTGAACAAGCCCGCGACAGCGTGCTGCCAGAGGTCGTCATCGAGAAGCGCTTCAAGCCTTTTGTCGAAGACCGTCTACCGGCCATTATCGAAGGCACCCTCGGCCTGGTCGGTCATCCCGGTAACTACCCACCCTGCCCTCGCGGCCTGGACGAGCCAGTGACCCTGGCTATCGGCCCCGAAGGCGGCTGGATTCCCTACGAAATCGACTTGCTGGGCAAGGCCGGCCTGCAACCGGTGCAACTTGGCGAGCGCATTCTGCGAGTCGAAACCGCCGTCACCGCGCTGCTCTCGCGCCTGTTCTAACGTCAAACACCCTACTTGTGGCGAGGGAGCTTGCTCCCGCTCGGCTGCGAAGCAGTCGTAAAACCGATGAATGCGGTCTTGCTGGTAAAAAGCGCTGGCCGCTTCGCGCCCAAGCGGGAGCAAGCTCCCTCGCCACAGGTGTTTACTCCCCTACAGATCCCTGCCAGCCGGCCGATACAGTCTCCATAAAACCAATTAATGGTCCGAGGGAGTAGCAGCATGTACCGATGGCTGGCCGAGAAACTGGGAAATGTAAGCGTCAATCGCAAACTGGGTGTCGGCTTCGGTCTGGTGCTGCTTCTGACCTTGTTGATCACCTTTACCGGCTGGACCGGCCTGAGCGGTGTGATCAGCCGTGGCGATACGCTAGGGTTTATTTCCAGCCTCAATGAGTTGACCAAAGACCTGCGTCTCGCCCGTCTGGATTACGACATGCGCCGTGGCGAACAAGGCCCGGGCGCCGTCAACGAGCTGATCGGTCAACTCGATACCGGCCTGAAAACCGCCCGTACGCTGGTCGAACAGCCTGCCGACCTGGCAATGGTCGATCAACAGCTTGCCGCCGTCAGCGAGTACAAACGCGCCTTCGCTGATATGACTCAGGCTACCGCCACCCGCGAAGATGCTCGCAGCAAACTGGGCGCCACCGCCGATAACGCCGTGGCCCGAGTCTCTGAAGTCGAAAAAACCCTGCTGCAAGGCGACAGCGTCGCCCAGTTCAACAGCGTGATCGACCTGAGCAAACTGATCCAGCAAGCGCGTTTCCAGGTACGCGGCTACACCTACAGCGGCAAGCCCGAAGCCGAGCAGCCAGCGCTAGACGCCATCGGCAACGCCCTGAAAAACCTCGAAAGCCTGCCGTCTCAACTGCCGGAACAACACATCGCCAACCTGCAACAAGCGACCGACTCGCTCAAAGCCTATCGCGCGGCTGTCAGCCAGTTCCGCGACTCCCAAGTCGCCAGCGCTGCAGCCTTCAAGCGTATGAGCGCGCAAGGCGACATTCTGTTCGACACCAGCAAAAAGCTCACTGCCTCGCAAACTGTCGTACGTGACACCGACACAGCGCATGCCAAGAACATGCTGCTGTTGGCTACTGTCCTCGCGTCGGCCTTTGGCTTGTTCGCAGCCTGGGCCATCACTCGCCAGATCGTCATTCCCCTGAGCCAGACCCTCAAAGTGGCCGAGCGTGTCGCCGCGGGCGACCTGACTCACAACCTGATTTCCGAACGTCAGGACGAACTGGGTCAGCTACAGCGCGCCATGCAAAGCATGACCCTGGGCCTGCGAGAACTGATCGGTGGCATCAGCGATGGCGTGACCCAAATCGCCAGCGCCGCTGAAGAGCTGTCCGCCGTCACCGAACAAACCAGCGCCGGGGTCAACAGCCAGAAGGTCGAGACCGATCAGGTGGCCACCACCATGCACGAAATGACCGCCACTGTGCAGGAAGTCGCGCGCAACGCCGAGGAAGCGTCCGAAGCTGCCGTGGCCGCCGACCAACAAGCCCGCGAAGGTGACAGAGTGGTCGGCGAAGCCATCGCCCAGATCGAGCGCCTGGCCGTCGAAGTCGGCAACTCCACCGCCGCCATGGGCGATCTGAAACGCGAAAGCGACAAGATCGGCAGCGTGCTCGATGTGATCAAGTCCGTGGCCCAGCAAACCAACCTGCTGGCGCTCAACGCCGCCATCGAAGCCGCCCGCGCCGGTGAAGCCGGGCGCGGTTTTGCGGTGGTCGCTGACGAAGTCCGCAGCCTGGCCCAGCGCACACAGAAGTCCACCGAAGAAATCGAAGAGCTGATCGTCGGTCTGCAAACTGGCACTCAGCAGGTCGCGACCATCATGGACAACAGCCGCAGCCTGACTGACAGCAGTGTCGAACTGACCCGCCGCGCCGGTGGCTCGCTGGAAAGCATCACCCGCACCGTATCGGCGATCCAGTCAATGAACCAGCAGATCGCCGCCGCTGCCGAGCAACAGAGCGCGGTGGCTGAAGAGATCAACCGCAGCGTGCTGAACGTGCGTGATGTGTCCGAGCAGACCTCGGCAGCCAGTGAAGAGACCGCGGCCTCCAGCGTCGAGCTGGCGCGGCTGGGGACGCATTTGCAGATGCTGGTGGGGCGGTTCAAGGTTTGAGCTGATGCGGGTATCCCGGCTCGCTTGAAACCGGGGTGATGCAATCGCGGGCAAGCCCGCTCCCACAGGATCCGCGCCGAACACAAAGTTGTGCTCAGTCAGATCATCAGCCCAAAAAAAACCCCGCTTTCGCGGGGTTTTCGTTATGCCGGCTGAGGCTGAACACTCACAGGCTTGAGCGGCAACAGCGGCGCATGGGGATCGGCATCCACCGATGTGCGCCAGGCTTGCAGCCACTCGGCATGGCCTTCGTTCCAGACTTGCTCATGCAAGCGACCCAGCGCCACCGGATCACTCAGCAGGGCCACGCGCTCGTCGTTGGTCAGCCCGGCAGGCCCGACCTTCATCGCATGGCGAACCCGCTCGATGCGCAACCATTCGATCGGCTCGGCCTGACGGTGACGAGACGTCGCCAGCGCACACGCCAAAGCGTTCTGCTGAGGATCGACCACTGACCGGACAAAGCCGTCGTTCAGTGCATGCCAACGGTTTTCGTGGGTGTACTGATCGGTCGCCAGCAATTCCTGTGGCGGGGCATATTCCTCAGGAATCAGGAACAGGCTTTCGTCACGGGACTTCAGGCCCAGGCCGACGCGACTGGAGATCACCGATACCGGGATCGACAACATCAGCGAACCGACGATCGGCACCAGCCACCACAAGAAGCTCGGGTTCAGCCAGATCACCAACAGGGCCCAGAAGAAGCCCAGCAAGGTTTGCGGGCCGTGGCGCTTGACCGCTTCGCTCCACGGCGTGGAGTCGTCGTCACGTTGCGGCGAGTTCCAGGTCGCGGCCCAGCCGAGGAACGCGGCGAGTACGAAACGGGTGTGGAAGATCATCCGCACCGGCGCCAGCAGCATGGAAAACAACATCTCCAGCAGCATCGACAGCGTCACCTTGAACTTGCCACCAAACTCTTTCGCGCCCTTGGCCCAGATCAGGATGATGCTCAACAACTTCGGCAGGAACAGCAGCACGATGGTCGTCGAGAACAGCGCAATTGCCTTGTCCGGCTGCCATTGTGGCCACAGTGGATAGAGCTGACGCGGTTCCAGGAAGTACTGCGGCTCCATCAACGTGTTGACCGCCAGCAAGGCCGTCGACAACACCAGGAACAAGAACCACAACGGCGCAGACAGGTACGACATCACGCCGGTCAGGAACACCGCACGGTGCACCGGGTGCATGCCTTTTACCAGGAACAGCCGGAAGTTCATCAGGTTACCGTGGCACCAGCGACGGTCACGCTTGAGTTCGTCCAGCAGGTTCGGCGGCAGTTCTTCGTAGCTGCCCGGCAAGTCGTAGGCAATCCACACGCCCCAGCCGGCACGGCGCATCAGCGCAGCTTCGACGAAGTCGTGGGACAGAATCGCACCGGCAAACGCGCCTTTACCGGGCAACGGCGCCAGGGCGCAGTGCTCGATGAACGGCTTCATGCGGATGATCGCGTTGTGACCCCAATAGTGGGATTCGCCCAACTGCCAGAAGTGCAGACCGGCGGTGAACAACGGACCGTACACACGCGTGGCGAACTGCTGCATACGCGCATAAAGGGTGTCCATGCCCGACGCACGCGGCGCGGTCTGGATGATCCCGGCGTCCGGCGTGGCCTCCATCAGGCGCACCAGACTGCTCAGGCATTCGCCGCTCATCACGCTGTCGGCGTCGAGTACGACCATGTACTTGTAGTCACCACCCCAACGACGGCAGAAGTCGTCGAGGTTGCCGCTTTTACGTTTTACGCGGCGACGGCGGCGGCGATAGAAGATCTTGCCGAAGCCTTTGCCTTCACGGCAAACGTCCAGCCAGGCCTGCTGCTCGGCAACGCAGATATCGGCGTCGTTACTGTCGCTGAGTACGAAAAAGTCGAAGCGATCCAGGTTACCCGAGGCCGCAACCGATTCGAAGGTCGCCCGCAAACCGGCGAACACCCGCGGCACGTCTTCGTTGCAGATCGGCATCACCAGTGCAGTGCGTGCGTCCTTCGCGATCGGCTCGTTGCCGGCGCTGGCGCCGGAAATGCGGTACTTGTCACGGCCGGTGATCAGCTCGAGGAAGCCCATCAGCGCAGTCCAGAAACCGGCCGAGACCCAGCAGAACAGAATCCCGAACATAATCAGAATGCTGGTTTGCAAGGCATATGGCAGCACTTGCGTGGCGGTTTGGGTCAGAGGTTGATGCAGGACTTCTTCAAGATCGACGAACGACCAGCCCTGGTACGGCATGATGCCTTTCATGTACCAGCCGGCGACGATCGTCTGACCGAGCATCAGCACCAGAAGAATGTAGCGTCGGATCGAACCGACGGTGCGCCAGCGAGCCGCCGGCAGCACGTTCTCATCTTTCGGCGGTGCAGGCGGATTGGTGCGACCGGTCAGCCGACGCCAGCCACGCACCAGAATGTTGGTGCGCCACGGCTCGGGCACGACTTTGGTCCGACGGATCGGTGGGGTTGCCTTCAGGCAAACCCGACCACTGGCGTCGAGCACCAGCATTTCCGCATCCGCCAGTTCTTCGGCGGAGTTCAGGGTCAGGCGCCGGCCAACCGAGGCTTGAGCAGCCTCGGTCGGCGCGTCGAACGTCGAGGACGACAGACGTTCGTGCAGTTCACTGAAAGACTTGCAGCCCGCGAGTTCCGCGCGCTGCTCGTCGCTCATCGGCAAATGCGCCAGATACTCGGCAAGCGATTGTGGCTGTACTTGTGAATTACTCATCGGCGGGCAACTGATAGCTCCAGGTCTCGGTCAGGACTTGTTCAGTCGGTGCCGATTCCGTTGTGGCTGGGGCCGCTTGAGCAGCGACAGGCTGCTTGGCGTCTTTGTTGTCCTTGTCCTTGGTATCCTTGACTTGCAGGGCTTGTGATTCAGCCTGCTTGGCTTCCTTGTCCTTCTTCTCTTGCTGGCGGGCGGCGATCTTGTCTGCCTTGGCAACGGAAGAACTGGACGCTGGCGCCGCGGTCTTGAGCGCCTCGGCAGGCGTGATGTTCTTGACCAGCGCAGCGCGCATTTCGGTGGCCTTGCCCGGATCCTTGATCTTCATCCGCAAAGTCAGGCGCCAGCCCTTGGTTTCAGGGTTGTAACGGACGCTGTTCTCAACCAGTTCTGCGTTGTCGCCAACGCTCACCTGGCTGCGCACTTCAGCATCTTCCGGCAGGACTTGCAGGGAAGGGCCTTCGAAATCCACCAGATAGGCCACGCTGCCGTCCGGCTGACGAATCAGGTTCGACTGCTTGACGTCACCCGTGGAACGCAGGGTCTGTTGAACCCAGGCGCTGTCCGGCGAATGCAGGGAGGCTTCGTCGATGGTCCAGTGCATGCGGTAGGCAACGTCCAGGGACTGGCCAGGTTCAGGCAGTTTTTCCGGACTCCAGAAAGCGACGATATTGTCGTTGGTTTCGTCGGCCGTAGGAATCTCTACCAGATCGACGGAGCCTTTGCCCCAATCGCCTTTCGGTTCGATCCAGGCACTTGGGCGCTTGTCGTAGCGGTCATCGAGGTCTTCGTAGTGACTGAAGTCACGGCCACGTTGCAGCAAGCCAAAACCGCGCGGGTTCTCGATCGAGAAGTTGCTCACCGCCAGGTGTTTCGGATTGTTCAGTGGGCGCCAGATCCATTCGCCGTTGCCGGCATGGATCGACAGGCCGCTGGAATCGTGCAGCTCGCGACGGTAGTTCAGCACTTTCGACGGCTGGTTGGCGCCGAACAGGAACATGCTGGTCAACGGCGCAACGCCGAGCTTGGTGACTTTGTCACGCAGGAACATCTTGGCCTTGACGTCGACGACCGTGTCGCTGCCTGGACGTACGGTCAGGCGATAGGCACCGGTGGCACGCGGTGAATCCAGCAGGGCAAAGATCACCAGGTGCTTGTCGCCCGGTTTGGGCTGTTGAATCCAGAACTCGGTGAAGCGCGGGAACTCTTCGCCGGATGGCAACGCGGTATCAATGGCCATGCCGCGAGCGGAGAGCCCGTAGGTTTGCCCCTTGCCGATGACGCGGAAGTAGCTCGCGCCAAGCATGGTCATGATTTCGTCTTGCTTGTCGGCCTTGTTGATCGGGTACAGCACACGGAAACCGGCATAGCCCAGCTGTTCGGTGGCTTTAGGATCGAACTTCACGTCGCCGAAATCGAAACGACTTGGGTCGTATTTGATCTCTTCGACGGTGTTGGCCGTGATTTCGTTGATTTTCACCGGCGTATCGAAGTGCATGCCCTGGTGATAGAACGACAGCTTGAAGGGGGTTTTCTGGTTCGCCCATTCGGCTTTTTCCGTGAGGAACCGGATTTTTTGATAGTCCGCGAATTTCATCTCGCGAAATTCATTCGGCAGGTTACTGCGCGGGGCTTCGTACTTTTGCCCGGCCAGCTCTTTTGCCTTGACCGATACGTCATCCAGATTGAATGCCCAAAGTTGACCGGCGCTGAACAGGCAGAGCAGTGCAGAGCCTGCTACCAGAGCGCTTCGAAACCGTTTGGCAGACAATTTTGGTGCATTACAGGGACTAACAATCACGAGCAACCCTCGCCGAAAACAGATCAAAAAACCAACGGCCAGTTAAAGTGCCAGCACGGTGTGCGGTGGAAAAAAACCGACCCTGCGAACGACTCTTGCCAAGTTGGCGAGCATTGTTCCGACTCCTATGGGGCAAAATGATTCCCCAACAGGTCTCGGACAAGTCTCTACCTAAGTCAAAACGGACCAACGAACGCTGATCCCCGTAGCGCGCGATTATCTAGCAGGCCGCGTTACAACGCATCAGGTGGAACCAAGTATTTATAGGGAAAAGCCTCTGTTTTCAGTCGAAATGCCCTTAAAAAGATGTTTTAAGCGCTTTCACGTCTGTAACAGGAAGGTTACCGGGCCATCATTGACCAGATGCACCTGCATATCCGCGCCGAATCTACCTGATGCCACAGTGCCATGCATCTGTTTCGCTTTACCTGTTAGATAGTCGAACAGCTCCTCACCCAAACCTGGAGGAGCCGCAGTCGAAAAACTTGGGCGCAACCCGTTTTTGGTGTCGGCGGCCAAGGTGAACTGCGAGACCAGCAGCAACCCGCCGCCTACGTCCGCCAGGGACAGATTCATCTTGCCCTCGGCGTCACTGAATACTCGATAGTTAAGCAGTTTATGCAGAAGTTTGTCGGCGCTGGCCCGCGTATCGTCGGGCTCGACCGCCACCAGCACCAGCAACCCCTGATCTATCGCGCCAACCACCTCTCCCGCAACCTCGACTCGCGCGCCACGCACGCGTTGTAGCAGGCCCTTCATGCTTCGTCAGGCGACAAGTCGAGCATACGACGGGCCATCAGATCAGCGGCGCGTACCAAAGCATCGGTGATACCCGATTCGGACGCCGCATGGCCGGCGTCGCGAATCACCTGCAATTCGCTGTTCGGCCAGGCCTGATGCAGTTCCCAGGCGTTGTCCAACGGACAGATCACGTCGTAACGACCATGGACGATGACGCCGGGCAGGTGGGCAATCTTGTCCATGTCACGAATCAGTTGGTTCGGCTCGAGGAAAGCATTGTTGGTGAAGTAGTGGCACTCGATACGGGCAATGGACAACGCACGCTGAGGCTCGGAGAAGCGGTCGACCACCAGCGGATTCGGCCGCAGGGTCGCGGTGCGGCCTTCCCACATGGACCAGGCCTTGGCCGCGTGCATCTGGGCGATCTGATCGTTGCCGACCAGGCGTTTGTGGAACGCCGACAGTAAGTCATGGCGTTCGTCCTGCGGGATCGGCGCGATGTAGTCCTGCCAGTAATCGGGAAACAAACGACTGGCGCCACACTGGTAGAACCACTCGATTTCCTGGGGACGGCAGAGAAAAATCCCGCGCAGAATCAAACCGTGCACGCGTTCCGGGTGGGTTTGTGCGTAGGCCAGGGCCAGGGTCGAACCCCAGGAGCCGCCGAACAGCACCCATTTGTCGATGCCCAGGTGCTTGCGAATCCGCTCCAGGTCGGCGACCAGATCCCAGGTGGTATTGTTTTCCAGGCTGGCGTGGGGCGTGGAGCGACCGCAACCACGCTGGTCGAAGGTGACAATGCGATACAGGTTCGGATCAAAATACCGGCGGCTCTGGGCATCACACCCGGCGCCGGGGCCGCCGTGGATGAACACCACCGGCAAACCTTCCGGCGAACCGCTTTCGTCGACATACAGCGTGTGGGTTTTATCGACGGCCAGATCGTGCCGGGCGTGGGGTTTGATCTGCGGGTACAAAGTCTGCATTGCGCGCTCCGTAAGGGGTCGAGGTCATCCCTGGGGGGACTTCTATTATTCTGCCGTCCGGCATCATAAACCCGAATTACGTCAATGAGCATGCCCCTTGCAGCGTCAGAGTTTGTCAGCCGTCGTCTCAGCCAAATAGCCGAGCAGGGTTTCATAGAGCCGGTCGACCTCGGCGACCTGCCCCCGCGCCCGCAAACAGCCGTGAACCAGTCCTTCCCCGTAATAAAGCGTTGCGCCCACGCCAGCTGCGTTGAGTCGCTCGGCGTAAAGCACGCCGTCATCGCGCAGCGGGTCGAACTGCGCCACGGCGATCAACGCCGGTGGCAGACCGCTGAAATCGTCGGCGAGCAAGGGCATCGCATAGGCACCCGGTTGTCGACTACCGCCCAAATACAACGCGTGATAACAATCCAGGTCGCTGCTGCTGAGCAATGGCGCATCGGTGCACTCGCTGCGCGACGGCAATCGGTGATCGCCGCCCAGTCCCGGATAGATCAGAACTTGCGCGCACGGCATAGGCTCGCCGGCATCGCGTAAAGCGAGGCACAACGCGGCGGCAAGGTTGCCGCCAGCGCTGTCGCCCACCACCAGGGTGCGTGCAGGGTCGAGCCGAAACGGTCCTGTAAGCAGCGCGCGCCAGACACCCAGGCAGTCATCGAACGCCGCTGGAAACGGATGCTCCGGCGCCAACCGATAATCGACGGCGATCACCAGCACGCCGAGCACCGACGCCAGTTCGGCACAGATGAAGGCGTGGGAGTCCAGATCCCCCACCACCCAACCACCGCCGTGCAAGTACACAATGCACGGCCAACCGTTGGTCGGCGGCGTGACCGGTGGTTGCCAGGAGCGTACGGCTACGCCTGCCAATTGAAAGTCGACCACCTCAAGCCCCGCAGGATGCGGCGGGGAAAACGCCCGACACATCTCGCTGTAGGCCTGACGCAAACCGGGGAGGCTGCTGTCGGTGCTGTTGAAGCTGAGGGTTTTCTCGACAAAAGCCGCCATCTGTTCAGAGAGTGGATAAAAAGCCATGAGCCTGCAGCCAGTCAGTCAACGGTTGGGGATTGGAACTCAGTTCTGTGGCGAGGGAGCTTGCTCCCGCTGGGCTGCGTAGCAGCCCCCAAACCACTCAACCCAGTTTTATCAGATACGCCCGACCAGCCGGGTTTACGACGGCTGCGCCGCCGAACGGGAGCAAGCTCCCTCGCCACAGACAGCGTACTTTCCGAAAAATGGTGATCAGTTCTTCAAACTGGCCTGAACGGTTGCCACACCCTCCTTGCCATCAAAACTGCTGACACCTGCCAGCCAACGCTGAAGATCTTCGGGATGATCACGCAGCCACTGTTTGGCAACATCCTGCGGCGTCTTGCGCTCCATGATTGGCACCATCAACTGGCTTTCCTGAGCGGCGGTGAAGGTCAGGTTTGCCAGCAAGCGGTTCACGTTCGGGCAGCGCTCGGCATAGTCCGGCGCAGTCACGGTGGAAACGGTCGCCGCTCCCTCGTTCGGACCGTAGACGTCTTCGCTGCCGGTCAGGTAGGTGACATTCATGTTGATGTTCATCGGATGCGGGGTCCAGCCGACGAACACCACAAACTCCTTGCGATTGACCGCCCGCTGAACGGCGGCAAGCATGCCGGCCTCACCGGACTCGATCAGTTTGAAATCCTTCAAGCCAAATTGATTGGTCTCGATCATGGTTTTGATCGTGGTGTTCGCGCCGCTACCCGGCTCGATGCCGTAGATCTTGCCGCCGAGCCGGTCTTTGAATTTCGCGATATCACTGAAGGTTTTCAAGCCTGCCGCGGCAACGTAGTCAGGAACAGCAAGCGTCGCCTGAGCGTCGGCCAGGCTCGGTTTGTCCATGACCTTCACTTGATTGGCAGCCACGAACGGGGCGATGTTTTTATCCATCGCCGGCTTCCAGTAACCGAGGAAGATATCGAGGCGTTTGTCGCGGATGCCGGCGAAGATGATTTGCTGCACGGCGCTGGTTTGTTTGCTTTCGTAGCCGAGGCCGTTGAGCAACACATCGGCCATGCCGCTGGTGGCGATCACGTCGGTCCAGTTGACCACGCCCATGCGTACGGTCTTGCAGGAAGCGGGGTCGTTGGCGAAAACGCTGGTGCTCAGAAGAGCAGTGCCACAGAGGATTGAGAGACAGCGGGTGAACAAACCTTTGATGCTTGTCATAGGGAGCTTTCTCGCGCGGCAGATTATTGTCAGGGGCCGGTGTCTTCGTGCACCGTGCCCAGAACATTACGCAGCGTCGAGAGGCTGAAAGCGAACTGTAGCGACCGAGATTTGCACGGTGGCGACAGTTCCGATGATCGTTCCCACGCTCCGCGTGGGAATGCAGCCCGTGACGCTCCGCGTCACTGGACGCGGAGCGTCCCTTGAGGCATTCCCACGCAGGAGCGTGGGAACGATCAGTCACCAGTAGTGTTTCTCGCCCCACGCCAGCAGCCCTTGCAGCAATTCCCTGAGCACCACTTGCGTCGGCGCCGCCAAATCCGGGCGATAACGGAACGGCTCGAACTCTTCCATGTACGTGCACTGGCCTAATTCCAGTTGCACGGCATGAATGTTCTCGGCCGGGTTGCCGTAGTGCCGGGTGATGTGCCCGCCCTTGAAGCGACCGTTCAGCACATGGCTGTAATCGCCGTGCCGTGCGCAGATGGCTTCCAGTTGGCTGGCCAGTTGTGGATCGCAACTGGCGCCGTTGAAGGTGCCGAGGTTGAAGTCCGGCAGCTTGCCTTCGAACAGGTGCGGGATGATCGAGCGGATCGAGTGTGCATCGAACAGCAGCGCGTAGCCGAACTCGGCCTTCAGCCGTGCCAGCTCTTCCTGCAAGGTGCGATGGTACGGTGTCCAGATCTGTTCCAGATAATTCGCGCGTTCTGTGGCCGAGGGCTCCATACCCTCACGGAACAATGGAATACCGTCGAACAATGTCGCCGGGTACAAACCAGTGGTGGCGCCGACATATAAAGGCTTGTCATCGGACGGTCGGTTCAGGTCGATGACAAATCGCGAGTACTCGGCGGCCAGCGTGCTGGCGCCGAGCTCGGCGGCGAATTCGTAAAGCCTGGGGATGTGCCAGTCGGTGTCCGGCAGGCTTTTCGCGTCGGGAATCAACCCGGCTTCGACCGCCGGGGTCAGGCGCAGGCCGGCGTGGGGCATGCTGATCAGCAGCGGCACGCGGCCTTGTTTGAAGTTCAGAACCTTATCCACAACTGCTCTCCTAAACGCTCGTTTCGACGCCGTGACGCACGACGCGTTTTTCCAGGTCGCCGCCCAGCCAGTACGACAGGTCGGCTGGTCGATCAATCTGCCAGGCGACGAAGTCTGCGACTTTGCCGGCTTCCAGCGAACCATGAGTCTCGGCCATGCCCAGCGCGGTGGCGGCATGAATCGTTGCGCCAGCCAGGGCCTCTTCCGGGGTCATGCGCAAACAGGTGCAGGCCATGTTCAGCATCAAGCGCAGGGACAACGCCGGCGAAGTGCCCGGGTTGAGGTCGCTGGCGATGGCGATTTTGACGCCGTGTTTGCGCAGGGCTTCCATCGGCGGCAATTGGGTTTCCCGCAGGAAGTAGAACGCGCCGGGCAGCAATACCGCGACGGTGCCCGATTTGGCCATGGCAATGGCGTCATCTTCGGTCATGAACTCCAGATGATCGGCGGACAGGGCGTGATAACGCGCCGCCAGGCTCGAACCGTGCAGCGACGACAATTGCTCGGCATGCAGCTTCACCGGCAAACCGAGTTTCTGAGCGGCGACGAAAACCCGTTCGACCTGTTCCGGCGAAAACCCCAGGTATTCACAGAAAGCGTCCACTGCATCCACTAGCCCTTCGGCAGCCAGGGCCGGGAGCATTTCGCTGCAGATGTGATCGATGTAGGCATCGGCACGGTCCGCGTATTCCGGCGGCAAGGCGTGGGCGGCCAGGCAGGTGCTGCGCACGCTGACTGGCAGCTCGGCGCCGAGACGACGAACGACCCGAAGCATCTTGCGTTCGTTGGTCAGGTCCAGGCCATAACCGGACTTGATTTCAATGCTGGTGACGCCATCGCGCATCAGGCTTTTCAGACGCTTGGCGGCGCTGGCGAACAACTCGTCTTCGCTGGCAGCCCGGGTGGCGCGCACGGTGCTGGCGATACCGCCGCCGGCCGCTGCAATTTCCGCATAACTGACGCCTTGCAGACGTTGCTCGAATTCACCGCTGCGGTTACCGCCGAACACCGTATGGGTGTGGCAGTCGATCAGGCCCGGTGTCACCCAAGCCCCGTTCAGGTCATTGACCGCCGGGTATTCGCCCGGCGGCAGTTCGCCGCGCGGACCAATCCACTCAATGTGCGCACCGGACGTCACGATGGCCGCATCCTCGATGATCGAGTAGGCGCCTTGCGCCATGGTTGCGACGTGGCAGTGTTGCCAGAGCGTTTTCATCCTGGCCTCCGTTAGGTTATCGATGAGAAAAATCAGGGTCCCGCGCCACCAATGCGGCCTGGCCTGCCGCCGGTTTCACCCACGTCAGGTAGGCCAGCACCAGCAACACGATCCAGACCACGCCGACGATCAGCGCTGCCTGGGTGTCCGGGAAGTAGCCCAGCACGCCGAAAATGAACAGCATGAAGGCAATCGCCGCCATTGGCGCGTAGGGCCAGAACGGCACCGGGAACTTCAGTTGTGCGACCTGCTCGGCGCTCATGGAGCGACGCATCGCCACCTGGGTGAACAGAATCATCAGCCAGACCCACACCGTGGCAAAGGTCGCAACGGAGGCAATTAACAGAAAGACGTTTTCCGGAATCAGGTAGTTCAGCACCACGCCCAGCAGCAGCGCGCTGCTCATCACCACCACTGTCAGCCACGGCACACCATTGCGCGACAAGCGGGCAAAGCCTTTGGGGGCGTGCCCTTGCTGAGCCAGGCCATACATCATGCGACCCGCGCCGAAGATGTCACTGTTGATGGCCGACACCGCCGCCGAGATCACCACGATATTGAGGATGGTCGCCGCCGAGCTGATACCCAGGTTGTCGAAAATCTGCACGAACGGGCTGCCTTGGCTGCCGATCTGCTGCCACGGAAAGATCGACATCAGCACCAGCATCGTCAGCACGTAGAACAACAAAATACGCAACGGTACGGCATTGATCGCCCGGGGCAGCACGCGCTGTGGGTCTTTGGCCTCACCGGCCGTTACGCCGATGATTTCAATGCCGCCAAACGCAAACATCACCACGGCGAACGAAGCGATCAGGCCACCCACGCCGTTGGGCATGAAGCCCCCATGGCTCCAGAGATTGCTGATGTCGGTCGCCTGGGCACCGGGGGCCGTGCTGATGCCGAACAGCATGATGCCGAAGCCACCGAGGATCATCGCGACGATGGCCGCGACCTTGAGCAGCGACAGCCAGAACTCCATTTCGCCAAAGACTTTGACGTTACACAGGTTCAAGCCGCCGACCACCGAAACGATGCCCAGGACCCAGATCCAGCGATCGACTTCCGGAAACCAGAAGCCCATATAGATACCGAACGCGGTGACGTCGGCCATACCGACGATGACCATTTCAAATGCGTAGGTCCAACCGAGGATGAAGCCCGCCATCGGCCCTAGATAGGTGCTGGCGTACTGGCCGAATGAGCCGGCCACCGGGTTGTGCACCGCCATCTCGCCGAGGGCGCGCATGACCATGAACACCGCCGCGCCACCGATTAGGTAAGCGAGCAGGACCGCAGGACCGGCCATTTGAATGGCCGAGGCAGAACCGTAGAACAGCCCGGTGCCGATAGCCGACCCCAGCGCCATGAAGCGAATATGTCGGGCAGAGAGCCCGCGTTTCAAACCCTTTGCTGGCTGTTGCATTTCTCGTCCTTAATTATTTTTGTTGGCGACATGATCGTTCCCACGCTCTGCGTGGGAATGCAGCCCCGTGACGCTCTGCGTCACTGGACGCGGAGCGTCCCAAGAGGCATTCCCACGCCGAGCGTGGGAACGATCATCAGAGAAGGAGTCGTTACAGACTAGGCAACAACTTCGCCGAAACCAGCTCGTTCAAGCAACGAGTCGCCAGAAGCTCGCTAGCAGCATTGATGTCCGGCGCAAAGAATCGATCCTTCTCATAGAACGGCACTTCGGCACGCAGAATGGCACGAGCCTTTTCCAGTTTCGTCGAGGTCTTCAGACCTTCACGCAGGTCGAGGCCCTGAGCCGCCGCCAGCCACTCCACTGCCAGAACACCACGCGTGTTTTCCGCCATTTCCCACAGACGCTTGCCGGCAGCCGGGGCCATCGACACATGGTCTTCCTGGTTGGCGGAAGTCGGCAGACTGTCGACCGAGTGCGGATGAGACAGTGCCTTGTTCTCGCTGGCCAATGCCGCCGCGGTCACCTGGGCGATCATGAAGCCGGAGTTCACGCCACCATTGGCCACCAGGAATGGCGGCAGTTGCGACATGTGCTTGTCCATCATCAGCGAGATGCGGCGCTCGCTCAGGGAGCCGATTTCGGCGATGGCCAGGGCCATGTTGTCGGCGGCCATGGCCACCGGTTCGGCGTGGAAGTTACCACCGGAGATCACATCGCCTTCAGCGGCGAACACCAACGGGTTGTCGGAAACGGCGTTGGCTTCGATGGCTAACACTTCGGCAGCCTGGCGGAACTGGGTCAGGCAGGCGCCCATGACTTGCGGCTGGCAGCGCAGGGAGTACGGGTCCTGGACCTTTTCGCAGTTCTGGTGCGAGTCGGACACTTCGCTGCGCTCGCCCAGCAGATCGCGATAAGCGGCAGCGGCATCGATCTGGCCTTTCTGGCCGCGAGCGGCATGAATGCGGGCGTCGAATGGCGAGCGCGAGCCCAATACCGCTTCAACCGTCATACCACCAATGGCCAGGGCGCCGGCGAACAGGTCTTCGCCTTCGAACAGACCGCGCAATGCATAAGCGGTGGACACCTGAGTACCGTTGAGCAGCGCCAGACCTTCTTTCGCGGCCAGGGTCAGCGGTGTCAGACCGGCGACTTTCAGCGCTTCGGTGGCTTCCATCCATTCGCCTTTGTAGCGCGCCTTGCCTTCACCCAGCAGCACCAGCGACATGTGCGCCAATGGCGCCAAGTCGCCGGAGGCACCGACTGAACCTTTCAATGGAATGTGCGGGTAAACCTCGGCATTGATCAGGGCGATCAGTGCGTCGATCACGACGCGACGAATACCGGAGAAGCCACGGCTCAGGCTGTTGACCTTGAGCACCATGACCAAGCGAACCAGTGCGTCGCTGATCGGCTCGCCGACACCGGCGGCGTGGGACAGCACCAGCGAGCGCTGCAGGTTTTCCAGGTCTTCGCTGGCGATGCGGGTCGAGGCCAGCAGGCCGAAACCGGTGTTGATGCCATAAGCGGTGCGGTTCTCGGCGAGGATCTGTTCCACGCAGGCAACGCTGGCTTCGATCTGGGCCGAGGCACTGTTGTCGAGGGTGATTTTGACCGGTTGCTGATAAACATCACGCAGTTGGGCAAGGCTCAGTTGGCCGGGAATCAAATTAAGCGCAGTCACATTCATTCTCCTTTTGAGAGTTTTTTATTAACTAACCAGACGCTCCGGAGATGTCCGTTGTCCGTCGCTTCCCGACTTGTTGAGAGGGGCTGGCGCCTTGGCACGCTGGTGTTGTGGATTTCAGTTCAGGTTCGGTAAAGCCTTGTGCAACAAAATCGGGTCTTTCAAAACACTGGCAGCGGCAGCAATGTCCGGTGCCAGCCAGCGGTCCTGGTCGTAGGCCGGGACTCGTTCACGCAACAGGCGCCAGGCGGCATCGGTGCCTGCGCCGAAGCGTTGTTCCTTGAGAAATTCAAACGCCTGAGCCGCCAGCAAGTACTCGATGGCGAGGATCTGCGTGCAGTTTTCCAACGCGCGATGCAGCTTCAGCGCCGCATTGGTGCCCATGCTCAAGTGGTCTTCCTGCAAGCCCGAGGTGACATAGTTGTCGAGCACCGCCGGTTGCGCCAGTTGACGATTTTCCGCACACAGGGACGCGGCAACGTACTGGACGATCATCATCCCGGAATTCACCCCGGGATTGGCCACCAGAAACGCCGGCAGACCGCTGACGTGCGGGTTGATCAAGCGGTCCAGCCGACGCTCGGCGATGGAGCCGATTTCGGCCATGGCGATCGCCAGCAAATCCGCCGCCAATGCCACTGACTGACCGTGCGGGTTGGCTTGGGACACCACCCGGAAGTTGTCCGGCGTGCCCAGCAGCATCGGGTTGTCGGTGACAGAGTTGAGTTCGGTTTCAATCTGCTTTTTCGCGTGTTCAAGTTGATCGCGAGCGGCGCCGTGGACTTGCGGGATCGAACGGATGCTCAACGCATCTTGAGTGCGAATGCCCTTGCTGCTGGCAATCACTTCACTGCCATCGAGCAGCGCCCGCAGGTTGATGCCGACTTGCTGCATGCCCGGGTGAGGCTTGAGCGCGATGATCTCGGCATCGAACGCGGCAATCTGGCCACGCTGAGCTTCGAAGCTCATGGCACCGATCACATCGGCCCACTGCACCAGACGCGTCGCATCGGCAATTGCCAGACAGCTGAGACCGGTCATGCATGGCGTGCCGTTGACCAGGCACAAACCATCTTTGGCGCCGAGCTGAACCGGTTGCAGACCTTCCTCACTCAAGGCCTGTTGCGCGGTAACGATCTGCCCGCGATAGCTGACATTGCCAACACCCAGCAGCGTGATTCCAATGTGGGCCATGTGGGTCAGGTAGCCCACCGAGCCCTGGGATGGCACTTGCGGGGTGATGCCGCGATTGAGCAGTGCCAACAAAGATTCGACCACCCGGCGATGAATGCCGGATTTGCCATGGCTATAGTTGCGAATAGCGGCGCAGATGATTGCGCGGGTCTGTTCGTCGGCCAATGGCGCGCCGACGCCACAGGCGTGACTGAGCAAGGTGTTGCGCGACAGTTGGCTGAGTTGTTCGCCTTTGAGCGAGACGTTGCACAAGGCGCCCAGGCCGGTGTTGACGCCGTAGGCACGCTCGCCGCTGGCGACGATGCGCTGGACGATCGCCTGGGCATTTTCGATCCGCGCCCAGACCTGTGGTGACAGCTCAAGCTGTGCGCCATGACGGGCTACGGCGACCACATCCTGCCAGCGCAACGGGGCGTCGGCGATAACGATTTTTTCAGCCTGGGACATCTGGAGCCTCATACAAAATTCTGTTGATCAATGAAACCCTGTGGCGAGGGGGCTTGCCCCCGTTCGAGCGCGAAGCGGTCGCAGTTTTTTGGGTCTGCTGCGCAGCCCAACGGGGGCAAGCCCCCTCGCCACAATAGATTTCACCACCCGCAAATCTCTCAAACCACCGCCGCCCGCCGCTGTACGAACCGGTCCACATACTCATCCGCCGGCGAATGCAGAATCTCTCTCGGCGTACCCACCTGAATCAGGCGGCCATCCTTGAGAATCGCAATGCGGTTGCCGATGCGCACGGCCTCGTCGAGGTCGTGGGTGATGAAGACGATGGTCTTGTGCAGGGTCTTTTGCAGTTCCAGCAACTGATCCTGCATTTCGGCGCGGATCAGCGGGTCGAGGGCGCTGAAGGCTTCGTCCATCAAGATGATGTCGGTGTCCGCCGCCAGGGCGCGGGCCAGGCCCACACGCTGGCGCATACCGCCAGACAGCTGATGCGGGTATTTGTTTTCGTAGCCCTTCAGGCCCACGGTGTTGATCCAGTGCAACGCACGCTCGGCACACATCTGCTTGCTCTCGCCACGCACTTTCAAGCCATAGGCGACGTTATCCAGCACGGTCTTGTGCGGCAGCAGGCCGAAGCTCTGGAACACCATGCTGATCTTGTGCCGACGAAATTCGCGCAGGGCTTCCATGTCGTATTGCAGGATGTCCACGCCGTCCACCAGGATCGCGCCGCTGGTAGGGTCGATCAGGCGATTGAAGTGGCGCACCAGGGTCGACTTGCCGGAACCCGACAGGCCCATGATCACGAAGATCTCGCCAGTGCCAATGCTCAGCGACAGGTCATTCACGCCGACCACGCAGCCGGTTTCGGCCAACACCTGGTCTTTGGTCTTGCCCTGGCCAATCATGCCCAGCGCATCCTTGGAACGGTTGCCGAAAATCTTGAAGACGTTTTTGACTTCAATCTTGCTGATGGCTTCGTTGCTCATTTGCTCACCTCATGCCGTGGCCGACCATACGCCTGAGTAATGCGGTCGATGACCACTGCCAGAATCACGATCGCCAGACCGGCTTCAAGGCCACGTCCGACGTTGAGGGTCTGAATCCCCACCAACACATCTTCACCCAAGCCACGGGCACCGATCATCGAGGCGATTACCACCATCGACAGGGCCATCATGGTGGTCTGGTTGATCCCGGCCATGATGCTCGGCAGGGCCAGCGGCAGTTGCACGCCAAACAGTTGCTGCCAGCGATTGGCGCCGAAAGCGTTGATCGCTTCCATCACTTCACCGTCGACCTGACGAATACCCAGATCAGTCAGGCGGATCAGCGGCGGCGCGGCGTAGATCACCGTGGCGAAAATCGCCGGGACCTTGCCCAGGCCGAACAGCATCAGCACCGGGATCAGGTACACGAAACTCGGCATGGTCTGCATGATGTCCAGCAGCGGCATCAGCACCGAACGCAGGCGATTGCTGCGCGCCGAGAGAATACCCAGCGGAATGCCGATCAGCACCGAGATGACCGTCGCTACCATCATCAGCGCCAGGGTCTGCATCAGCTTGTCCCAGAGGCCGACCGCACCCACCAGGAACAGCAGACCGACGATGACCGACGTGGTCACGACTTTGCGGGTCGCGTGCCAGGCAACGCCCGCCACGATCGCCAGCATCAGCCACCAGGGCGCCGCACGCAGCAGCCCTTCGAGATTGACGATGGCCCACAACAGGGTGTCGGAGATGCTGCGGAACACATCGCCGTAGTTGGTGACCAGCGTATCGACCCAACTGTTGACCCAGTCGGCGATGGAAAAGGTAAAGCTTTCGGGAAACATAAAAAGACTCTCAATCAAGGGGTTGCGATCAAGCATCCGACTGCCGTTGCCGACAGTCGGAGACACTCGACCTACAAGGCCGCGTCGATCTTTTTGGCTGCGTCTTCGCTCACCCACGCGTGCCAGACTTCAGGATGTTCCTTCAGGAAGATCTTGGCCAGTTTTGGCGATTCGATCCGCTCTTTGGCCATGCGCCCGAGGTTCTGATTCAGCAGGTCGATCGGCAGGTTGACCTTTTCCAGCACGGCCACCAGTTCCGGGGCTTGCTCGTGGAAGGTCTTGGACAGGCCGACCTTGATGGTCACGCTCTTGTCCACGCCTGGCTTCTCTTCGAGTTTGACCAGGTCGACCTGGCCCATCAGCGGGGTTGGCGACCAGTAGTAGAAAAGGATCGGTTCGCCACGCTTGTAGCTCGACAGCACCGCCGCATCCAGCGCCGGGCCGGTGCCTGGGCGGAAGTTGGTGTAGGTGCTTTCCAGGCCGTAGCTTTTGAGCATCTCGCTGTTGTCCAGCTCACAGGTCCAGCCGGCCGGGCAGTTGTAGAAACGGCCCTTGGATGGCTCTTCCTGATCCTTGAACACGGCAGCGTATTTGCCCAGATCGGCGATCGCTTTCAGGTCCGGGGCTTTTGGCTCCAGCTTGCGCTTGGCATCGCCTTCGATCACGTAACGCGGCACGTACCAGCCTTCGATCGCGCCAACCACCGGAGCGCCGACACCGATAACCTTGCCGGCCTTCTCGGCCTTGTTCCAGACTTCGCTACGACCGACCCACTCTTCGGCAAACACTTGAATGTCGTTGCTGCTCAGGGCGTTTTCCATGGTGATGGAGTTGCCCGGCAGGCTGTCGGTCTTGCAGTCGTAGCCTTTCTCCAACACGATTTGCATCACGTCGGTCAGCAGCATGCCGCTTTCCCAGTTCAGGCCGGCGAATTTCACCGGTTTGCCCGATTCGCACCAGCCAGCCGCCTGAGTGGCGCCGGCACTGGCCAACAGGCCCATGGAAAGCAATGTGGTCAGCAGGGTCTTGTTCGATTTCATTGTTTGACGCTCCTAATCATGAGTTGGCTTACGGCAGTCAAGAGGCATCCAGCCCTGTCCACGTCCAATCAGGCCTGCGCCGCAGCGCGACTGGCCCCGCTTGTTATAGGTGCTGCATCGCTGTCCTGCTCGACCGGCAGGATCAGTTGATCGGGTACTGCGCTGTGCCATTTTTTCGCGCACACGTAATACAGAGCCGCGGGAAGCACCAGACCGATGATCCAGGAAATATCCACACCACCCAGAGCGTCCACCAGCGGACCGGTATAGAACTTGGTAGCGATGAACGGCAATTGCACCAGCACACCGAAGACATAGACGCTGATACCGAGGGGGTTCCAACGGCCGTAGCGACCGTTCGGATCGCCCAGCGCCGGCACGTCATAGCGCTCGCGAGTGATGCAGTAGTAGTCCACCAGGTTGATCGCGCTCCATGGCGTGAAAAAAGCCAGCAAAAACAGGATGAAGGACTTGAACGCACCGAGGAACGAGTGCTGACCGAGCAACGCGATCAGGGTCGCAGTGCCGACGATGACCAGCACGAAGACCAGACGCTGCAAGCGCGTTACCCGCAGGTCTCCACGGAAACCGCTGATGATGGTCGCAATGCACATGAAGCTGCCGTAGGAGTTCAGCGTTGAAATGGTGACTTTGCCGAACGCGATGCTGAAGTACAGCAGCGCAGCGGTGGCACCGCTGCCGCTCAAACCAACGATGTAGGCCACTTCGTGGCCGGCGAATTGTCCGTTGGCCATGGCGGCGGCAAACACACCGAGGATCATCGCCACCTGTGCGCCAATGACCGAACCCGCGCCGGCGGCGAAAAAGGTTTTCACCGAAGACGTGCTGCTCGGCAGATAGCGTGAATAGTCAGCCACGTATGGGCCGAAGGCGATCTGCCAGGATGCCGCGAGCGATACCGCGAGCAGGAAGCTGGTCCAGCTGAAGTGGCGGATCTGCAGGAGTGCGCCAACGTCAGTCTGGCTCATCAGGCGACTGAACAGGTAAACGAAGGCAATCACGCCAATGACACTGGCGACACGGCCGATGAAATGGATCACCCGATAACCGAGCACCGTGACCAGCACGATGACACTGGCGAAGATAAGGATCCCGACGCTGTCGCTGACGCCAAACAACTGGCCCAGCGCCTGGCCGGAAAGCACGGTGCCCGTTGCGGTGAAGCCCAAGTACATCAGGCACACCAGCACGATCGGGATCGCCGCGCCATACACGCCGAACTGTACCCGGCTGGAGATCATCTGCGGCAGGCCAAGCTTGGGCCCTTGCGCCGCATGCAGCGCCATTACGCCACCGCCGAGCAGTTGACCGATCAACAGACCGATCAACGACCAGAACACATCACCGCCCAGCACCACGGCCAGGGCCCCGGTGACAATTGCGGTGATTTGCAGGTTGGCCCCCATCCACAGGGTGAACTGGCTCAACAGACGACCGTGTCTCTCCGCTTCCGGGATGTAGTCGATCGAACGTTTCTCGATCAACGGTTTACTGCCTGCACGATCGTCATTAACAGCCATGATTCAACCTCTGTGGATTGTTATTCGATGTTGGTTGTATCTGCGTAGAAACTGGTAGGAGCTGTCGAGTGAAACGAGGCTGCGATCTTTTGGCGTCGTTATTGACGCCGAAGATCAAGATCAAAAGATCGCAGCCTGCGGCAGCTCCTACAGGGTTCCGCGTTATTTACCGGTAATCATCGGCAGGTTCAGGCCTTGTTCCTTGGCACAGTCGATTGCGATTTGGTAGCCCGCATCGGCGTGACGCATGACACCGGTAGCCGGGTCGTTATGCAGCACGCGAGCGATACGTTCGGCCGCTTCGTCAGTACCGTCGCAGACAATCACCATGCCCGAGTGCTGGGAGAAGCCCATGCCGACGCCGCCGCCGTGATGCAGGGAAACCCAGGTCGCACCGCTCGCGGTGTTGAGCAGAGCGTTAAGCAGTGGCCAGTCGGACACGGCGTCGGAACCGTCCTGCATCGATTCGGTTTCGCGGTTCGGGCTGGATACCGAGCCGGAGTCCAAGTGGTCGCGACCGATCACGATCGGCGCCGACAACTCACCGCTGCGAACCATTTCGTTGAACGCCAGACCGAGCTTGGCGCGCAGGCCCAGGCCAACCCAGCAGATACGTGCCGGCAGACCCTGGAAGCTGATGCGCTCGCGCGCCATGTCCAGCCAGTTGTGCAGGTGGGCGTCGTCCGGGATCAGTTCTTTTACCTTGGCGTCGGTTTTGTAGATGTCTTGCGGATCGCCCGACAGTGCAGCCCAACGGAACGGACCGATACCGCGGCAGAACAGCGGACGGATGTAAGCCGGTACGAAACCCGGGAAGTCGAATGCGTTCTCGACGCCTTCTTCTTGGGCCATCTGACGAATGTTGTTGCCGTAGTCGAAGGTCGGAATACCCATTTTCTGGAAGTCGAGCATCGCTTTAACGTGCACGGCCATGGACTGCTTGGCGGCTTTGACGACAGCGGCTGGCTCGGTTTTGGCGCGAGCGCGGTACTCTTCCCAGGTCCAGCCGGCTGGCAGGTAACCGTTGAGTGGGTCGTGGGCGCTGGTCTGGTCGGTGACCATGTCTGGGCGCACGCCGCGCTTGACCAGTTCCGGCAGGATTTCAGCCGCGTTACCCAACAGGGCGATGGAAATCGCTTTGCCTTCCTTGGTGTATTTGGCGATGCGGGCCAGCGCGTCGTCGAGGTCGGTGGCTTGTTCATCGACATAACGGCTGTTCAGGCGGAAATCGATGCTGACCTGCTGGCATTCGATGTTCAGCGAGCAAGCGCCGGCCAGGGTTGCAGCCAGAGGCTGAGCGCCGCCCATGCCGCCGAGGCCTGCGGTCAGGACCCAACGACCTTTGAGGTCATCGTTATAGTGTTGGCGACCGGCTTCGACGAAGGTTTCGTAGGTGCCCTGAACGATGCCCTGGCTGCCGATGTAGATCCAGCTGCCGGCGGTCATCTGGCCGTACATGGCCAGGCCTTTGGCGTCCAGTTCGTTGAAGTGTTCCCAGTTCGCCCAGTGTGGCACCAGGTTGGAGTTGGCGATCAGCACGCGTGGGGCGTTGCTGTGGGTCTTGAACACGCCGACCGGCTTGCCGGATTGCACCAGCAGGGTCTCGTCGTCGTTCAGGTTGGTCAGGCTTTCGACGATCTTGTCGTAGCATTCCCAATTACGTGCCGCACGACCGATACCACCGTAAACCACCAGTTCTTTAGGGTTCTCGGCGACTTCCGGGTCGAGGTTGTTCATCAGCATGCGCAGCGGCGCTTCAGTCAGCCAGCTCTTGGCGGTCAGCTTGTTACCGCGGGCAGCGCGGATTTCGACGTTACGGTACTTAGTGGGCTTATTGTCAGTCACGAAAAAGACTCCTCATCAATCAATCCAAACCAACCCTGGCGGTGGGCAAGCCAGCCTGTGCGCGCCAAAGCGCCACAAGCGAATCAGTGGACGTTGCGAGGAGTCTCGATCGACTCATACGCATACGTCTTTACTTGTACATACAAGCATATGCAATCAAGCGGCCAACTTGCTGGATGGGTGCTCAAGAAAAGTTTTGAACATGGCTGGAGAGCGCCTGAATCAAGGGTTCTGGCGAAGATGAAATTTTTCTGGGGGATTTTGCGAAGGGCGTGACGGTTGTTACTTGAGCGTGGTTTTGCGCCACACTGGGGCGTTCGGTAACAAAGTGGTGCGCAATGGGAAACGGCGTGGGCTACTGCTTTGTGGCGAGGGAGCTTGCTCCCGCTGGGCTGCGAAGCAGACCCAAAAACCGGAGCAAGTGGTGTGTCAGATGAAACCGGCATGCTGGATGACGACTGCTGCGCAGCCGAGCGGGAGCAAGCTCCCTCGCCACAGTTAACCGCGTGCGATCAGCTCGATCACACAGCACTGGCCCTTGATGGAGATATCCAGCAGGCTAACGTTACCGTCCAGTTGCAGACAATCATGGCGCCCTAGCTGAGAGGCGCTGTTATCAACCGTCACTTCAAGCTGTTCAGACACGCTGAACACCAGCACGGTGCCGGCCGAACTGAAAAACCGCTGATCACCCCCCAACCATTGCAACCGCGCGCTGTAACGGTCCGGCGCATAAATCAGGTTGAAGTCGCGAATCGGTCCGCCGAGCAATGTGCAGGACACATGACTCTCGCCACTGAAAGCAAACGGGTCCAGCGGTAACAACGGCCGCGTGTCCTGGCCGTCGACGCGCAGGCTCATGCCCTCGCCTTGCAGCACGGTGATCACCCGCTCATAGCCGGCAAAGGTTGAAAACCCGCCCGACTCACCAATATCGGCAATCGACAGACGCCAGCCGAAACCCTCAAGGCCAGCACCTCCATCACGGGTGATTTCTTCAGTGCTGCCGCCGCCGTTTTTCCACGGCATACGCGGGTAATCGGCCGCGTGTAAAACTTTCAACTGGCTCATTTCGGGCTCTTTATTTATGGAACCGTCCTTCCAGACGATGACGGGAACCGGGGTGGATCAAACGGGCGGCGGTCACGGGCTGACGACCAGACCAGGTGCGGCGACGAATCAGCAGGCAAGGCTCGCCCTTTTCAATCTGCAGCAACTTGCATTCGGACGGCTCGGCGAGAATCGCTTCGACCACGTGCTCGCCTTCGGTCAACGGCGCGACCTGGTTCAGATAGGCGTAAGGCGTTTGCAGGGTGAAGTCTTGCTTGAGGTAGTCCGGCGCCACCAGCGCGTTGACGAAACGGTCTTCGATTTGCACCGGAATATCGTTTTCGAAATGCACGATCAGCGAGTGGAAAACTTTCTGGCCTTCGCGCATGTCCAGGGCCACGGCCCGCTCGGAACCGGCGGCCTCTTCTTCGAGGGTGATCACCTTGCAGGTGTGGCGATGGCCGCGGGAGGCGATCTCGTCGGCGATGTTGTGCACTTCAAACAAAGCAGACTGACTTTTCGGCTCGGCGACGAACGTACCGACACCCTGCATGCGCACCAGCAAGCCGTCGGCGGTCATCTCGCGCAGGGCGCGGTTGATGGTCATGCGGCTGAAACCCAGCTGATTGACCAACTCGCTTTCCGACGGGACGCGGTAGTGCGGCGGCCAGTTTCCACTGTCGATCTGCTGGGTGATCATCTGTTTGACGCGGGCGTACAAGGGCGCCGGACTGTCGCCCAGATTGGCGCTCAGATTGGCATTCGGCGGCAATGTGGCAGAGGGAGTCGGCACGGTTAATCCTTGTTCATCTATGAGAGTTGCTAGCTTGCCGGAGTTTACCGAGCAGGCAAACGTCTGTATATGTATATACAAATAACACACGATGGGGTGCTGAACCATGTCCGCCTTCTTTGCCGAACGCGCGCTGCTGCCTAGTGGATGGGCCAACAATGTACGTCTTGAGGTCAGCGCCGATGGCGTGCTGACCCATATCCAGGCCGATTCTCACGCAGATGACGCCGAACGGCTGAGCGGTCCGCTACTGCCGGGGATGCCGAATTTACACTCCCACGCCTTCCAGCGCGCCATGGCCGGGCTGGCGGAAGTGGCGGGCAATCCAAATGACAGTTTCTGGACCTGGCGCGATTTGATGTACCGGCTCGTCGGAAAAATCAGCCCGGACCAACTCGGCGTCATCGCCCGTCAGCTGTACATCGAAATGCTCAAGGCCGGTTACACCTCGGTCGCGGAATTTCATTATGTACACCACGATACGAGCGGCCAACCGTACGCAGACCCGGCCGAACTGGCGTTGCGCATCAGCCAGGCCGCCAGCTCCGCCGGTATCGGCTTGACCCTGCTGCCAGTGCTCTACAGCCACTCCGGTTTTGGTGGCCAGGCCCCGAACGAAGGTCAGCGCCGCTTTATCAACAGCACCGAAAACTACCTGAAACTCCAGTCGCGCTTGCAGCCGATCCTGGCGCAACAGCCGGCGCAGGCATTGGGTTTGTGTTTCCACTCGTTACGCGCGGTCACCCCGCAGCAGATCAGTGAAGTGCTGGCGGCCAGCGACAAGCAGTGCCCGGTGCACATTCACATTGCCGAACAGCAGAAGGAAGTCGATGACTGCCTGAGCTGGAGCGGTCGCCGTCCGTTGCAATGGCTGTACGAAAACACCGACGTCGATCAGCGCTGGTGCCTGGTCCACGCGACCCACGCCAACCCGGAAGAAGTCACGCTCATGGCCAAGAGCCGCGCCATCGCGGGTCTATGCCTGACCACCGAAGCCAACCTCGGCGACGGGATTTTTCCGGCAGTAGACTTCCTGGCGCAGGGCGGGCGCATGGGCATCGGCTCCGACAGCCATGTGTCGTTAAGCGTGGTGGAAGAATTGCGCTGGCTGGAATACGGCCAGCGTCTGCGCGATCAGCGGCGGAATCGTTTGTATGGCGCGGATCAGCCGATGGTCGGCCGCACACTGTATGACGCCGCGCTGGATGGCGGTGCCCAGGCGCTGGGGCAACCGATTGGCGCCCTGGAAGTCGGCAAGCGTGCGGATTGGTTGGTGCTCGATGGCAACGATCCGTATCTGGCAACGGCCAGTGGCGACGGGATTCTCAATCGTTGGCTGTTTGCCGGTGGTGACCGTCAGGTGCGGGATGTGCTGGTCAACGGCCAGTGGGTTGTGCGTGATGGGCGGCATGCCGGGGAAGAAGAGAGTAATCGGGCGTTTACCCAGGTGCTGCGCGAACTTCTGGGCTAACACCAAAAACAATGTGGGAGCGAGCCTGCTCGCGATGGGGCCATCAGATTCAACAATGAAGTTGACTGAAGGTCCGCTATCGCGAGCAGGCTCGCTCCCACAGAGTTATGCGTAATCAGTTGGAAGTCTTGGCCATCTTGGAATCCGACGCGCGCCAGATCAGTCGCGTCGTGTCATAACCCTGCTGACGCGCCTTGCTCAGCAGTTCTTCGCGCACGACACCATTGACCGTCGGGGTGCGCGACAGCAGCCAGAGGTGACGGCGGCTCGGGTCGCCGACAATCGCGGTCTTGTAATCATCGCTGACGTACAACACCCAGTACTCTCCCTTCGCCACACCCGGGATCAGTCGCGAGAACCAGGTATCGAACTCGACCCACAGCTTGTCGGCCTTGCCGGGCACCTGTGGATAAGCCGTGCCTTTGGCCTCTTCCCATTGCCAGTCCGACGTCAGGCAACGGTTCAGCACCGCCATGTCACCTTCAGGCTTGAGACTGTAATGGGCTTCGGATTGTGCGCAGTTGCGCTGAAAATACACCGGCAGACGCGCCAGTTCGTACCAGGTTCCCTGGTAGCGCTTGAGGTTGACCGTGTTGACGGTCTTGGGTGCCAACGGATCTACGCCAGAAGTGGCGCAGCCGGCCAATACCAGGCCGGCAAAAAGTACGATCAGTAACCGCTTCATTATTTTTTTCTCCCGTGGGCGAATAGCCCCGGTTTACTTCAGGCCTTGGCCAGAAAACATCAGCACTTTGTCACCGGCATACTGCACGCTGATAAAGCTGTTTTTGTCACCCCAGGTGCAACTGGACATGCCGAGTGCGCCGGAGCAATCGGCAGGTTTGCCCAGCAAGGTTTCAACCTCGGCCTTGGGCATGCCGGTCGACAGCTTCGAATAATTTTCTTGATTGATCTTGCCGCACGCTGCCAACAACACGCAGAACGAGAGCAAGGCGATAGATCGCAGCGACATGGTGTAACTCCTGGGGCGTAGGGAATGGCATGGCTGCCAAGCTGAAGCTTAGAAGAGAAAACCCTTGTCTGGTTCCCTGACCCTGCGGCTATTTGTTCGGCCATCCGTCTGCCTTTTACGATAAATCAGCCACTTTTTCGCGCCGTTGAGTATTTCGTCGGTTTTCCCGCAGGCCGCCTAATCTTTGGCGCCGGCCAGTCGACATAGAAGCAGTGTAAAGCCTTCCACTGTGGCAAATTGACACCCCTGTTGACCAGCCCTTCGCGGTAGCTCATTTAATGACCAGAAACATGAAATTCAGCCACAAAATCCTGTTGGCCGCCGCCCTTGTGGTGGCCGTTGCATTCGTCTGTTTCATCCTGTTCAACGATTACCGCCAGCGGCAGACTCTGCGCAGCAGTACCGAGTCCTCGATGCAGGAACTCGGCAGCCTGACCACCAGCAACATTCAGACCTGGCTGGAAAGCCGCATTCAATTGCTGCAATCGCTGTCCCAGCAAATCGCCGTGGACGGCAGCGCCCTGGCCAATCTCAAGCGCGCCATCGATCTGCCGGCCTATACCAGCAACTTCCAGCTGAGCTACTTCGGCGGCACCGATGGCGTGATGTTCTCGGTCCCGGCCGGCAATCGCGCCGCGGACTATGACCCGCGCTCTCGTGGCTGGTACAAGGCGGCCAACAACGCACAACAGACCATCGTCACCGAACCCTACATTGCGGCATCGTCGGGCAAACTGGTGATTACCGTTGCCACGCCGGTGAAGCACCAGAATCAAATGATTGGCGTCGCCGGTGCAGACATTGATCTGTCCAGCGTCAGCGCGATCATCAACTCGCTGAACTTCGGCGGTCATGGCCATGCGTTTATCGTCAGCGCCGACGGCAAGATCCTGATCCACCCGGACAGCAAACTGGTGCTCAAGAACCTGGCTGACGCGTACCCCAACGAGGCGCCGAAAATCAGCCCGGGCCTGAAGGAAGTCGAACTGGACGGAAAAACCCGGTTCATCTCCTTCACTCACGTCAACGGCGTGCCGTCTGCAGACTGGTACGTGGCGCTGGTGCTGGATAAAGACACCGCGTTCTCGATGCTCAGCGAATTCCGTACCTCGGCGATCATCGCCATGATCATTGCCGTGGTGATCATCATCGCGCTGCTGAGCATGTTGATCCGCGTGCTGATGCAACCGCTGCTGACCATGGGCCGCGCCATGCATGACATCGCCGAGGGCGAAGGCGACCTGACCAAACGCCTGACCATTCACGGCCAGGATGAATTCGGTGCGCTGGGCACTTCGTTCAACCGTTTTGTGGAACGCATTCATACCTCGATCCGCGAAGTGTCCTCGGCCACCGGCCAGGTCAACGAAGTCGCCTTGCGGGTCGTCGCGGCATCCAACTCGTCAATGTTCAACTCCGATCAGCAGGCCTCACGCACCAGCAGCGTGGCGGCAGCAATCAACGAATTGGGCGCCGCCGCCCAGGAAATCGCCCAGAACGCCGCCCTCGCCTCGCAACATTCGAGCGACGCCCGCGCCTTGGCCGAAGACGGTCAGCAAGTGGTGGATAAAACCATCGCCGCCATGCAGCAGCTATCGGCAAAAATCAGCGATTCCTGCGGCAACATCGAAACCCTGAACAGCAACACAGTGAACATCGGCCAGATTCTGGAAGTAATCACCAGCATCTCGCAGCAAACCAACCTGCTAGCGCTCAACGCGGCCATCGAAGCGGCCCGTGCCGGTGAAGCCGGCCGTGGTTTTGCCGTGGTTGCCGATGAGGTGCGCAACCTCGCCCACCGCACTCAGGATTCGGCGCAGCAAGTGCAGAAGATGATCGAAGAACTGCAAGTCGGCGCCCGGGAAGCGGTCAGCACCATGACCGACAGCCAGCGCCAGAGCGAAAGCAGCGTCGGCATCGCCAACCAGGCCGGTGAGCGCCTGGGCAGCGTGACGCAGCGCATCGGTGAGATCGACGGGATGAACCAGTCCGTGGCCACCGCGACTGAGGAACAAACCGCTGTGGTGGAGTCGATCAACGTCGACATCACCGAGATCAACACGTTGAACCAGGAAGGTGTAGAGAACTTGCAGTCGACTTTGCGTGCGTGCGCTGACCTTGAGCAGCAGGCGGCGCGGTTGAAGCAGTTGGTGGGTAGTTTCAGGATTTAACTGCCAGTCACTGATCGTTCCCACGCTCTGCTTGGGAATGCCTCAACGGACGCTCCGCGTTCGGCTCTGGAAGGGACGCGGAGCGTCCCGGGCTGCATTCCCACGCGGAGCGTGGGAACGATCAAAGCTAGAAGCGGGATCCAGGCCCTGAAAGAAACTCAACTTCCTCCGCCGTAGACTCACGCCCCAGCACCGCATTGCGATGGGGAAACCGTCCAAATCGCGCAATAATCTTCTGATGCCGCTCGGCATAATCCAGGTTGTCGGCAAACACCGCCCGATCCGCCTCCGGTTGCTGTTCAACCAGATCAAGAAACCGCGAAACCGCTTCGTTCTGCACCGCCAGATTTTCGCAGTGCTCAAACACCAGATAGATAAACACCCGCTGGATCGGCCGCAGTTGCCGATCGAAATCCGCAGCAATGCCTTGCGCTACCAGTGCCTGAGCCCTGAGATCGCCTGAAAAGGATTTGGGGGTATCGCGAAAGATCATTCGCGGAAGTTGATCGAGTAGCAGCACCAAGGCCAGCCAACCTTCAGGGTGTTGCACCCATTCGGTCAAACCGCCGGCCAGTGCCTGCTCGACCAGGTCCCCGAAACGCGTCCGCGCCTCGAGGTCCTGGCTGTCGCGCTTGCCGAACCATAACTTGCCCTTGTCAGCCGCTATTTCGTTGGGTGATTCGAAAGATCCAAACCACCATTCGAGTAACGGCTGCCAGGGCGCGGTCATGGTTTATTCCTTGTGGTAAGCCGTGACGCGGGCAACTTCTTCTTTCGAACCGAGGAACACCGCAACACGCTGGTGCAGGCCTTCCGGCTGGATGTCGAGGATACGCTGGTGGCCGTCAGTGGATGCGCCACCCGCTTGTTCCACCAGGAACGACATTGGGTTGGCTTCGTACATCAGGCGCAGTTTGCCCGGCTTCGACGGCTCGCGGCTGTCGCGTGGGTACATGAACAGACCGCCGCGGGTCAGGATGCGGTGCACGTCTGCGACCATCGCCGCGACCCAGCGCATGTTGTAGTTCTTTTTCAACGGGCCTTCTTCGCCAGCCAGCAATTCGCTGACGTAGCGTTGTACCGGAGCTTCCCAGTGCCGCTGGTTGGACGCGTTGATCGCGAACTCCTGAGTGGACTCCGGGATCTTGATGTCTTCATGGGTCAGCACGAAGCTGCCCATTTCGCGGTCCAGGGTGAAGCCTTTCACACCGTCGCCCAGGGTCAGGATCAACATGGTCTGTGGACCATAGATGGCATAACCGGCGGCCACTTGCTGGGTACCTGGCTGCAGGAAAGCCTTTTCATTCAAGGGCTCGTTCTGGCTCAGGTATTCGTTCGGGCAACGCAGTACCGAGAAGATGGTGCCGACCGGCGCGTTGATGTCGATGTTCGACGAACCGTCCAGTGGGTCAAATACCAGCAGGTACGCGCCTTTCGGGTATTTGCCCGGGATCTGGTAGGCGTTGTCCATTTCTTCGGACGCCATGCCGGCCAGGTGACCGCCCCACTCGTTGGCTTCGAGCAGGATTTCGTTGGAGATCACGTCGAGTTTCTTCTGCACTTCGCCCTGGACGTTTTCAGTGCCCATGCTGCCCAGAACACCACCCAGGGCGCCTTTGGAGACGGCGTGGTTGATTTCCTTGCAGGCACGCGCCACCACTTCGATCAGGAAGCGCAGATCGGCAGGAGTGTTGTTGCTACGGGTCTGCTCAATCAAATAGCGACTCAAGGTAACGCGGGACATGGACGGCTCCGGTGGAATGGGGGGGGCTAAAAACCCGCGCAGTTTAACGCGAGTCGGGGCGCATTTCCTCCTATCAGACGTGATACACCCAATAGAGTTCATGTGCGGGGTTGAGCGTAGTTCGAAATGGGGCCGATGTGGTCTGCGGATCAGTGGCAGATTGAGGTTTTTTTGTGGCTGATAGACCGCTTTCGCGAGCAAGCCCGCTCCCACAGTAGATCTTCAGCGTGCACAACATTTGTGTGCGACCGAGATCCAGTGTGGGAGCGGGCTTGCTCGCGAATGGCGCATAGCGCCAGCCATCCTCAGGACTTGGCAGCAGGCTTGCGCAGCAAGCTGAACGCCATGGCCCCCAAAAACAGCACACTGAGCAACAGCACCGCCCACAACCCGAATTTCTTCCAGTTCGTGTCCGCCACCGCAGGCACGGTCGCCGCCGGAGTCACCACGACCCCACCTTCCACGGTCGCCTTGCCCAACGCCGCCAGCTTCGCCGCGCTGTAATCGGGAATCAGCGTCGACAACGGCAAGCTCGCCGCCTTCACCGTCGCACTCCCCAACGCCAGCGTATAAGGCCCGGCACCGCGTGCCAGGAACACCAGTTGCGTGGAGCGCACGGCAAACCGCACGGTCGGCGCTTCGGCGCCCAGGCCACCGCCGCGCTCATCCACCGTCAGCTTCAATTGCTGCACGGTCTGGCCCGGCAGCTGCAATTCGTTCTGCACCACGTCCTGGCCATTCTGGGTCAAGCGGTAGAGCAAACCGCTGGTCAGCGTTTGCCACGGCAGGCTGGTTTCCCGGCGACCCGACAACGTCACCGGCGCCAGGCTGTTGGGCTGATTCAGCTCGATCTGCAAGCGCTGGACATTCAACCCCATCGGCAATTGCCAGATGTACTCACCGGCCTTCACGCTGGTGCCAGCCAACGGTTGTGACCAGACCAACGGCAGCGGCAAGGTGCGAGGGTTGGTGCTTTCCAGTTGCGCCGAAGTCAGCGCTGGCGCCGATTGCGGTGAGCTCCACAGCAAACGCAGATAGCGCGCCGATTGCCCCGGCAGGCCGACTTCATGCTGCTCGACCCGTTCGTCGGCAAACGTCAGACGCGCCACTTGCCCTTCGCCCCACGACTGCCAATGCTGCAAATCGTCGCTGGCTTCGATGCTGAAACGCTGGAAGCCGTCGCGATCGCTGGTCCAATCGAGGATCAATTGCTGTAACGGCGCCTTGATTCGACTGGCATCGAGTAACCAGCCGCGCAGCTCTTCTTCGCCCGCCTCCAACTGGCTGGACGGCTGCACCTCGATCAACGTGCCGTTGGTGTTCGATTGCACGCGCACACTCGGCGCGCGTTCGGTGGCTTCCGCCGAGTTGTACAACGGGAACCACTTCACGTCGTGAAGTGTGCGGTTTTCGCGGGTCTGCGCGGGTTCTCGGGCCAGCGCATAAGCCTGAGGCTCACCGGCGGCGTTGAACACGCGTAGATCGCTGAGATCGGTTTGCCGCGCTTTCAGTTGCACGCCCAAGGGCAATTCCAGGCGATACCACGGGCCTTCGCCACTCACCGACAACGGCACCTGCGCGGCAAAGTCCGCCGGTTTTTCCTGCGCGCCGGCCGACAGCGTCACACCCAACACCACAGCCCCCCACCAGCCCAGGTTCAGTTTCTGACTCAAGACGACACTCCTTCGGTTTCAGGGGCCGGTTTTTCAACATCCGGCACAGCTTCGGCACGCTTGGGTGGCAATGGAGCGAAATAGCCCACCACCAACAGCAACACGCCAACGCCGATAAACGACACGATCCGCGCGAGCCCGCCGCGGTTACTCAATTCAACGAAGAACAGCTTGGCGACCACCAACGCGATCAGCGCCGCGCCGATCAGCCAGACTTCGCGGCGATGACGCAGATGCCCACCGATCATCAGACTCAGGGCCATCAGGGTCCAGACGATGGACAGGCCGGCCTGCACCAACATCGACCCAAGCAGCAGATCCAGCGCGTACGGCACGCCCCCCCAATGGTGAGCCGCGCGCATCACCAGCGCGGTGAAGAAGACGAACAGCGAAACCCCGGCGATCACTTGCGTGGCGTTATCGGCGTACTCCTTGCGAATTGCCAGTTGCGCCACGGCGCTGCGAGACCAGATGTAAACGCCGAACAGGGCAAACAGCAGGCCCAGCTCCAGCGGGTTGATCAGTGGCACATATGGCAACGGCTCGGCGGTGCCGTCACTGGCGATGTTCGCCAACCAAAACCAGCCGAGCATCAACAGTGCCAACGGCGCAGCGGCATAGACCCGGTACTCGCGGGGATAAGCCGACACCGGCCATGGCCATGCACGCGGTGCAGCCATCAGCACCAGATACAGGCTCGGCAGAATCGCCCAGCCCAACCAGCGCCAGGCGTTGTACTGTTCCGACAACAGCAGCAGACCGTAACGCAGCTCCAGGGCCAACACGCCGATCAACAGCCAGCAGCCGAGCACATGGGCGGTGCTCAGGGCTGTTGCGGGCAGCGTCGGCGCCAGACGCCGCAGCGAGATGAAATGCACGACAAACACCGCGATCCAAACCAGCCAGCCGAAGTTGGCGGCCGGGTGATAACGCGAATGCCAGGCCGCGAGCAGCACCATACCGGCAGCGGGAATCAGCAACGTGCAGAGCAAGCCCAGCGACGACCACTTCAGGCGCAGCGCCAATACCGTCCACAGCGCGACACTCACGGCGGCGACGGCCAGCAACAAGGTGGCTTGCAGATTCAACGGCGCAAAGCGCAGCACTTCACTGACCCACGCCAGCGCCCACCAACCCGCGCCCCACACCAGCAATACTTCGGACAAGCGCTGCAGGCTCAACCCATCGAAGGCCGAGGCATGATTGCCGAGCTGCAAACGCCAGGCCCCGACGAAGGCGGCCAGCCCCAGCATCAGCGGCGTCCAGAAACCGCTATGCGCCAACGGTCGCAACCCTTCGCTGAGCAGCGGCCCGAGCAGGTCCGGCCCGGCGAACAGGAACGCCGCGCCACCGATCACCTGCAACAGCAGACCAAAGACAAAACTCACCCGCTGCTTCAGGTACAGGCTCAGCCAGATGATGAACAAACCACTGGCGGCCCACACCGCGCTCGCGGTTTGCCATGGCAACACAAACAACACGGCAAGGTTGATCAGCACCAGGCCGGCCAGCAACACCACTGACAAACCGCGCAGCAAACGCACGTCGCTGCGCACCATTTCGTCGCGGGCCGCCAGCAACATCCCGGCGATCAACGCCAACCCGATCAGGGACGCGCTGAGCAAACCGCTCCAACCGGCGTTGAACACCGCGGCAGACTCGCCGCCCGCCCCTTGCAGCCGCAACAGGAACAACGCACCGCCAAGCAGTTGCACGGCGAACGCGGTGAACAGGAAGGTTCTCGATTGCAGGCGCAGGCCGACGAACAGCGTCGCCAACCCGGCCAGCGCCCAACTGATCGCCGTGCCGTGGGTGAAGAAAAACAGCGGCGCCAGCAGATAGAGGAACGTCAGCCCCAGACAGGCCAGTACCGGCAGTGCTTGGTGCTCCCACTGCGAGGCCTGTTCGGGCAACGCTTTGCGCAACTGGTAGAAGCTGAACAGCAGCGCCACGCCGAGCATCAACGCTCCCAGCGGGGCGCCATCGAGCAGGCTGCTCTCACCAGTCCGCAGCTCACTGAGAAAGGCCAGTGCCGAGCCCAGCTGCAGCAGCAAGGCAAAGGCTCGCGCCAGCGGTCGTTGTTGACGCAGACCGAGCCAGAAAATCCCCGCGCCTTCCACCGCCCAGGCAGCTGCGGTCCAACGCGCGTCGAGCCCCAAGGGAATCGCCAGGCTGGCGAAAATCACCCCCAACGCCAGACAGGTTTCCGCCAACAACAATGCTCGACCGCCCATCAGCAATCGGGCCAGCCCCATGTAAATCATGCCCAGTGCCAAGGCGCTGAAGGCGGCGGCAAATTCCAGATGCTCCACCAGCGCGAACTGCAAACCGAAACCCACCAGCGGAGGGGCGAACAGCATCGTGCCGTCGACGTAATCGCCCTTGCGCGCCGACCAGTGCAGCAGCGCCTCGCGGCTGTCGTCCTCGGGCGCATCGCTCATTTCCAGCAGTTTGCGCCGGGCGAACAACAAGCCGATGGCCAGGTACATCAGGAAAAACAGAATCAGGAACGGCTCGGTACTCCACAGCAATTGCGGTGTATAGGAACGCAGACCCCAGGCCAACCCGATGCCGAAGGTGCCGACAAAACCGATCAGGTTAAGCAGCCGCCAGGCCTTGAACCACGCGATGGCGAGGATGCCGGCATTGAGCAAGGCGAAGTAGCTGAACAGCGCGACATGGTTGCCGGCGCCGGTGGAGGTCAGGATCGGCGCGGCGAAACCACCCAGGGCAGCTGCGGCGGCCAAGCCCAAGGCGTTTTGGGTAATGGCGAGAATTGCCGAGAACACCGTCACCACCACCAACAGCCCCAGTGCAGCCGTGGGGTCGAGCAACGGATGCAAACGCATCGCGGCAAATACGGTCAGGTACAACACCGCGATCCCGGTACCTTGCAGCATCAACGCGTAATTGCTGTTGCGCAGACGCAGCAACCAGCCCAGCGCGAGCAAGCCCAAGGCCGCCGCCGCGACACCGGTGTAACGCAACTCGACCGGCACCACCATGCCTTCGGTGGCATAGCGCAACAGGAAGGCCAGGCCGAGGAACAACAGCACCACGCCAACTCGCAACACGGTATTACCGCCGAACAACCAGTTGCGCGCGCCGCTGATGGCGCGCTCGATGAAGTTCGGGCCGCGAGGCGCCGCCGGTTGTTGTGGTTCGCGGGCAACCGGTTCGGGTTTCCAGGCATCTGTCTGCGGACGACTGGCTTCGGCCGCGGCCGCTGTGATGGGTTCGAGTTCAGGCGGCAGCTCCCAGATCAGCTCCGGGGATGCGACAGGGGCTTGCTCGAGAATGATTTCAGGGGATGGAACCGGCTCGCTAGCCGCAGGTTCACTGGCTTCAGGTCTTTTGACGCCCGACACTTCCAGCAATGCCAGTCGCTGCTCGACCGCATGCAGCGCAACCTGCGCCTGATCGAGCAAGCGTCGCTGCTCGGCGCTTTGAGTACTCAAGCGGCCGATGCGGATGGCCTGGCCAATACCCAGCCCGAGCAAAGCGCCCAACAGCGCATCGCTGAACGACTCGTCGAGTAGCCAGCCCAGCAGCAGCCCAATCAGCATGAACATCCATTGCATGGTCGATATCCCTAAGCAGCCCCGCGGTGGGGCAAATCCGGGCGATACAGCGTCAACGCTCAGTCTAGTGAGCAGACACCCGGAGTCCAGTGTGAGAGCAGATTGCATCTGCACCACAAATCCAATGTGGGAGCGGGCTTGCTCGCGAAGAGGGCCTGACATTCGACAATGATGTTGAATGTCGGTCCGCTTTCGCGAGCAAGCCCGCTCCCACAAGGGTCAAGTTGGTGCTTAGTATATCGATCAGGCCCAACGGACGTTGGGCCTTGCGCACATTTGTTGCAGAAAGTTACTCCAAAGCCTTCCAGATATCCGTGGCGTACTCGCGAATGGTCCGGTCGGACGAGAACCAGCCCATCCGCGCGCTGCTCAATACCGCCGAGCGCCACCATTCTTTGGAGTCGTGCCAATGAGCCTCGACCCGCATCTGAGCGTTCCAGTAAGAATCGAAATCGGCGCAGACCAGGAAGCGGTCATAGTCCACCAGCGAATCAATCAGTGTGGTGTAGCGGGACGGATCGTCTGGCGAGAACACCCCTCCGCGAATCGCTTGCAACACATCGTTGAGTCGATGGGAGGCGGCAATGTCCGGTGCCGCGTTGAACTCATGGTTGAGCTTGCGCGCTTCCACTTGCTCGGCGCTGAGGCCGAAGATGAACATGTGTTCGACACCAATGCGCTCGCTCATCTCCACGTTGGCCCCGTCCAGGGTGCCGATGGTCAGCGCGCCGTTGAGGCCGAACTTCATGTTGCTGGTGCCCGAGGCTTCGAAGCCTGCGGTGGAAATCTGTTCCGACAAATCCGCCGCTGGAATGATGCTTTCGGCCAGGCTGACGTTGTAGTTGGGCAAGAACACCACTTTGAGCAAACCACGCACGGTCGGGTCGTTGTTGACCACCCGGGCGATGTCGTTGGTCAGTTTGATGATCAATTTGGCCTGGTGATAACTGGCCGCAGCCTTGCCGGCGAAGATTTTCACCCGCGGCACCCAGTCAATTTCCGGTTCGGCACGAATCGCCTGATACAGCGCAACGGTGTGCAGCAGGTTGAGCAACTGACGTTTGTATTCGTGGATCCGCTTGACCTGCACGTCGAACATCGCCGCCGGGTTGATCGCAACCCCCAGCCGTTCATGAATCAGGTACGCCAGGGCTTTTTTGCTGTGCAGCCGCTGTTCGGCGAACTGTTTGCGGAATGCTGTCTTCTCGGCAAACGGTTCCAGCCCTATCAGGCTTTCTTCGGGGTTATCCAGCAGATCCGGGCCGAGGGCGTCGACCATCATCGAGGTCAACTCGGGGTTGGCCTGGTAGAGCCAGCGGCGGAAGGTAATGCCGTTGGTCTTGTTGTTGATCCGCTCCGGATAGAGTTTATGCAACTCGGAAAACACTGTGCTGCGCATCAGCTGCGTGTGCAGGCCGGACACGCCGTTGACACTGTGAGAACCAAGGAATGCCAGGTTACCCATGCGCACGCGACGACCGTTGTCCTCCTCGATCAGCGACACCGCACGCAATACGTCGAAATCGTGAACGCCCTTGGCCCGCAATGAGTCGATGTGCTGGGCGTTGATCAAATAAATGATCTGCATGTGCCGTGGCAGCATCCGCTCCATCAAACCGACCGGCCAGGTTTCCAGCGCCTCCGGCAACAGCGTGTGGTTGGTGTACGACAGCGTGTCGACCGTAACTTGCCACGCCGCATCCCACGCCACGTCATAAACGTCGACCAACTGACGCATCAACTCGGCCACGGCAATCGAGGGGTGAGTGTCGTTGAGTTGAATGGCCGCGTGATCGCCCAGGGTCAGCACCGAGGTGTGCATGTTGCGATGGCGGCGCAGCAGATCCTGCAGGGATGCGGCGACGAAGAAGTATTCCTGACGCAGACGCAGTTCCTGGCCGGCCTCGGTGCTGTCCGCCGGGTAGAGCACGCGGGAGATACTTTCGGCCCGGGCCACTTCTGCTACCGCGCCCAGGTGGTCGCCAGCGTTGAAGCGCTCCAGGTGCAACTCTTCCATGGCCCGGGCACGCCACAGTCGCAGCGTGTTGACACTCGCGCCGCGCCAACCGACCACCGGGGTGTCATAGGCAATGGCCCGCACGGTTTCCGCCGGGGACCAGACTTGCCTGGATTTGCCGTTTTCATCGGTCACGGTTTCGACACTGCCGCCGAAGCCGATCGGGTAGGCGACTTCCGGCCGTTCGAACTCCCACGGGTTGCCGAAATCCAGCCAGTGTTCGGTCTGCTCCTGCTGCCAGCCGTCGACGATGGCCTGACGGAACAAACCGTGTTCGTAACGAATGCCATAACCATGGCCGGCGATGCCGAGGGTCGACATGCTTTCCATGAAGCACGCCGCCAGACGCCCGAGGCCTCCGTTGCCCAGCGCCGCATCGGGCTCCAGCAGACGGATGCGTTCGATGTCGACGCCAAGTTCGGTCATGGCCTCGCGAGCCACATCGAGCAGGCCGAGATTGCTCAGGCTGTCATAGAGCAAGCGGCCGATCAGGAATTCAAGGGAGAGGTAATAGACCCGTTTCTGGCCTTTGCGGTAGATCTGCCGGGTGTGGTCCATCCAGTGCTCGACCATGTGATCGCGCGCCGCCAGGGCGATGGCTTCGAACCAGTCGTGGTCGAAGGCGTGATCAGGGTCTTTGCCCACCGCGTAGGTAAGCTTGGTCAAGACGGCGTCGCGGAATGCGGCCACCTCTGCTTCGCGAACAAGTGGTTCTTGAGTCATCGATAAGACCTCGAGCGAGCGTGAAGTTGTCTGAGCCTAGTCGGTCTGACAGACCATTGAGACTCTGGTTCGGCAGTTTTTCCTGTTTGTGCGAGCTATTCGTGTGAGAGAGATCGGCATTAGGTTATCGCGCCCCGAAACAATGCAGGGGCCGTGCCGGACACAGGGATTATTTTGCGCCAAGCGAAAAAATCTGGCGAAAGGTTGTTCAAAAATCCACCAGTCCCGGTATGATCGCGCGCCCTGATGCACACGCTGGTAACAACCGATGATGAAGCCCAACCTGATCGCCGCCGCGGAGATCGATCGCCTCGATACCTGGGCAAAATACTCTGCCCCAATGTGCGGTTCCTGCGTGTCCAGCTGCTGCACCTTGCCGGTCGAGGTCAAGATCAAGGATTTGATCCGTATCGGCATCGTCGACGAATTCGAGCGTGGCGATCCGCCGAAGAACATCGCCAAGCGTTTGCAGAAGGAAGGTATCGTCGAGCGCTATAACCAGAAGTCCGAGATCTTCACCCTTCAGCGCATGAGCAACAACGATTGCCTGTACCTGGATCGCAAGAGCCGTCTGTGCACTATTTATGATAAGCGCCCGGATACCTGCCGCAATCACCCGAAGATCGGACCGCGGCCGGGGTATTGCGCGTACAAACCAAAAGAAGTGGTGCGCGAGAACAATCCGCGGACGCTGGACAAGTTTTAAACAATCGTTGCGTTCTTACCATGATCATTCCCACGCTCCGCGTGGGAATGCAGCCCGGGACGCTCCGCGTCCCAAAGCGGACGCAGAGCGTCCATTGAGGCATTCCCACGCAGAGCGTGGGAACGATCATCAAACCCCAGACAAACAAAAACGCCCCCGACCTTGCGGTCGGGGGCGTTTTTTTAAGCGTTAACTAAGTCGAAACTCAGTTACCAGCTTTCTTGGCAGCGCGGGTACGCTCGCTTTCGCCCAGGATCTTCTTACGAAGACGGATGGACTTAGGAGTGACTTCGCACAGTTCGTCTTCTTGCACGAACTCAAGAGCTTGTTCCAGGGTGAAACGGATAGGCGGAACCAGAGCGATGGTTTCGTCTTTACCCGAAGCACGCATGTTGTCGAGCTTCTTGCCTTTGGTTGGGTTGACGCCCAGGTCGTTGTCGCGGCTGTTGATACCGACGATTTGACCTTCGTACACGTCTTCACCGTGACCCAGGAACAGTTTGCCGCGAGCTTGCAGGGTTTCCAGCGAGTAAGTCAGCGCCTTACCGGTAGCAACCGAAACCAGCACGCCGTTCTGACGGCCGGACATGTCGCCGGACTTCATCACGTCGTAACGGTCGAAGATCGAGGTCAGGATGCCTGCACCGGAGGTCAGGGTCAGGAACTCGTTACGGAAACCGATCAAGCCACGAGCCGGGATGTTGTACTCAAGGCGCACACGGCCCTTGCCATCCGGAACCATGTTGGTCAGGTCGCCTTTACGGATACCGATCTGTTCCATGATCGAACCTTGCGATTCTTCCGGCAGGTCGATGGTCACGTTTTCGTACGGTTCGTGCTTGACGCCGTCAACCATGCGGATGATCACTTCCGGACGACCAACACCCATTTCGAAGCCTTCGCGACGCATGGTTTCGATCAGTACCGAGAGGTGCAGCTCACCACGGCCGGAGACTTTGAACTTGTCGGCGGTGTCGCCTTCTTCAACGCGCAGAGCAACGTTGTAGAGCAGTTCCTTGTCCAGACGTTCCTTGATGTTACGGCTGGTGACGAACTTGCCTTCTTTACCGCAGAAAGGCGAGTCGTTTACCTGGAAGGTCATGGAAACGGTTGGCTCGTCAACGGTCAGCGGCTTCATCGCTTCGACGTTCAGTGGGTCGCACAGAGTGTCGGAGATGAACAGCTGGTCGAAGCCGCTGATGCAGACGATGTCGCCGGCAGCTGCTTCTTCAACGTCGATGCGGTGCAGGCCGTGGTGACCCATCAGCTTCAGGATACGACCGTTACGCTTCTTGCCGTCGGCGTCGATAGCAACAACCGGAGTGTTCGGCTTGATGCGACCACGAGCGATACGGCCAACGCCGATAACACCCAGGAAGCTGTTGTAGTCCAGAGCGGAGATTTGCATCTGGAACGGACCGTCACGGTCGACTTTCGGCGCAGGTACGTTGTCGACGATCGACTGGTACAGCGGAGTCATGTCTTCAGCCATGTCGGTGTGTTCCAGACCGGCAATGCCGTTCAGGGCCGAGGCGTAGACGACTTTGAAGTCCAGCTGTTCTTCGGTAGCACCGAGGTTGTCGAACAGGTCGAAGATCTGATCCAGAACCCAGTCCGGACGCGCGCCTGGACGGTCAACCTTGTTGATGACCACGATTGGACGCAGGCCGGCTTCGAAAGCCTTCTTGGTCACGAAACGGGTTTGCGGCATAGGGCCGTCTTGAGCGTCAACCAGCAGCAGAACGGAGTCAACCATCGACATTACGCGTTCAACTTCGCCGCCGAAGTCGGCGTGGCCCGGGGTGTCCACGATGTTGATGTGGTAGCCGTTCCAGTTGATGGCGGTGTTTTTCGCCAGAATGGTAATACCGCGCTCTTTCTCCTGGTCGTTGGAGTCCATCACGCGCTCGTCGTTGAGCTCGTTGCGCTCCAGGGTGCCGGATTGACGCAAGAGTTTGTCTACCAGGGTGGTTTTACCATGGTCAACGTGAGCAATGATGGCGATGTTGCGTAGATTTTCGATCACTTGTGTATCTCGATCAGAGGATTCGGTGTGCTGACAAGTCTTGGCAGCGATTTACAGTAGAGTCCGGCAAAGCCGTTACAGCTTGACGGCGGCGTCGGGGGGCCGGTGACGCAGGCCACAGGCAAACAGCCCCGGGCACTTAGCTCGGTCGATAAACGCGCACATTGGCATGCCCCTCACTGAGCAAATGGTGGGCATGCAGGCGACTCATCACGCCTTTGTCGCAATACAGCAGGTACTGGCGAGTAGGGTCCAGTTCCTTGAAACGAGCGTTCAATGCATAAAACGGCATCGTCTGCACCTCAATGCCAGCGAGTTCCAGCGGCTCGTCTTCAGCGGCATCCGGGTGACGGATGTCGATGATGATCTGGCCCGCCAGAGCTTCGCTGACTTCTTCGATCTGCAAATCCTGGCCCAATTCGTCGATTACGCGATCGATCGGCACCAGTTTGGCGTTCTCGAGCGCACGCTCAAGTACCGCCATGTCGAATTCTTTCTCTTCATGCTCCACGCGCGGACGCTTGGCGTGGGTCTTTGGGTTCACCGAGATGACCCCGCAGTATTCCGGCATGTGCTTGGCGAAATCGGCAGTACCGATTTCGTTGGCCAGGTCGATGATGTCCTGCTTGTGACTGGCGATCAGCGGGCGCAAGACCAGCTTGTCGGTCACGCAGTCGATCACGGACAGGTTCGGCAACGTCTGGCTCGATACCTGGGAAATCGCTTCGCCGGTGACCAGCGCTTCGATCTCCAGCCGATCGGCAATACGGGAAGCAGCGCGCAACATCATACGCTTCAAAACTACACCCATATGACTGTTATCGACTTTCCCGAGAATTTCTCCCAGTACTTCCTCGAACGGCACACTGACAAATAACACGCGTTGGGAGCTGCCGTACTTCTTCCAGATGAAGTGCGCGACTTCCATGACGCCCAGTTCGTGGGCTCGCCCGCCCAGATTGAAGAAGCAGAAATGGCTCATCAGCCCGCGGCGCATGATCTGGTAGGCGGCGACGGTGGAATCGAAGCCACCGGACATCAGTACAAGCGTCTGTTCCAGGGCACCCAGCGGATAACCGCCGATGCTGTTGTGCTGGCTGTGGATCACGAACAACCGTTTGTCGCGAATTTCGATGCGAACTTCGATTTCAGGCTCTTTGAGCGAGATTCCGGCGGCGCCGCACTGACGACGCAGTTGGCTGCCGACGTATTTCTCGACGTCCATGGAGCTGAATTCGTGCTTGCCGGCACGCTTGCAGCGCACCGAAAAAATCTTCCCGGCCAGGGCGTCACCAAAATGCTGTTTGCACTTGGCGACGATGTCGTCGAAGTCGCCCAACGGGTATTCATCGACCTGCAGGAAATGCGCGATACCCGGCATGCAGCTCAGGCGCTCGGTCATCTCCTTCAGGGCTTTCGGCTCGCTGACGCGGGTTTCCAACTCGAGATTGTCCCACACACCGTTGACCACCACAGCCGGGTCCAGATCGCGGAGCACGGTACGGATGTTTTTGGCCAACTGGCGGATGAAACGCATCCGTACCGGGCGGCTCTTGATGGTGATCTCGGGGAAGACTTTTACGATTAGTTTCATGAAAACAGCGCGCGCTGGGCCAGCCGAAAAAGGGGGGCGCGGATTATAGCGGAAATTGCTCAAGGTTTAACCAGTTAATGTGCAGAAGGTTTTGCGCGCACCAAAACAGGTCATTTATGGAATTCGACGCTACATTACAGGGCGAGGTTTGGCGCTTTTCGAGGCTTTGCACCTTTATAAGCGTGATATTGGGGCAAAAAACCCATGGTGGGGCACTGGCATGCAATTTGCTCCCTTGTGAGGCAGGTTGCCTTGGCAGAGTATTCGCGCCGGCATCACCCACATTCTAAGGGCATCCACTACTAAGCCCGAAGCCACCCGGAGGACACTATGTCGAAGTCGGTTCAACTCATCAAAGATCATGACGTCAAGTGGATTGATCTGCGCTTCACGGACACCAAAGGCACTCAGCACCACGTGACCATGCCGGCTCGCGATGGGCTGGATGAAGCTTTCTTCGAAGAAGGCAAAATGTTCGACGGTTCCTCCATCGCTGGCTGGAAAGGCATCGAAGCCTCCGACATGATTCTGATGCCGGACGACAGCACTGCCGTTCTCGACCCGTTCACCGAAGAGCCAACCCTGATCCTGGTTTGCGACGTGATCGAGCCTTCGACCATGCAAGGCTACGACCGTGACCCACGTGCGATCGCCAAGCGTGCCGAGGAATACCTGAAGTCGACCGGTATCGGTGACACCGTATTCGTGGGTCCAGAGCCTGAATTCTTCATCTTCGACGAAGTGAAGTTCAAGTCCGACATCTCCGGTTCGATGTTCAAAATCTTCTCCGAACAAGGTTCGTGGATGTCCGACCAGGACGTGGAAGGCGGCAACAAAGGCCACCGTCCAGGCGTCAAAGGCGGCTACTTCCCTGTTCCGCCGTTCGACCACGACCACGAAATCCGTACCTCCATGTGCAACGCCATGGAAGAAATGGGCCTGGTCATCGAAGTTCACCACCACGAAGTGGCGACTGCCGGTCAGAACGAAATCGGCGTGAAGTTCAACACCCTGGTTGCCAAGGCTGACGAAGTTCAAACCCTGAAGTACTGCGTACACAACGTTGCTGATGCATACGGCCGCACCGCGACCTTCATGCCTAAGCCTCTGTACGGCGACAACGGTTCGGGTATGCACGTTCACCTGTCCATCGCCAAAGATGGCAAGAACACCTTCGCTGGCGAAGGCTATGCCGGCCTGTCCGATACCGCTCTGTACTTCATCGGCGGCATCATCAAGCACGGTAAGGCTCTGAACGGCTTCACCAACCCGTCGACCAACTCCTACAAGCGTCTGGTCCCAGGTTTCGAAGCGCCAGTGATGCTGGCTTACTCGGCTCGCAACCGTTCGGCTTCGATCCGTATTCCTTACGTGTCCAGCCCTCGCGCTCGCCGTATCGAAGCTCGCTTCCCGGATCCGGCAGCTAACCCGTACCTGGGCTTCGCTGCACTGTTGATGGCTGGCCTGGACGGCATCCAGAACAAGATCCACCCTGGCGACGCAGCTGACAAAAACCTGTACGACCTGCCGCCTGAAGAGGCGAAAGAGATCCCACAAGTTTGCGGCAGCCTGAAAGAAGCCCTGGAAGAGCTGGACAAAGGTCGTGCGTTCCTGACCAAAGGCGGCGTTTTCAGCGACGATTTCATCGACGCTTACATCGCCCTGAAAAGCGAAGAAGAAATCAAGGTTCGTACCTTCGTACACCCACTGGAATATGAGCTGTACTACAGCTGCTGATCCGGTAGCGCCGCGCTACGCGGCGTGACAAAAGAGAGGCCTCCTTCGGGAGGCCTTTTTTTGTGGGCGACCGTCTGTCATCGGATACCCGGTTGCGTGCATCATGACTTTCATCCGATAAAGCCGAGATGCCCCATGCGCCTACGTCCATGCCTTGCCCTGCTCACCGCCCTGCTGGCCAACAGCGCTTTTGCCAGCCCGGCACCTGCCGCCCTCGCCCCGTTGCTTGGCACCATCGAAGAACGCCTGGCGATTGCCGATCAGGTCGCGCTGAGCAAATGGGACAGCGGCAAACCTGTCGAAGACCGGCAGCGCGAGCGCGAGGTGATTGCCGGCGCCGTCGCCCTGGCACCAGCCTATAAACTGAGCAACGAAGCCGTCGAACAGTTCTTCTCGGCACAGATCGAGGCCAACAAACTGGTGCAATACGCGCACCTGTCTGACTGGCATGCCCAAGGCAAGGCGCCCAATGATCCTCGCCCCGATCTCATCGGGCAGATCCGCCCACAACTTGACCGGTTACAAAAACGCCTGCTGCAACAACTGGCCGATTTCAGCCCTTATCGCAACGACCCGCAGTGCCCGTCCTGGCTGGCCAAGGCCAATAAAACCGGCGCCCACGCGCCATTGCGCGAGCTTGCCCAGGTACGCGCCACCGCCGAGTTGTGCAGCGCCAACCGCTGAGCCGACCTGCCGATGTGCGCTGAAGTGCTCTATGCTCAGCGCTTAGTCGCCATGAACGGAACAGGGCCGGACACTTGCCCAACGGCCAATGGAAGCCTGCAATGCGCTCATTGTTGTTATGCCTGCTTGTGCTGATCGCCCTGCCCGCCGCCGCGCAGATCTACAAGTACACCGACGCCAACGGCAACACTGCGTACAGCAATCAACCGCCCGATGGCGTAAAGGCTCACCCCGTGGAGCTGCCACCGCTCAACAGCGTCGAGCGTCAACCTCCGAGCGAGCCTGTAGCGCCTGCGCAAGCCAGTAGCCGCGAACAGCCCAACAGCGCCTATCAGGTGCTGGAGCTGACCGGCTTGCCCACCGAAGAAGCCTTGCGCGCCAATAACGGCACGTTCACGGTCAGCGTATTGATCCAGCCGCGCCTGCAAGGCTCTCATCGGTTGCGGCTGTTACTGGACGATCAACCCTACGGCCAACCGAGCAACGTCCCGATCCTGCAACTGGTGAACATCGACCGTGGCGAACACCGCCTCGCGGTTCAGGTGATCGATGGGCAAAACGTGGTGCAGCAGAGCCCCACCGTGACCTTCACCGTACAACGGGTGCATAAGCCTTGAGGTGCTGGCTGTTGGTCGCATGCCTGATCAGCCTGCCAGCAATGGCCGAGGTTTTCACCTACATCGACGCCCAGGGCAATCGGGTCTTCACCGATCAGCCAGGCACCCGTAATGCCAAGCGTGTACCACTGGCGACCAGCAATCGGATGTCGGCCAACCCGAGCAGCACCGCGCCAATGACGGCCACGAAAGCCAAACCACTGTTTCATTACGACATGCTTCGTGTGCTGGTGCCGGACCCGGATGCCACGATCCGTAGCACTGCCGGTGAATTGATCGTCAGCGTTACCAGCGAACCCGGCCTGCAACAGGGCCATCGCTATCGCCTGCTGCTGGATGGCCAACCCACCGCCGAGCCCGGCCCGAGCCCGGTGTTCGCCCTGAGCAACATTGACCGCGGCAGCCATAACCTGTCGGTGGAAATCCTCGACGAACAGGGCCGCACCGTCGAACGCACGGCCAATCAACCCTTCCACATGCAGCGCATTTCCCTCGCGCAGAAACGTCAGGTCAAACCCTGCGTCCTTACCGACTACGGCCAACGGCCGGAATGCCCCCTCAAAGACAAACCCGAAGAAGAAAAGAGCTTCTTTTAGCGCTAACGCCGGCCAGTTAAGACATAGAACCTGTGGGAGCGTGGCTTGCCCGCGAAGAACGATGACGCGTAATACCTGAAAAACCGCGGTGCATTCTTCGCGGGCAAGCCTCTCCCCCACAGAATTCTCGTCGCTCAAATTTCTTCGCCACAGTTCTGCAGCTTGGCCCGGGCTCTTCTGCTTCTTTTACTTCGTTCAGGTTTGCGCACTATATTGGTGCAATAGAGTGCACAGTACTCACACCCCAACCCATTTTGGTTCGAAAGTACTCGCAAAAGCTGGCAGAACGCCACGCAAATGAGCGTCAAACGCCTGTTTCAGGCTCTAAACGCTTCTTTTCGGAGCCTTGGTTTGGTTTTTGCATTTTCCTCGTATCGGCGCGTTATTCATGCGCATGCCCTGCTCCAAAAGAGGTCCTGATGACCATTAGCGACGCACTACACCGCTTGCTACTCGACAACCTGACCACCGCAACCATTCTGCTCGACGCCGAACTGCGCCTTGAGTACATGAACCCGGCGGCGGAGATGCTGCTGGCCATCAGCGGCCAGCGTAGCCATGGGCAGTTCATCAGTGAGTTGTTCACCGAATCCACCGAAGCGCTGAACTCCCTGCGCCAGGCAGTCGAGCAGGCGCACCCGTTCACCAAGCGCGAAGCGATGCTCACCGCCCTCACCGGCCAGACCCTGACCGTCGACTACGCCGTGACACCGATCCTGAGCAATGGCAATACGCTGCTGTTGCTGGAGGTTCACCCGCGTGACCGCTTGTTGCGGATCACCAAGGAAGAGGCGCAGCTGTCGAAGCAGGAGACCAGCAAGATGCTGGTACGCGGCCTCGCCCATGAAATCAAAAACCCGCTCGGCGGGATTCGTGGCGCGGCTCAATTGCTCGCCCGTGAATTGCCGGAAGAGAGCCTGCGCGATTACACCAACGTCATCATTGAAGAAGCCGATCGCCTGCGCAATCTGGTGGATCGCATGCTCGGCTCCAACAAACTGCCGTCACTGGCCATGTGCAATGTCCATGAAGTGCTGGAACGCGTAGGTCAGCTGGTAGAGGCCGAAAGTCAGGGATGCATCACTTTGGTGCGTGACTACGACCCAAGCATTCCGGATGTGTTGATCGATCGCGAACAGATGATTCAGGCCGTCCTGAACATCGTGCGAAACGCGATGCAGGCTATCAGCAGCCAGAACGAGCTGCGCCTTGGCCGCATCAGCTTGCGTACCCGCGCCATGCGCCAGTTCACCATCGGCCACGTGCGCCACCGCCTGGTGACCAAGATCGAAATCATCGACAACGGCCCGGGGATCCCCGCCGAGCTGCAGGAAACCATCTTTTTTCCCATGGTCAGCGGTCGCCCGGACGGTACCGGGCTGGGCCTGGCCATTACCCAGAACATCATCAGCCAGCACCAGGGCCTGATCGAATGTGAAAGCCATCCAGGCCACACCACGTTCTCGATCTTTCTGCCACTGGAACAAGGAGCCACATCGACATGAGCCGTAGTGAAACCGTGTGGATCGTCGATGACGACCGTTCTATCCGTTGGGTCCTGGAAAAAGCCTTGCAGCAGGAAGGCATGACCACGCAAAGCTTCGACAGCGCCGACGGCGTGATGAGCCGCCTGGCGCGCCAGCAGCCGGACGTGATCATCTCCGACATTCGCATGCCGGGTGCCAGCGGTCTGGACCTTCTGGCGCGGATTCGCGAACAACACCCTCGGCTGCCGGTCATCATCATGACCGCTCACTCCGATCTGGACAGCGCTGTCGCGTCCTATCAGGGCGGCGCGTTTGAATACCTGCCCAAGCCGTTCGATGTCGACGAAGCGGTGTCGCTGGTCAAACGCGCGAACCAGCACGCTCAGGAACAGCAAGGCCTGGAAGTCCCGGTCGCCCTGACCCGTACGCCAGAAATCATCGGCGAAGCGCCGGCGATGCAGGAAGTGTTTCGCGCCATCGGGCGCTTGAGTCACTCCAACATCACCGTGCTGATCAATGGCGAATCCGGTACCGGTAAAGAACTGGTGGCCCACGCCCTGCACCGTCACAGCCCACGGGCGGCCTCGCCGTTCATTGCGCTGAACATGGCGGCGATCCCCAAGGATCTGATGGAGTCCGAGCTGTTCGGCCATGAAAAAGGCGCCTTTACCGGCGCGGCCAACTTGCGTCGCGGGCGTTTTGAACAGGCTGACGGCGGCACGCTGTTCCTCGATGAAATCGGCGACATGCCAGCGGACACTCAGACGCGCTTGCTGCGGGTATTGGCGGACGGCGAGTTCTACCGTGTCGGCGGTCATGTGCCGGTGAAGGTCGACGTGCGCATCATCGCCGCGACTCACCAGAATCTGGAAACCCTGGTGCATGCCGGAAAATTCCGTGAGGACTTGTTCCACCGCCTCAACGTAATCCGCATCCACATTCCACGACTGTCGGACCGTCGCGAAGACATCCCGACCCTGGCCAAGCACTTCCTCAGCCGCGCCGCGCAAGAACTGGCGGTGGAACCGAAGCTGCTGAAAAGCGAAACCGAGGAATACCTGAAGAATCTGCCGTGGCCAGGCAACGTGCGTCAGCTGGAGAACACCTGCCGCTGGATCACGGTGATGGCTTCGGGTCGCGAAGTGCACATCAGCGATCTGCCGCCAGAGCTGCTGAGCCTGCCGCAGGATTCGGCACCGGTGACCAATTGGGAGCAAGCACTGCGTCAATGGGCTGATCAGGCGTTGGCTCGCGGTCAGTCGAGTCTTCTGGACAGTGCCGTGCCAGCCTTCGAGCGGATCATGATCGAAACAGCCCTCAAACACACCGCCGGCCGCCGCCGCGATGCCGCCGTGTTGCTGGGTTGGGGCCGCAATACCCTGACGCGCAAGATCAAGGAATTGGGGATGAAGGTTGATGGTGGGGATGATGATGAAGGGGATGAGGGTTAAGCAGCCTTGATCGTTCCCACGCTCTGCGTGGGAATGCAGCCCGGGACGCTCTGCGTCCCTGCCGAAGCGGACGCAGAGCGTCCATTGAGGCATTCCCACGCAGAGCGTGGGAACGATCCTCACAGTGGGTTTTCAGTGTGTTCACTATTCTGTGAACACCATTGAACCCTGTGGGAGCGAGCCTGCTCGCGATGCTTTTGGAGCCATAGTGCACCGACTGAATGCACCATGAACCGCAATCGAGCACGACAACCGATCCAAAACCCCGTCTCCATCTGCAAGAAAAACCATATCGCAGAAATACAAAAGCCCCGAATTACGGGGCTTTCAGCGCTGCTGGGCGGCTTTCTGTTGCAACTTGTTAAAAACTGGCACGCCCCCTGCAATAGTCCATTCAGTGATTCGATTCACTACCCAGTTTCGGGGACCTTGGTACAGGCAGGCCGGGGATTCCCCTCTTTACACCGGGCTCATACCGCAATTGCGACGAGCCCATCCCGTTTTGGGGTCCTTGGTACAGGCAGGCCGGGGATTCCCTCTTTACACCGGGCTCACGCCGCAATGCGCGAGCCCTCCCGTTTTGGGAACCTTGGTACAGGCAGGCCGGGGATTCCCTCTTTACACCGGGCCCACGCCGCAATGCGCGAACCCTCCCGTTTTGGGAACCTTGGTACAGGCAGGCCGGGGATTCCCTCTTTTATTGCTCTCGGAGATGGATCTCCATCCGCCAGCGGTCATCGACCTCGCTACCGGCCCACTCGCCCTGCAGCGGCCGGGCCGCCACCACCGTCAGCAACAGTCCCCCGTCACTCAAACGCGTTCGCCAGTTCACGTCCTTGCCGTTGAGCTTGAGCTGACCTTTCTGTGCCTTGCCTTCAGCCTCGAACAACAGCGCCACGCTGCCGTCGACCAGCTCGCCGTGGGTTTTGGGTTCGTTGTTGAACCACACCACCAGCCCATCGTTCGTCACCTCGACTTGCTCTAAAACACTGGGGTCGGGCGCGGTCAGGCGACCGATCATCAGGCCCACCATCACCCCGACAATCGCCAGCGAAGCCATCACCCTTGGGAATAGTTTCGAACGAGGGTCCTTTGGCGGCGTAGAATGCCCGTCATCTTTACCTTCGGAGCCGTGCATGTTTCACGTCATCCTTTTCCAACCAGAAATTCCGCCGAATACCGGCAACGTTATCAGGCTGTGCGCCAACAGTGGCTGCCACCTGCATTTGATCGAACCGCTGGGCTTCGAGATGGACGACAAGCGTCTGCGCCGGGCCGGCCTCGATTACCATGAGTATGCCACCCTGCAACGCCACGCAGACCTCGCCAGCTGTCTGGAAAGCCTCGGCCATCCCCGGCTGTTCGCCTTTACCACCAAGGGCTCGCGGCCCTTTCACGACGCCAGCTTCGCCGAGGGCGATGCCTTCCTGTTCGGCCCGGAAAGCCGCGGCTTGCCGGCCGAAGTGCTCGATGCCCTGCCCAGCGAACAACGCTTGCGCCTGCCGATGCGCGAAGGCTGTCGCAGCCTGAACCTGTCCAACACCGTGGCCGTCGCCGTTTACGAAGGCTGGCGTCAGCTGGGGTTCAAATAACCCCGCGACTGATCGTTCCCACGCTCTGCGTGGGAATGCCTCAAGGGACGCTCCGCGTTCCAGCAGCACCACAGGCGTCGAGCCTGGCACCAGTGTGACGCGGAGCGTCACGGGCTGCATTCCCACGCAGAGCGTGGGAACGATCATCTCCCGCCCAAGAAAAAAGCGCCTGTTACGGCGCTTTTTTCGTTACTGCATCGAACGCTTACTGAACGGTTGGAGTCTCGCCAGCCGCCTGCATGCGCTGCAGTTCTTGTGCGTACAGCGCGTCGAAGTTCACCGGGGCCAGCATCAGGGCCGGGAACGAACCGCGGGTCACGAGGCTGTCCAGGGTTTCGCGAGCGTACGGGAACAGGATATTCGGGCAGAACGCACCGAGGGTGTGGCTCATCGAAGCATCGTCCAGGTTCTTGATCAGGAAGATCCCGGCCTGTTGCACTTCAGCGATGAACGCCACTTCCTCACCGTTTTTCACGGTGACCGACAGAGTCAGCACGACTTCGTGGAAGTCACCTTCCAGAGCCTTCTGACGGGTGTTCAGATCCAGACCGACACTCGGCTCCCACTGCTGGCGAAAGATCGCCGGGCTTTTCGGGGCTTCGAAGGACAAGTCGCGTACGTAGATGCGCTGCAAGGAGAATTGCGGTGCGGTTTCTTCTTCGCTAGCTGCAGTGTTCTGTTGGTCAGTCATCTCAGATCCTTTCTGATCTCGGGTCTTGTAGGGTTGGCTATTTCAAGTAAGGCAGTCAGGCCTTGAGCATGGCGTCGAGCTTGCCGGCGCGCTCCAGGGCAAACAAATCATCACAGCCGCCAACGTGGGTGCTGCCGATCCAGATCTGCGGCACGGACGTACGCCCGGCCTTCTGAGCCATCGCGGCACGCACCTGCGGCTTGCCATCGACCTTGATCTCTTCGAAGGCTACGCCTTTGTTCTCGAGCAGGTACTTGGCTCGCGAGCAATAAGGGCAGTAATCGCTGGAATAGACGACGACGTTGTTCATATCACTTCACCAGCGGCAGATTGTCGGCTTTCCAGCTGGAAATACCGCCGGACAGCTTGGCGGCGGTGAAGCCGGCTTTCATCAGTTCGCGGGCATGAGTGCCGGCAGTCTGGCCCATGGCGTCGACCAGGATAATGGTCTTGGCCTTGTGCTTTTCCAGTTCGCCGACGCGAGCGGTCAGTTTGTCGTGAGGAATATTCAACGCGCCAACAATGTGACCAGCGGTGAAATCCTTGGTCGAACGAATGTCGATTACCACGCCTGCATCTTTGTTGACCAGCCCGGTCAGTTCACCGGTGCTCAGGCTGCGGCCGCCGCCTTGCATCTGATAAGCGATCAGCAACGCCAGCAGTACGACGAAGATACCGACAAGCAAATAGTGGTTAGTGGCAAATTCAATCAGGTGAGCAACCATCGAAGGAGGTTCCAGGGCGTTAAAATGTCGGCCAGTATACACAGCCACTATGGTGGGCCAAACCCCGTCTGGCGGTGACGGCGCCGGAACTTCGCTTTAAACTGCCACTCCCTTTTCCATCGCCCTCTTTATAACTCAGCCACGAGTGGAATCCATGACTACCACGCCTAAACCTTTGGTCCTGATTATTCTCGACGGCTTCGGTCACAGCGAGAGCCCTGAATCCAACGCCATCTTTGCAGCGAAGAAGCCCGTACTGGACCGCCTGTGGGCTACCGTACCGAACGGCCTGATCTCGGGCAGCGGCATGGACGTCGGCTTGCCGGACGGCCAGATGGGCAACTCCGAAGTCGGCCACATGAACCTTGGCGCCGGCCGCGTGGTGTACCAGGACTTCACGCGCGTGACCAAAGCGATCCGCGACGGCGAGTTCTTCGAGAACCCGACCATCTGCGCCGCAGTGGATAAAGCCGTTGCTGCCGGCAAAGCCGTGCACTTCATGGGCCTGCTGTCCGATGGCGGCGTTCACAGCCACCAGGATCACCTGGTCGCCATGGCTGAACTGGCCTACAAGCGCGGCGCCGAAAAAATCTACCTGCACGCCTTCCTTGATGGCCGTGATACGCCACCGAAAAGCGCCCAGTCGTCGATCGAGTTGCTGGACGCGACCTTCGAAGCCCTCGGCAAAGGCCGGATCGCCAGCATCATAGGTCGCTACTACGCCATGGACCGCGACAACCGTTGGGATCGCGTGTCCCAGGCCTACAACCTGATTGTCGATGGCGCCAGCGAATTCAACGCCGCCACCGCACAGGAAGGCCTGCAAGCCGCTTACGAACGTGGCGAAAGCGACGAATTCGTCAAAGCCACCAGCATCGGTGAGCCGGTGAAGGTCGAGGACGGCGACGCCGTGATCTTCATGAACTTCCGCGCCGACCGCGCTCGCGAGCTGACCCGCGTGTTCGTCGAAGACGATTTCAAGGAATTCGATCGCGCTCGCCAGCCAAAACTGGCCGGTTTCGTCATGCTGACCCAATACGCCGCCAGCATCCCCGCGCCATCGGCCTTCGCCGCGAGCAGCCTGGACAACGTGCTGGGCGATTACCTGGCGAAAAATGGCAAGACGCAGCTGCGCATCGCCGAAACAGAGAAGTACGCCCACGTGACTTTCTTCTTCTCCGGCGGTCGCGAAGAGCCGTTCCCGGGCGAAGAACGCATCCTGATCCCGTCGCCGAAAGTCGCCACCTATGACTTGCAGCCCGAGATGAGTGCCCCGGAAGTCACCGACCGCATCGTCGATGCCATTGAAAACCAGCGTTATGACGTGATCGTGGTCAACTACGCCAACGGCGACATGGTCGGCCATAGCGGTGTATTCGACGCGGCAGTCAAAGCGGTCGAGTGCCTGGACCTGTGCGTCGGCCGCATCGTCGATGCGCTGGAGAAAGTCGGCGGCGAAGCCCTGATTACCGCCGACCATGGCAACGTTGAGCAAATGTCCGACGAAACCACCGGCCAAGCCCACACGGCCCACACCACCGAGCCGGTACCGTTCATCTATGTCGGCAAGCGTGATCTCAAGGTGCGTGATGGCGGCGTGCTGGCGGATGTCGCGCCGACCATGCTGATGTTGCTGGGGCTGGAAAAACCGGCGGAAATGACCGGGACATCGATTCTGGTGTAATCCGGCAGTCAAACGCAGCAAAACCCTGTGGGAGCGAGCCTGCTCGCGATAGCAATCTGACAGCCAACATCTGTGTTGAATGTACTGATGCCATCGCGAGCAGGCTCGCTCCCACATTGGTTTTCAGTGTTTTTCTGTCCAGTTATCACACAACCCCAATTGGGCATTTTTTTTGCTGCGCTTGGCGGGCATACTAGGCCGTCCCTTTCCCTGGTGTCGCCCGCCTCTATGCTTCGCGTCCTGATAGCCCTTGCCCTGACTTGCCTGCTTCAACCGGCCTTTGCCGACGAGCGCACGCAAACCCAACAACAGTTGGACGCCACGCGTCAGGACATTGCCGAGCTGAAAAAATTGCTGGGCAAACTCCAGGAAGAAAAATCCGGGGTGCAGAAAGACCTCAAGGGCACCGAAACCGAGATGGGCAAGCTCGAGAAGCAGGTCGAAGCCCTGCAAAAAGAGCTGAAGAAAAGCGAATCCGAGCTGCAGCGACTCGATGCCGAGAAAAAAAAACTCCAGAGCGCGCGCATTGAACAGCAACGACTGATCGCCATCCAGGCCCGCGCGGCTTATCAGAATGGCCGTCAGGAATACCTCAAGCTGCTGCTCAACCAGCAGAACCCGGAAAAATTCGCTCGCACCCTCACCTATTACGACTATCTGAGCCAGGCCCGCCTGGAGCAGCTGAAGAATTTCAACGAAACCCTGCGCCAACTGGCCAATGTCGAAAAAGACATCGGCCTGCAGCAGGCGCAATTGCTGGTGCAGAAAAGCAGCCTCGACAGCCAGCGCGACGAACTCGACAAGGTCCGCAAGGAGCGCCAGCAAGTCCTGGCCAAACTCAGCGACGACGTGAAGGCCCGCGATCAGAAACTGGCGGCGCGCGAGCAGGATCAGGCAGATCTGTCTAAAGTCCTTAAAACCATCGAAGAAACCCTGGCCCGTCAGGCCCGAGAGGCAGAAGAGGCGCGGCAAAAAGCGCTGATCGCCCAGCAGGAAGCCGAAAAAAAGCGTTTACGTGAGGCTCAGGCTGAAGCAGATGCCACTGACGCCCCACGCAAAACCGTTAAATCGACACCCGGCGCACTGGTTTCAAGTTCAGGCGAAACCTTTGGCGGCCCCTTTGCCTCCTCCCGCGGCAAACTTCCATGGCCGGTTGATGGTCGACTGCTGGCGCGCTTCGGTGAAAGCCGTGGCGACGATGCCCGTACCAAATGGGACGGCGTAATGATCAGCGCCTCCGCCGGCAGCCAGGTGCATGCCGTTCACGGCGGCCGCGTGGTGTTTGCCGATTGGTTACGAGGCGCCGGGTTGCTGGTGATCCTCGACCACGGCAACGGTTTTTTGAGTCTTTACGGTCACAACCAGACGCTGCTCAAGTCTGCGGGTGACGTGGTAAAAGCCGGTGAGTCCATCTCCACTGTCGGTAACAGTGGCGGACAGGACACACCAGCACTGTATTTCGCTATTCGTCAGCAGGGTCACCCGAGTGATCCGGCGCAATGGTGTCGCGCGCAAGGATAGGCGTTGAGTCACCTACATTAGGAGTTCGTTCGACATGCTGTATTTGTCCCGCCTTACCTCGCTGGCCCTGACGATTGCCCTGGTGATCGGCACACCGTTAGCGTTTGCCGCTGAGCCTGCCCCGGTGGTAGCACCTGCAGGCACTGCTGCGACCACCAAGGCGCCATTGCCGCTGGACGAGTTGCGCACTTTTGCCGAAGTCATGGACCGGATCAAGGCAGCCTATGTGGAACCGGTGGACGACAAGACCCTGCTCGAAAACGCCATCAAAGGCATGCTCAGCAACCTCGACCCGCACTCCGCGTACCTGGGCCCTGAAGACTTCGCTGAATTGCAGGAAAGCACCAGCGGCGAATTCGGCGGCCTGGGCATCGAAGTCGGCGCCGAAGACGGTTTCATCAAAGTGGTTTCGCCCATCGATGACACCCCGGCCTCCAAGGCGGGCATTCAGGCCGGCGACTTCATCGTCAAGATCAACGGCCAGCCGACTCGCGGCCAAAGCATGACCGAAGCCATCGACAAGATGCGCGGCAAGATCGGCCAGAAGATCACACTGACCCTGGTACGCGACGGCGGTGCGCCGTTCGACGTGACCCTGGTCCGCGCCATCATTCAAGTGAAGAGCGTGAAGAGCCAACTGCTGGAGTCCGGCTACGGCTACATCCGCATCACCCAGTTCCAGGTCAAGACCGGCGAAGAGGTCTCCAAGGCCTTGGTCAAGCTGCGCAAGGACAACGGCAAGAAGCTCAGCGGCATCGTCCTCGACCTGCGTAACAACCCGGGCGGCGTGCTGCAATCGGCGGTGGAAGTGGTCGACCACTTCATCACCAAAGGCCTGATCGTCTACACCAAGGGCCGTATCGCCAACTCCGAATTGCGCTTCTCCGCCACCGGCAAGGACGAAAGCGAAGCCGTGCCAATGGTCGTGCTGATCAACGGCGGCAGCGCCTCGGCCTCGGAAATTGTCGCCGGCGCCCTGCAGGATCAGAAACGCGCCGTGGTCATGGGCACCACCAGTTTCGGCAAAGGCTCGGTGCAGACCGTGTTGCCGCTGAACAACGAGCGCGCACTGAAAATCACCACGGCGCTGTACTACACGCCGAACGGCCGCTCGATCCAGGCTCAGGGCATCGTCCCGGACATCGAAGTGCGCAAGGCCAAGATCACCAACGAGCAGGACGGCGAATACTTCAAGGAAGCCGATCTGCAAGGTCACTTGGGCAATGGCAACGGCGGCGCCGATAAACCGACCGGTTCCGGTGGCAAAGCCAAGGCTATGCCGCAGGATGACGATTACCAATTGGCCCAGGCCCTGAGCCTGCTCAAAGGACTGAGCATCACCTCCGGCCGCTGAGATGCGCTTGCGGTTGCTCCTCGGTCTGCTGTGCTGTCTGGCGGGTGTCGCTCACGCGGCGCCTGCCACGACGGCGGCCACACCGGCGAAGGCTTATCTGAGCCTGATCATCGATGACCTGGGGCAGAACCTGCTTCAGGATCGCCGCGTGCTGGCGCTGCCCGGCCCGGTCACTGTGGCGATCATGCCCGACACCCCCCACGCCACCGAGTTCGCCCGCGAAGCCCATCGCGCCGGCAAGATCGTCATCCTGCACATGCCCATGGCCCCGGCCACCGGGCCGTTCGCCTGGCATCCCGAGTTGCCCATCGAAGAACTCGAGAAGCGCTTGAACGCGGCGTTCAAGGCTGTGCCGTATACCGCTGGTATCAACAACCACATGGGCAGCCGCATGACCTCCCAGCAACCGGCCATGGCCTGGCTGATGGCCGACTTGCAGCGTCGACACAAGCTCTTCGTCGACAGCCGCACCAGTGCACAAACCGTGGCCGCCGCCGAGGCGCAGAAAATCGGTTTGGCGAGCGTTTCGCGGGATGTGTTCCTCGATGACGAGCCCACTGAAACCGCGATTTTCACTCAGCTACAAACGGCTATCAGCCTGGCGCGCAAGCAGGGTTCTGCGGTGATGATCGGGCATCCGTATCCGCAGACATTGGCGGTGCTTGAACGTGAATTGCCCAAGCTCAAGGCTCAGGGCATTGACTGGATCGATATCCAACAAATGATCAGCGTGCGCGGCAATCGCGCGACGGCGGCACATGGCAAGGATGGCCAGTACCGCCTCCCGACCGCCCGGTAATTGCTCGCAGCCCACTCCATTTCGCGATAACTATTTATACCTGTCGGCACACAGACGCGTGCCACGATAGCGCTCACCCCGAATTTCATCACCAAGGAATGGACATGAAATATCTCAGCTTGTTTTGCTTCACCGGCCTGATTGGCCTGCTGGCTATTTCCGCCGGGCAGGCCCGCGACTTGGGCGAAGGTGCTGTCAACGACTCACCGTCAAGGGCACTGCAAAACAGCAAACATTTTTATGAAATCTGGAGCGGCGTGGGACGACTCAGTCTCCACTCGGGCGAGACTTGCAGCGCCGTTCTACTGGATACGCGAAACAGGCAAGGCCGAGCCACTGGCCCTGCTTACCTGCTCACCAGCGGTCATTGCGTATTCTTTGAGTACGGTTCGGCGCGGACCAATCTGCCTTTGAAAGCCAGCGTCACCTTCCGCTACTTTCATGACGTACCACAGCGTAAGCGCCAATACACCATCCGAACTGCCCGATGGAGCAGTCTGGTCGGGACCGATCTTGCAGTACTGGAGGTAGACGCAACATTGGCGTCGCTGATACAGGCCGGGATCAACCCGCTCAAGCTGGCCTCCCATCAAACCTACGAAAGTCAGGATGCGCTTAACGTTGGCGCGCCGGGCGGCTTTACCGAACAGGGGCTTCGATTGAGCGCCTGTGCTGAACAAACCGCCGGAACGTTTATCGATCACCCTGGGGTTTTCCCTTTGGCCATGAAAAACAGCTGCGATCTTCACGCTGGCAGCTCCGGTAGCCCGATGCTGAACCGCCGCACCAATGAAATCACCGGCATCGTCAGTAAAGTCGTGATCTCGCGCAATACCCCAGCGCCGCCCGATTGTGAGCACTCGACGTCTTGCAAGGCCGCCCGTTTCAACTACAGCTACTCGGCCAACTTCCTGCACAAGTGCTTTATTGATGGTGTCTTTACCCGCGATGGGGCGGAGTGTTCGTTGGAGCCGGTCGAACTGACTGTCATGGAGCCCTGGAAGCTCAAGTCATACGTTTATAGAACGCAAAATGCGGATGAGCAGATCGTATTGCCTACGTGGGACTTCAGGTTCTCCCTCGAGGCGCCCTTCTACCGCTACAAAACGGTCCACAACGCTCGGGATTGTCAGGCGCCACGCAACTATAGCGCCGCCATCCGCGCTGAAGATGCTTACATCAATACTGAAATCGGGCCACAAAGCGGCGCCTATGCGCTCTGTATTATCGGTGTCGCCTCACGGGAACAGCAGCTGACAAGGGCGACATTGAATAACGTGTTTACAAGTGCCATGTACTTGAGCGCGACGCCGGACGCTGCGTTTCAGACCCCATCGAGGTAATGGCTACAGATAGCGCCCCATGATGTCATCAACAATGCCTTCCTTGCGCAGTTGATCCAGCGCGGCTTGCAGCTTGGCGACAGTTTCGTCCGGCACGTCTTTGTTCAGCGCCAGGTAGAGCTCGGCGCTGTTGAAGCGCAGCACGGTCTTGAGCCCGTTCACGCCTTCCTGGCGCGCCAGGTAGCGGCCTGCCGGGTCACCCGTGGCCCACAGATCAATCTGGCCGTTGACCAGTTTTTTTGCATTATCTTGATCGCGCAGCACAACAATCGGTTTCAATCCTTGCTTGGCCAGTGTCTCGGCAATCGCATCGCCCTTGTAGGCGCCGATCTTGTATTTGCGTGCCTGCTCCAGCGACTCGAGGGTGATCTTGCTATCGGCCTTGGCCAGCAGGATCCAGTCGTCCGGGCCGATAGGGCCAACCCACTTGAAGAGTTTCTCGCGGTCCGGCAACCGTGCCATCACGAACACGCCATAACCAGGTTTTTCCAGGGCGAGTTTGTAGATTCGCTCCCAAGGGAAACGCAGTGTCAGGCTGTAAGTAATGTCGGCGCGTTTGAACATCTCGCGGACGATATCCACGGCGATGCCATTGATATTCTCGTCCTGAGCAAAATTCTTGCCGTTCTTCGCCATGTTGTACGGCGGGAAGTTTTCCGTCAGCAACACCAGACCGGTGCCGGGATTTTCTTCGGCGTGAACTCCGTTGATGAACAACAGGGAAGCACTGGCGAGGACAAGAAGAAGACGTTTAAGCATGTCGGGCTACCGGAATCCATGGCGTGCCCAAGAGTGCCTTGAGCCCGCCATACTGTCCACTGGCCTGTTTAACGCATCACGATGCCGCGATGAGCCATGTAAGCCTTGGCTTCCTGCACGGTGTATTCGCCGAAGTGGAAAATACTCGCCGCCAGCACCGCGCTGGCGTGGCCTTCGAGGATGCCGTCGGCCAAGTGCTGCAAGTTGCCAACACCGCCGGACGCGATCACCGGAATCCCCAGCGCATCACTGATGGCGCGGGTGACACCCAGGTCGAAGCCGTTTTTCATGCCGTCCTGGTCCATGCTGGTCAGCAGGATTTCGCCGGCCCCCAAGCCTTCCATCTTCTTCGCCCACTCAACGGCGTCGAGGCCGGTTGGCTTGCGACCGCCATGGGTGAAGATTTCCCAGCGCGGGGTTTCACCCGGACCGGACACTTTCTTCGCGTCGATGGCGACGACGATGCACTGCGAGCCGAAATGCTGGGCTGCTTCGCCGACGAATTCCGGGTTGAACACTGCTGCGGTGTTGATCGAGACCTTGTCCGCACCGGCATTGAGCAAGTTACGGATGTCCTGCACGGTACGCACGCCGCCGCCAACGGTCAGCGGGATGAACACCTGGCTGGCCATGCGTTCGACGGTATGCAGCGTGGTGTCGCGACCGTCGACGCTGGCGGTGATGTCGAGAAAGGTAATCTCGTCGGCACCTTGCTCGTCGTAACGACGGGCGATTTCCACCGGGTCGCCGGCGTCGCGAATATTCTCGAACTTGACGCCCTTGACCACCCGGCCGTTATCCACGTCCAGGCAAGGGATGATGCGTTTGGCCAGCGCCATGGTGAGTCCTCAGCCTTTGTACGAATCGCAGAAAGCTTGCGCTTCAGCGACATCGAGGGTGCCTTCGTAGATCGCCCGGCCGGTGATGGCGCCGATGATGCCTGGCGCCTTGGCGTCGAGCAGCGACTTGATGTCACCCAGATTGTGGATACCGCCGGAAGCGATCACCGGAATCTTCGTCGCCGCGGCCAAAGCGGCGGTGTACGAAACGTTGCAGCCCTGCATCATGCCGTCTTTGGCGATGTCGGTATAAACGATCGCGGACACGCCGTCGGCCTCGAATTGCCTGGCCAGGTCGATCACCTGAACGGTGCTGATTTCAGCCCAGCCGTCGGTGGCGACAAAACCGTCTTTGGCATCCAGACCGACGATCACTTTGCCTGGGAACGCGCGGCAGGCCTCGGCAACGAAAGCCGGATCTTTCACGGCTTTGGTGCCGATGATCACGTAGCTCACGCCCGCTTTCACGTAGTGTTCGATGGTTTCCAGGGAGCGGATACCGCCGCCGATCTGAATCGGCAGGTTCGGGTAGCGCTTGGCGATGGCGGTGACTACTTCGCCGTTGACCGGCTGGCCTTCGAAAGCACCGTTGAGGTCGACCAGATGCAGACGGCGGCAACCGCCTTCCACCCACTTGGCAGCCATGCTCACCGGGTCATCGGAGAACACCGTGGAATCTTCCATGCGGCCCTGGCGCAGACGAACACAGGCACCGTCTTTGAGATCGATAGCGGGAATAATCAGCATCTGGCAAACCTTCAAATTCGAGTGTTCAGCTTGGCTCGGAAATCAGTTTTTCTCGAGCGCCCACAGGTCGCTTTCGATGCTTTCGAACCTCTCTTTGAGGTGCGTCTGCACATCGAAAATCGCCCTGTTGTAATAGTGCGGAGCAATTTCGCGGGTAAACAGCTCAAGGATTTCAGCCGCCTCGAACGAACCCAGGTCCAGTTCGAAGCGGTCTTCCATGAAGCGTTTGATCTTGTGATTGGCCTCGTTCTCCTGCTCGGGAGTGAGGGTCAGGATCGGCGGCTTCTTTTTGGCAGCCATTTACCAGCGACCATCCCACGCAGCGAAGTTCTGCAGCAATTGCAGGCCATGGGTGTGGCTCTTCTCCGGGTGGAACTGCACGGCGAAACGCGAGCCATCGGCCAGCGCCGCGGCGAAATCGACACCGTAGTGACCGCTACCCACCACCTGCCGCGCATTGCCGGCAGCGATGTAGTAGCTGTGCACGAAGTAGAAACGCGCCAGGTCCGGAATGTTGTGCCACAGCGGGTGTTCTACCGTCTGCTTCACTTCGTTCCAGCCCATGTGTGGCACTTTCAAGTGTTCGCCGTCTTCGTGCAAATCCTTGCCGAAGAACTTCACCTGACCCGGGAACAGGCCAATGCAGTCCACGCCGTTGTTCTCTTCGCTGCTGTCGAGCAAGGCTTGCATGCCCACGCAGATGCCAAGGAACGGGCGGTCCTGGCTGACTTCACGCACCAGCGAGTCGAAGCCCAGGCGACGGATCTCCGCCATGCAATCGCGAATCGCACCAACGCCGGGGAAAACCACCCGGTCGGCTTCGCGAATCACATCGGCATCGCTGGTGATCAGCACCTTGCCGGCACCGACGTGCTCGAGGGCCTTGGCCACCGAGTGCAGGTTGCCCATGCCGTAATCGATAACCGCGACCGTCTGCATTACAGAACGCCTTTGGTCGACGGCATTTGCCCGGCCATGCGGTCATCCAGCTCCACAGCCATGCGCAGGGCGCGGCCGAAAGCCTTGAACACGGTTTCGATCTGGTGGTGGGTGTTGTGCCCACGCAGATTGTCGATGTGCAGGGTGACGTTGGCGTGGTTGACGAAGCCCTGGAAAAATTCCTGGAACAGGTCAACGTCGAAACCGCCGACGGTCGCGCGGGTATAAGGAACATGCATCTGCAGGCCAGGACGGCCGGAGAAGTCGATCACCACACGCGACAGCGCTTCATCGAGCGGCACGTAGGCGTGGCCGTAGCGACGAATGCCTTTCTTGTCGCCGATGGCTTTGGTGAAGGCTTGACCCAGGGTGATACCGACGTCTTCCACCGTGTGGTGGTCGTCGATATGCAGGTCGCCCTTGCTGACAATATCCAGGTCGATCAGCCCGTGACGGGCGATCTGGTCCAGCATGTGCTCAAGAAAAGGTACACCGATATCAAATCGGGCCTTTCCGGTGCCATCCAGGTTGATCGAGGCTTTGATCTGGGTTTCCAGAGTGTCGCGCTCGACAGACGCCATACGTTCGGCCATCACCAGCTCCGCAAAAATCATTGGGGCGAAAAAGGCAGCCATTATAGGGTCGCGGGCGCTAAACAGAAACACGAGAGGTGATATGACTGACGGAGTGAATCCAGTGCTACCAGCGATGTACATGTCAGTACAAGCATCCCAAGACCACTGATCGCTCCCACGCTCTGCGTGGGAGTGCAGCCCTGGACGCTCCGCGTCCGCTCTGACTGTGACGCGGAGCGTCACGGGAGGCATTCCCACGCAGAGCGTGGGAACGATCAGAGTCAGGGGATTTAGTGGAACAGTACTGCCGTTTTCTGCAGCGTCACCCAAACACCCCATGCCAACGGAATGCCCACAACCAGCCATGCAGCCACTGCCAAAGGCTTGGTACCCGCATCCGCTTTCCACTCCAGCACAGTGCTGGCGTCAGCACCTTTGTCGTGGCCCAGCGCTTGTTCGGCGGCCAGTTCGGCCTCGGTCATGAAGTACTTGTCGGCCACCGGACGCACCAGCAGGTTGCAGATGAAACCCAGTACCAGCAGGCCCGCGAGGATGTACAGGGTGATGTCGTATGCCGCTGCGCGTTCAACGCCGATGCTCAGCTGATATTCACGCAGGTAGTTCACCAACACCGGCCCCAACACACCTGCCGCCGCCCACGCCGTCAGCAGACGACCGTGGATCGCGCCGACCATTTGCGTACCGAACAAGTCAGCCAGGTAAGCCGGCACCGTCGCAAAACCACCGCCGTACATCGACAGGATGATGCAGAACGCCGCCACGAACAGCGCGACGTTGCCCAGGTGACCGAGGTTCGGGATCAGCGCGTACAGCGCGAAACCGAGGGCGAAGAACACGAAATAAGTGTTTTTGCGACCCAGGTAGTCCGAGAACGAGGCCCAGAAGAACCGGCCACCGATGTTGAACAGGCTCAGCAAACCGGTGAAACCGGCCGCAATCGCTGCGATCGAGGCCAGTTGCCCGGCGTCCAGCTGACCAAACGTCTGATCGGTGCCGAGCAATTTACCGGCGAAGACTTCCTGCAACAGCGGCGAAGCCATGCCGAGGATGCCGATACCCGCAGAAACGTTCAGGCACAACACCAGCCACACCAGACGGAACTGGGGGGTCTTCCAGGCCACATTCACGTGCACGTGACGGTGAGTGATCATCGCGTTCGAGGCTTTTTTTGCCGGAGCAGTCCAGCCTTCAGGCTTCCAGCCGGTTGGCGGAACGCGGTAGGACAGCGCGCCACCGATCATGAACACGAAGTAGATCGCGGCCATTACCAGGAAGCTCTGCCATACGCCCACGCTGGTTGGCGAAGCGAAGTGCCCCATCAGCGCTGCAGCCAGTGGAGCACCAACCATCGCGCCGCCACCGAAGCCCATGATCGCCATGCCTGTTGCCATGCCGCGCTTGTCCGGGAACCACTTGATCAGGGTCGAGACCGGCGAGATGTAACCCAGCCCCAGGCCGATACCACCAATGACCCCGGAGCCGATCCACATCAGCCAGATCTGGTGGGTATAGACCCCCAGCGCCGAAATCAGCAGACCACCACACCAGCACAGTGCCGATACCACACCGGCCTTGCGAGGACCTGCGTGTTCCAGCCAGCCACCCCAGATCGCTGCCGAGCAGCCAAGGAAGATGAAGAACAAGGTGTAGATCCAGCCGAGCATCGAGATCGGCCAGTCGCATTGAGACGAAAAGACCTGAGCGATGAAGCTCATGTCTGGCGCGCAAGTCACGGCCTTGGTGACGCCCAGGGCTTTGGACAACGGCAACCAGAACACCGAAAAGCCGTAGGCCATGCCGATGCACAGGTGGATGGCCAGAGCGGCCGGTGGTACCAGCCAACGGTTGAAACCGGGCCTGGCGATGATGCGCTCCTTGGACAGGAACGCGGGCTGGTCGGCAAAGTCGTCCGCCGTGATGCTCGTAGTCATGGTGTTTCCCCCAATTATTAGTATTGTTCGCCAGCCGTACTTCACCCCCAGCCTTAATGCACGCAGGCATGACCTTTTTTAGGTGAAGCTCCATTTTGGTGCGACATCACGTCGCAGAAGGGACGGACGAACGGGCAGAGGTTACCATTTGCAGGTGACAGAAAAACCAAACTGATATCACCTTTTTGTATGTCGTCTGTTCTCGTACAACCCAAGAAAATACATTTTCACGCGGATTAACTTTTCAAAGGAGGCGCCATGCCGATCATTGTCGAGCTGCTGAACCAAGCCACTTACCAGGATCAGCAAGATCTGCAGAAGATCTACCGCGATGCTCCGGACTGGTTGTTTACCCCATTCACCGGGGATTTGCAGCTGATCGAAAGCTGCCTGCTGGACGGCTCGCTGATCGCTGGCCGCTTCAATGATCGACTGTTAGGAGCGGCACGCCTGCAACGGCACCAGGATGTCTGGCACCTGTCCCAACTATGTGTACGAAAAATCACCCGTCGCCGTGGCGTTGCCGAGCGTCTGGTGAACGAAGCGCAGAAAATGGCGTCGCAATCAGGCGCGACATTACGGCTGTTGGCGCCTGCCGGGCACCTCGAAGCTCAAGCGCTGGCGGCTAAGCTGAAGGTGCCGCTGGATGAGCTCCCGACGTGATCGCTGACCGGTCGGCCACTTCGGAGCGCTATACTCCCCGGCTAAATTTCGAATTCGACTAATACAAGGACTCGCCCATGAAAGCGTTCGGCAAAATCCTGGGTCTGGTACTTCTCGGGCTGTTGCTGATCATTGTGGCGCTGGGCTTTGCCCTGACCCACCTCTTCGATCCCAACGACTATAAAGACGAGATTCGCCAGATTGCCCGCGACAAGGCCCACATCGAGCTGACGCTCAATGGCGATATCGGCTGGAGCCTGTTTCCCTGGCTGGGCCTGGAATTGCACGAAGCCAGTGTTGCGACCCTGGCCAAGCCTACTGAACCGTTCGCCGACTTGCAGATGCTCGGCCTGTCGGTCCGCGTGATTCCGCTGCTGCGCCGCGAAGTGCAGATGAGCGATGTGCGCGTCGAAGGCTTGAACCTGCGCCTGAACCGCGACAAGGATGGCCACGGCAACTGGGAAGACATCGGCAAGGTCCCGGCGCCTGCCACCCCGAGTACCTCGGCCACGCCGCCCGCCGCCACCGGCGAACCCGCGCCAACGACTACCGCTCAAGCAGAAAAACCGGCCCAGCCGATCCGCCTGGACATCGACAGCCTGACCGTTAACAACGCCCGCGTTGAATACAGCGATGAGAAAACCGGCAAGCAGTTCAGCGCCGAAAGCATCCAGCTGAGCACCGGCCCCGTGCACGACTCGACCAACATCCCGGTCAAACTCACCGCATTTCTCGGTACCAACCAACCGGTTCTGCGGGTGCGGACCGAGCTGGCCGGCGAGTTACGTTTCGAGCGGGCGCTGCAGCGCTACAAATTCGAAGACATGAAACTCTCCGGTGAAGTCGCAGGCGATCCGCTGCAAGGCAAGACCATGACCTTCGCCGCTCAAGGTCAGTTGCTGCTGGATAAGGCCGCCAACGTCGCCGAATGGACCGGCATCAAAATCTCCGCCAACCAGCTGCGCGCCTTGGGTGAACTGAAGGCCAACGACTTGGACAAGACCCCGCAAATCAGCGGTGGCCTGTCGATTGCCCAGTTCGATCTGGCGAAATTCGTCGACAGCATCGGCCAGAAACTCCCGGCGATGGCCGAAGGCAGCCTGAGCAAAGTCGAACTGGCCAGCCAGGTTGCCGGCACACCGACCAGTTTGTCCCTCGACAGCCTCAACCTGAAACTCGACGACAGCACTTTCAGCGGCCGCATCGCTGTCGAGGACTTCGCCAAGCAATCGCTGCGACTGAACCTCAAGGCTGACACCTTCAACGTCGATCGTTACTTGCCGCCAAAATCCGCCGAAGCCGACAGCGCGAAACAGGTGCGTCAGGCCGAAGTAGCCAACACCGAGAACGAGGCCATGGCCGGCGCAGGCAGCTCACCGCTGCCACCCTCACCGACCAAAGGCCCGTGGAGCACCGAACGTCTGTTGCCGGTGGAGCGTCTGAGCAAACTCGATGTGAACGCCGACCTGACCTTCGGCCAGCTGACCCTCGACAAAATGCCGATTCAGAATGCAGCACTCAAGGCCACAGGCCTTGGCGGCCTGCTGACGCTGGAGAACCTGCGCGGCGACCTGTACGACGGCAACTTCGAAGCCAAAGGTACCCTGGACGTGCGCCAGCAAGTGCCGGCGCTGAACATGCAGACGCGCATCAGCAAAGTGCCTGTAGAAAAAATCCTCGAAAGCCAGGGGAAAAATCCCCCGGTTCAAGGCCTGGTTACGCTCGATAGCGCGCTGACCAGCAGCGGCAATAGCCAGAGCGTGCTGATCGATAACCTCAACGGCAATGCCAGTTTCGTTATCAACAATGGCGTACTGCTCAATGCCAATCTTGAGCAGCAACTGTGCAAAGGCATCGCCACCCTGAATCGCAAAACCCTCACCGGCGAGCCACGAGGCAAGGACACACCGTTCGAAGAGCTCAAGGGCAACCTGATCTTCCACAACGGCGTGGCCAGTAACCAGGACCTGAAAGTGCGCATCCCGGGCATGACCGTCAACGGTAACGGCGACATCGACCTGCGGGTGCTGGGCATGGATTACCGCGTCGGCGTGATCGTCGAAGGCGACAAGAGCGACATGCCGGACCCGGCCTGCCAGGTCAGCGAGCGCTTCGTCGGCATCGAGTGGCCACTGCGCTGCCGTGGTCCGCTGGAACTGGGTGCCAAGGCTTGCCGTCTCGACAACGAACGCATGGGACAAGTCGCGAGCAAACTGGCCGGCGAGCGGATCAGCGAAAAAATCGACGAGAAGCTTGGCGATAAAGTCAGCCCGGAACTGAAAAACGCGCTCAAGGGGCTGTTCAAGCGATGAGAGCCGAGCAGTTTTCAACGGCGGTGCTGGATTGGTACGACCGCCACGGCCGCCACGATTTGCCTTGGCAGCAGGGCATCACCCCTTACCGGGTATGGGTCTCGGAAATCATGTTGCAGCAAACCCAGGTCAGCACTGTGCTGAACTACTTCGACCGTTTCATGGCGTCATTGCCGACGGTCGAAGCCCTGGCCGCCGCGCCGGAAGACGAAGTGCTGCACCTGTGGACCGGCCTCGGTTATTACACCCGCGCGCGCAACTTGCAGAAGACCGCGAAGATTGTCGTTGCCGAATACGGCGGAGAGTTTCCCCGTGATGTGGAAAAGCTCACCGATCTGCCGGGTATCGGCCTGTCCACGGCCGGCGCAATTGCCAGCCTGAGCATGGGCCTGCGGGCGCCGATCCTCGATGGCAACGTCAAACGGGTGCTGGCGCGCTTTACCGCGCAAGAGGGTTATCCGGGCGAGCCCAAGGTTGCCAAACAGCTGTGGGCCAACGCTGAGCGCTTTACGCCATACGATCGGGTCAACGCCTACACCCAGGCGATGATGGACCTGGGCGCCACGCTCTGCACCCGCAGCAAACCGAGTTGCCTGCTCTGCCCGCTGGAAAAGGGCTGCGAGGCGCACATGCTTGGCCTGGAAACCCGCTACCCGATCCCCAAGCCGCGCAAAGCCGTGCCACAGAAGCGCACGCTGATGCCGATGCTCGCCAACGGTGAAGGGGCAATTCTGCTTTACCGTCGCCCTTCCACGGGCCTGTGGGGCGGTCTCTGGAGCCTGCCGGAACTCGACGACCTCGACGACCTGCAACATCTGGCTTCGCAGCACTCGCTGGAACTGGGCAGCCAACAGGCACTGCCGAGCCTGGTGCACACCTTCAGCCACTTTCAGTTATCCATCGAACCCTGGCTGGTTCAGGTCCAGGAGGCCGGCCATCACGTGGCCGAGGCCGACTGGCTCTGGTATAACCTCGCCACCCCGCCGCGCCTGGGCCTTGCCGCCCCGGTCAAAACCTTGCTCGAACGCGCGGCCGTCGTATTGAACGCAGGAGAGTCGTCATGACCCGCACCATCATGTGCCGCAAGTACAAAGAAGAATTGCCCGCCCTGGAGCGCGCCCCGTTCCCAGGCGCAAAAGGCCAGGATATTTTTGACCACGTCTCGGCCAAGGCGTGGGCCGACTGGCAGAAACACCAGACCCTGCTGATCAACGAAAAGCGCCTGAACATGATGAACGCCGAAGATCGCAAATATCTTCAAGGCGAGATGGACAAGTTCTTTTCCGGCGAGGAATACGCCAAGGCCGAAGGCTACGTTCCGCCGGCTGAATAACCCCGCTTTTTCGGGGGGTGGATCGTAAGCGACGGTAATAATTAAAATTTTTTTGAAAACTTTCTTGACGACCCCCTGAAAAACCAGTTTAATGCGCCCCGTTGCCCAGATAGCTCAGTCGGTAGAGCAGGGGATTGAAAATCCCCGTGTCGGCGGTTCGATTCCGTCTCTGGGCACCAAATACCGAAAACCCTGAATCGCAAGATTCAGGGTTTTTTTATGCCTGGGATTTGATCAGACATCGTGCAAGTCGTCCTTCCTTGCTAGTTTTCACCACCCCAGTGGAAAACCAGATTGCGAGCAGCACCGCTGCCTACATCCGCTGTATCACGCCGCACCTCTCCCTTATGTGTCGCGACAACGGTGTACTTGCCGGCAGGCAGCTGAACGTAAACCAGCGGCCCAGCCTCACTCAGCGTCAGCACGGGTTGCCCTGCGGCTTTTTGAATGACCACATCCACATCGGGAACGTATTCATCCTTAGGCCCGGTAGAAAAGGTCATGTGCAGGTTATAGCCCTGCGTTTGTTGGATAGCTTTAGCCTCATCCTCTCCAATACCGCCGGACAGGTAGGTAATCCCGTTTTGCTGTTGCTGCTGGACTTGCACGCCTGAGGGATCGATCGGTTCAAGACTGGCGGCGTTAAGCACGACTGGAAACATCAGTACGCCGACGGCGGCGATGGGCAGCATGAATGAATGGACGTTCTTCATGATGGCGACTCCCGGGTTACGCAGAACCCAATCGTTACTCTTTTTAGATTTGTTACCGAATGTTCAAGTTTTAGATCGATTCGCACTTGGGCTCACTGCGAATCGGACTACGTGATGCGCTCCTCCTGCATGGGTTTCCGTCGGCCCGGTCCTGCAAAACAAACTCGCCTTTCCTTCCGATTTACCAGCAACGCCCGGCATCGCGGACTATCACTCCCTTGCCATCCTCTTGCGCCTGTTTCCTTCAGCTGCGGAAAATGTCATGAGCCCTCTCAAACCCGATAACACTCAAGATTCACAGATCACTTCACTGCTCGGCAATCTTGGCGAATTGATCCGTGAAGCGCGTCAGAAGGTGCTGCGAGCGGTCGATACCGTTCAGGTGCAAACCTGTTGGCAAATCGGACGGCATATTGTGGAGTTCGAGCAGGAAGGCGCTCGGCGCGCGGTTTATGGCAAGCAACTGCTATCGACGCTGGCGAAAGTACTGACGTCGGAGTTTGGGAAAGGCTTCGACGCTTCCAACCTTCGCTACATGCGCCAGTTCTATCAAGCATTCCCAATTCGTGACGCACTGCGTCACGAATTGAGCTGGACCCACTACCGCAGACTGCTGCGAGTCGACAACGACAGCGCTCGCCACTGGTACATGAACGAATCAGCTCTGCAGAACTGGTCAAGTCGCGCCCTCGAGCGCCAGATCAATACCCTCTATTACGAACGCCTGCTGGCGAGTCGCGACCGGTCCGCCGTCAAACAGGAAGCCGACACCAACATCCAGCAAATGAACGCCAGCCCTCGGGAATTCATCCGGGACCCCGTGCTACTGGAGTTTCTCGGCCTGCCCAATGCGGGCTTGGTCCAGGAAAGCGAACTTGAACAAGCCTTGATCGATCAACTTCAGGGCTTCCTGCTCGAACTGGGCAAAGGCTTCGCCTTCATCGCTCGCCAGCAACGCATCAGTACCGAGAGCAAAGACTTCTACATCGACCTGGTGTTCTACAACTACCTGCTCAAGTGCTTCGTCATCTTCGACCTCAAGCGCGGCGTACTGACACACCAGGATGTCGGCCAGATGGACATGTACGTGCGCATGTACGACGACCTCAAGCGCGGACCGGAGGATAGCCCCACCGTCGGCCTCATTCTCTGCGCGCAGAAAGATGAATCGGTGGTGCGCTATTCAGTGCTGCAAGGTAACGAACAACTGTTCGCCAGTACCTACCGGCTGGTGCTGCCGAGCGAGGAGGAACTTCGCACAGAACTGGATCGGGAATGGGCGGTGCTTGAGGAGCGGTTGCGTGGCAGGGTAATCCGGTGAACGAGTTGGCCCTTCAAAACTACCTACGCAGCAAATACCCCAAGGAAAACACTGCCTGCGAGTGGAAGGAGTTCAAGAACCTTACTCATGCCGTGTCCGGACGCAAAGGTGCAGATATTGCGAGTTATCTATCCGCCATCGCAAATATGGCCGGAGGTCATTTGGTGATCGGCGTCCAGGATTGTTCGCTACACATTGTCGGAGTCCAGCAGTTTCATGACTACACACCTGAAAACATTCGCCAGCGTTTGCTCGGGCGTTGCTGCAATCTGAACTCGGAAGGTTTTTGCATCGAAAGTTTCACTACCAGCGATATCGGCAAGACCGTCTGGGTGTTTCATATTCCCAGGCATAGGCCGAGGCTGCCGGTTTATGCGCACGATAAAGCATGGCAGCGGTTGGACGATGTATTGATTGAGATGCGGCAGGAACGGCTAGAGGCTATTTTGAATGAGCCAATCGACATACAGGATTGGTCGGCTCAGACGGTATTAGGCGCGACCCACGCCGACCTTGATGAACAGGCGGTCGACGTAGCACGACAGAAGTTTGCGGAGAAACACCGCAATGCTTCATTTGCTGAAGACATTCAAACCTGGGATCTGGCGACTTTTCTGGACAAAGCGAAGCTGACTATTCAGGGGTGCATCACGCACTCCGCTTTGTTGTTGGTGGGCAAACGAGAAGCCAGTCATTTTCTGCCAACCCTGGCACAAATCACCTGGAAACTCGCAGGCGAAGAACAGGCATACGAACACTTTGGCCTACCGTTTTTACTGACGACGACTCAGGTGCTGCATCGCATACGTAATATTGACTACAAGCTTTTTCCACAAAACCAATTACTGGCCACCGAAGTCAGCAAATATGACACTCGCGTCATCCTGGAAGCCTTGCACAACTGCATTGCCCATCAGGACTATCAACTGCGCTCACGCATCATCGTCATCGAGCGCGTCGACAGATTGGTATTCGAAAATGCTGGAGGTTTCTATGAGGGTGAACCTGAGGACTACTTCAGCGGCGAGCATACGCCAAGCCGCTACCGTAACCCTTGGCTCACCCAAGCGATGGTCGGCTTGAACATGATCGACACCATGGGTTTCGGAATTTCCACCATGACTCTGTCCCAACGTAGCCGATACTTCCCACTGCCGGACTACAGCAAGTCCAAGGAAAACAAAGTTGTGCTGGAGATTTACGGGAACGTGATCGACGAAAACTACACCCGTCTACTGTTGGAAAATCAGGATCTGCCATTGAACACAGTCATGCTGCTGGACAGGGTGCAGAAAAGACAACCCATCACAGAAAATGCCGCGGCCTTGCTGCGCAAGCAAGGGCTTATCGAGGGGCGAAAACCGAATTATTACGCTGCCGCCCAAGTGGCGCGCAGCACGGGAAACCAAAGCGACTATATTCGCAACCGGGCTTTCAATGATGGCTACTACAAAGATCTGATTCTCGATTATTTGAGGCAATATGGGTCAGCATCACGCCTTGAGCTAGTCGCGCTAATCCTAGATAAACTATCGGATGCTTTAGACGAAAAACAAAAGCAGAACAAATTTCGCAATTTGCTGCACTCGATGTCGACACGTGACCAAAGTATTGAAAAATCGGGCAGTTTGCACAAAGGCCGCTGGATTCTCAGGCGTTTTACTGACGCCATACCGTAGACAAACTCTAGACAAACTTTCTCGCTCTGAATGGGCCCGGTTAGCAACGGAGCACCAATGAGACAACAAATCCTGCTCACGCAATTTCCAATGCTCCAATTCGGAAAACGCCCCTCCAATGCCGCCGGAGAGCCGTTCAACGAACCCGCCGCCGACGGCTTCATCCTTGGCGGCTTCACCTGGCGGCATGCGAATCAAGACCCAACCCGTCCTGTGGTGATTATCAACGCCGCTACTTCAGTCCGTTGCCGACACTACTCGCGCTTCGCCGATTACCTGTTCGCCAATGGCTTCGACGTGATCACCTATGACTACCGCGGCATCGGCGAGTCGCGCCCCGCGTCGTTGAAAGGACTTGAAGCCTCATGGTCCGACTGGGGCGCGCTGGATTTCGAGGCGATGCTGCAAAGAGCGCAACGCGAGTTTGCAGAACAACCCATCAATGTCGTCGGCCACAGCTTCGGCGGCTGTGCGGCAGGGTTGGGCGCCTCGGGGCATGTGATCCGACGCCTGGTGACGGTGGGTGCGCAGTTCGCTTACTGGCGCGACTATGCCCCCGCCCATCGCTGGCGAATGTTTGGGAAGTGGCACGTGACGATGCCATTGATGACCCTGCTTTATGGCTATTTTCCCGGCAAACGCCTCGGCTGGCTCGAAGACACCCCGGCCGGTGTAGTCCGCGACTGGAGCATGCCCACCGCCCGATACGAGAAACGCCCCAGCGGTCGTGTCATCCACGCCAAAAACGGTCAGCTCCCCTTCGCCAATGTCACCGCCCAAACCCTGGCGATCAGCCTCAGCGACGATCCCTATGGCACCATTGCGGCCATCGAACGCCTGCTCGGCTACTTCACTGGCAGTACAAACACCCACCTGCGAATCACCCCTGAAGATATCGGTGAAGAAGAAGTCGGACATTTCGCCTTTTTTCGTAGCGCATACCAAGCCACACTATGGCCCATTGCATTGTCCTGGCTGCGAACCGGCGAGCTGGCCCCCGATACACCCGGGCGGCGAGTGCCACGCAGTTGATGGATGCGCCCCCCTCAACGAATTACGGAACGACGCCCATGGCCTCCGCCAACAAGCAAAACAAACGCGCCTCCCGCGCCAAAGCCAAGGCCAAGCAGAACCGCACCCAGCGGGCCGCTGCGCCGGTCGAGCTGGACCCGAACGACGATCGCATCGACTTCGAATCGGTGGACCTGACCGAACTGTTCAAGAAAATGATCGACGCTGAAAAAACCAGTCAGCAAGCGATGTGTGCAGCCTTCCTCGAAGACCCGCTGCTGGAACTGGTGTACGAGCAGGAAGGCGAAGAAGGCGCAATGGACTTCATCCTCGCGGCACTGATCGAATACCGCCAATGGTCCACCGAGACCGACGAAGCCGGCGCCCTGGCGTGGATCGAATCTGCGGCCTTCCAGGCTGACTACGTGGCGGCGTCCGACGCCATCGCGGCCCAAACCCAACAGAAACCAGACTGAGTTCCCATGGCATCCCTGAACAAGCAACAGAAACGCGCCAAACGCGCCAAGATCAAAGCCAAGCAAATCAATATCCACGGCAGAAAACCCGCCGCGCTGGACGATGATCTGGGCGACATCGGTGAGCCGATCCCGGAATACACCCTGGCGATGTTCAGCAAAATGCGTGACGCCGAGGCTACCAGCCGCAACGACATGCTGCTGACCCTGCTGTCGAACCTCGCCGAAATCATCAGCGATCATCCAGAACTGCTGGACATGGAAAACGCCGACAACGAAGCCATGGCCGCCACACATTTGGCCGCCGACATGCTGATCGACTACCGCATGTGGGCCGACGGCATGGACCGCGACGCCGCCCAGGCCTGGCTGACCGACCCGCAATTCATCACCGACTTTGGCGATGCGCTGGACAGTTATCGTCAGTCGCTGGACGAAGGCGAGTCAAAGGGCGAATCAGTCTGAAAACTGAAACCCGGGCAAACAAAAAACGGGCGCAATCATCACTGATTGCGCCCGTTTTTTGTTTGCCACCCGAAAATTCAAATCTTAGCCAGCGACAGCTTCCAGACGTGGAATTTCCATGCCGATCTTCGCGCTCACATAGCTCAGGTCGCCGCTGGCGATGGATTGAGCTTTGTAGCCGGAACCGATCAGGTCACGCACGTAGAGTTTGTTGTAGATGAACATGAACACGATGTTGCTGAGGCCGAAGGTGAAGCAGGCCACAATGAACATGATCGCTGCCCATTTGATATCACCACGGAACAGTGGCGGAAAAAAGCCAAAGAAAAACACCGTCCACGAGAAGCCGATTGGCGCTTCTTTCATGGCACCGGTGTTAGGGTTTTTGAACACAACCGATGTAAACGCCATGCCTGTCTCCTTGATGCCCTAATGGGTTGGCTGAACGGCCGGGCTATCTCCATGCAGCGCTGACTCTGACCTGCCGTCATAAACAACAGGTACACGCAAATGCATCTGTGAACACTCTTCAGATGAGGGAGCAGGCAAGAAAGGCTCGGGGGGCTTTAGCCAGGAAGGCTGGGGGCATCGAACAATCCGTGTCCTGAAACTCCATCGCATCCCGGAAACACCGAAATGCACATTCGCCAAGAAGGCTACTATTTAGCCATCACTCTGTCCATGAGATAGCCAACCGAAAAAGCAAAAACGACCGTGATCATTTCTGATGACGGTCGTTCGGTGTTTCTACCGCGTTTACTTTGAGTCAGAACACTCAGCGCGCTATCGCTGCGGTCAACTTCTCGTTGCGACGACGTCGAGCTACCAGCAACCCCGCCGCCACCACGAGTGCGCTTAGCAAACCGGTCGCGAGAATCTCCACGCGATGGGCTTCCTGGAACAGCATGATGGTCAGGGCCGCGACAATGAATACGATCACGGCGTAGGTCAGGCCCGGGAACAGCCACATGCTGAAGGCGATTTTTTCACCGCGAGCCATACGCTGTTTGCGCATACGCAGTTGCGAAATCGCGATCACCAGGTACACCAGCAACGCGATGGCGCCCGAGCTGGCCAGCAGGAATTCGAATACAGCGGCCGGGGCCACGTAGTTAGCGAACACTGCAAGAAACGCAGCAGCGGTCGACAGCATCACAGCCCAGTAAGGTGTGCCGCTGCTGTTGGTGCGCTGGGAAACGGCCGGCGCATCGCCACGTTTGCCCAACGAGAACATCATGCGCGAAGCAGTGTAGAGCGCCGAGTTCAGGCAGCTGGTTACCGCAACCAGAACCACAATATCGACGATCAGCTTGGCATTCGGGATACCCATGCGCTCCAGCACGGTCTGGTAGGAACCGACACTGGCCAGAATCGGGTCATTCCATGGCACCAAGGCCACAACGATGAAGATGGAGACGAGGTAGAACAAGCCAATCCGCCAGATCACCGAGTTGGTAGCCTTGGAAATCTGCTGGCCAGGGTTCTTCGATTCCGCGGCCGCAATGGTCACGATCTCAGTGCCCATGAAGGAAAACATAGTGGTCAGGATGGCACCCAGCACCGCGCCCATGCCGTTTGGCAGGAAGCCTTGAGTGTCAAACAAATGCGACACGCCGCTGACCTGGCTGGTCGGCAGGAAGCCGAAGATTGCCAGAATGCCAAGACCGATAAAGCCGATGATCGCTACGACTTTGACCAGGGCGAACCAGAACTCGAACTCTCCGTAGTTCTTCACACTGAACAGGTTGGTCACGGTCAGCAGCAAGGTGATAACCAAGGTGAAGGCCCAGATCGCCACGTTCGGGAACCAGGCATGCAAAATGGTCGCGGCAGCGTTAGCCTCCAGCGGGATAACCAAAACCCAGAACCACCAGTAGAGCCAGCCGATGGTGAAACCGGCCCAGTGACCAATCGCGCGATCGGCGTACGTCGAGAAGGAACCTGTGTCTGGCGATGCAACGGCCATCTCGCCGAGCATTCGCATGACCAGAACCACTAGGGCACCGGCGGCCGCATAAGCCAACAGCACGGCCGGGCCAGCAGCGGCAATGGCGTGACCGGAGCCGACGAACAGGCCGGCGCCGATTACTCCGGCGATCGACAGCATGGTCACATGACGCGGTTTTAGCCCCTGTTCAAGGCCATTGGAGGAGCTTTGGCTACTGCTCATTAAAACTACCTTTGCAAGTAAAGCGATGACGTCGGCCCGGTCTGACATCCCTTCTCGTAAAAAGAATCCAACAGGGCGTTTCTTATTCTGCACGCAATAATTGCGCCAAAATGTTTCACGCGCCCGTTACACGGGGCCTGCACGCAGATCGAGCAGTTATCGCAAGTCATTGAGATTAATGGCATTTCGCCAGAGCGTTACCCTGCCACCCACTTCAGTAACGAATCTGCGCACCAAAAAGACATCAAGAAATACAGGCGCGCACAATAAAAGTGCAGTTCGGGTACGTTTGTCCGGTTAGCGCTTCCAACACCCCGCCAAAGCTGGCAACATCGCGCCTTTTTTTACGCGACAGCCACGTCCAAGCGTGTTCAAACGGCTGTTCGGTTGTTGATGGGGCGACAGTCTGCTGTGCCGATGCGACAACCTGCCACATGCCACCCGTTTACCGTCCGTAGCGCTGTTGGCTGCCATTCGAACGCTATGCTAGCTTGGCCGCCTCGCCAGGAAGGCCGCCAATAGCAGGAGCGCAAAACACTATGAGGAACGCACATGGCTGAGGCCACGCCCGCGCTTGAAATCCGCAACTTGCACAAACGCTACGGACAGCTTGAGGTGCTCAAAGGCATCTCGCTGACCGCCCGCGACGGCGATGTGATCTCGATCCTGGGTTCCTCCGGTTCCGGCAAGTCCACGTTCCTGCGTTGCATCAACCTGCTGGAAAACCCGCATCAGGGCCAGATCCTGGTAGCCGGCGAAGAACTCAAGCTCAAAGCCGCCAAGAACGGCGAATTGGTCGCTGCCGACGGCAAGCAGATCAATCGCCTGCGCAGCGAGATCGGTTTTGTATTTCAAAACTTTAATCTCTGGCCGCACATGAGCGTGCTCGACAACATCATCGAAGCCCCGCGCCGCGTACTCGGCCAAAGTAAGGCCGAAGCCATTGAAGTCGCCGAAGCCTTACTGGCCAAGGTCGGCATCGCTGACAAGCGCCACGCCTACCCGGCGCAACTCTCCGGCGGCCAGCAGCAACGCGCGGCCATCGCCCGCACCCTGGCGATGCAGCCCAAGGTCATTCTGTTCGACGAACCCACCTCCGCCCTTGACCCGGAAATGGTCCAGGAAGTACTTAATGTCATCCGCGCATTGGCCGAAGAAGGCCGCACCATGCTGCTCGTGACCCATGAAATGGGCTTCGCCCGTCAGGTTTCCAGCGAAGTGGTGTTCCTCCACCAAGGCCTGGTAGAAGAGCAAGGATCGCCACAGCAGGTGTTCGAAAACCCGCTTTCGGCGCGCTGCAAACAATTCATGTCCAGCAACCGCTAACGGAGCTACCCGCATGCAGAACTACAAAAAAATCTTCCTGGCCGCTGCCGTCACCCTGGCCTTCAGTGCCGGTGTCGCCGCCGAGACCTTGAAGATGGGCATCGAAGCGGCCTACCCGCCGTTCAACAACAAAGATGCCAGTGGCAATGTCGTCGGCTTCGACAAAGATATCGGCGATGCCCTGTGCGCCAAGATGAAAGTCGAGTGCACCGTGGTTACGTCCGACTGGGACGGCATCATCCCGGCGCTGAACGCCAAGAAGTTCGACTTCCTGATCTCCTCGATGTCGATCACTGACGAGCGTAAGCAAGCAGTGGACTTCACCGCCCCGTACTACTCCAACAAGCTGCAGTTCATCGCACCGAAAAACGTCGACTTCAAGACCGACAAGGCTTCGTTGCAAGGCAAGGTTATCGGCGCTCAACGCGCGACCCTGGCCGGTACCTGGCTGGAAGACAACATGGAAGGCGTCGAAATCAAACTCTACGACACCCAGGAAAACGCCTACCTGGACCTGACTTCGGGTCGTCTGGACGGCATCCTGGCCGACAAATACGTCAACTACGAGTGGCTGAAAAGCGACGCCGGCCGTGCTTACGAATTCAAGGGCGACCCAGTGGAAGAAAGCGACAAGATCGGTATCGCTGTGCGCAAGAACGACCCGATTCGCGAGAAGCTGGACGCTGCGCTGAAAGAAATCGTCGCTGACGGCACCTACAAAAAGATCAACGACAAGTACTTCCCGTTCAGCATCTACTGATTCTGAGCTGCCTGGCCGGCGCCGTTCTCTGACGGTGCCGGTCCTTCGCATTGCCTGCCGCGATTTGAATAGAAATCCATGATTATCGACCTCTACGGATTCGGCCCGGCGCTCGCCGCTGGTGCACTGATGACTGTGAAACTGGCACTCTCGGCCTTGTGCCTGGGGCTGGTGCTCGGTCTGCTCGGCGCCTTGGCCAAGACTTCCCCGTACAAGCCGCTGCAATGGCTTGGCGGCACTTATTCCACGCTGGTTCGCGGCATCCCGGAATTGCTCTGGGTGCTGTTGATCTACTTCGGCACGGTCAACCTGATGCGTGCCCTGGGCGAGTTCTTCGGCAACCCCGACCTCGAACTCAATGCCTTCGCCGCCGGCGTAATTGCGCTGGGACTATGCTTCGGCGCCTACGCCACGGAAGTGTTTCGTGGTGCGATTCTGGCGATCCCCAAGGGTCATCGTGAAGCCGGCGTGGCCTTGGGCCTGTCGAAATTTCGCATCTTTACCCGGCTGATCATGCCGCAGATGTGGCGCATCGCCCTTCCCGGCCTGGGCAACCTGTTCATGATCCTGATGAAAGACACTGCGCTGGTCTCCGTCATCGGCCTGGAAGAAATCATGCGTCACACACAAATCGGCGTGACGATATCCAAGCAACCGTTCACCTTTTATATGGTGGCCGCCTTCATGTATCTGGGTCTGACCATTCTGGCCATGACCGGCATGCACTTTATGGAACGACGTGCCGCTCGCGGCTTCGCCAGGAGCACCCAATGAACTGGGAAGTCATCATCAAGTGGCTGCCAAAACTGGCTCAGGGCGCGACGCTGACCCTGGAGCTGGTGGCCATCGCCGTGATCGCCGGGTTGCTGCTGGCGATTCCGCTGGGCATCGCTCGCTCGTCACGACTCTGGTACGTGCGGGCATTCCCCTACGGCTACATCTTCTTTTTCCGTGGTACACCATTGCTGGTTCAGCTGTTTCTGGTCTACTACGGTCTGGCGCAGTTCGACGCGGTGCGTAACAGCTCGATGTGGCCCTACCTGCGCAGTCCGTTCTGGTGCGCCACCGCGACCATGACCCTGCACACCGCGGCCTATATCGCCGAAATCCTGCGCGGCGCGATCCAGGCGATTCCTCCGGGCGAGATTGAAGCGGCGCGGGCGCTGGGCATGTCCCGGGCCAAAGCCCTGTTCTACATCATGCTGCCGCGTGCGGCGCGCATCGGCCTGCCGGCCTACAGCAACGAAGTGATCCTGATGCTCAAGGCCAGCGCCCTGGCCAGCACCGTGACCTTGCTGGAATTGACCGGCATGGCTCGCACCATCATCGCCCGCACCTACTTGCCGGTGGAGATCTTCTTCGCCGCGGGCATGTTTTATCTGCTGATGGCTTACGTGCTGGTTCGTGGCTTCAAGCTGCTGGAGCGCTGGCTGCGCGTCGATGCCTGCCAAGGGCGTTGATTCCTGCGTGCTGACGGGCGAGGCCCTGCTCGCCCGTTTCACCGCGCTGGATGCTTTTCTGATCGAGCATCAGGCGCTGTGGAAGCCTCGACCGTTTACCCATCTGCAACTGCCTTGGGAAGCGTCCTACCCGGAGTTGGCGTTTTGGCTACGCGGCCGGTCGCTGGAGGATGCGGAAAGCAGTCATAACCAACCTTGTTTGCTCGATGCGCCGGAGCCATTTGCTTCATTGGCGGCGATGTCTGCTGAACTGAGCACGGTGGGTGAATTACCAGCTCGTACACTTGAAGCGGCAGGTCATCGATTGAATGTGGATGTGCCGGGACGCAAATGGCAGCAGATTGAAGCGTTCGCCGGTCGCCTGCAATTTGCTCATGCACCGACACATTGGCTGGATTGGTGTTCGGGCAAGGGCCATTTGGGGCGGCGCCTGTTGCAAACCGGGCAACAACTGACCTGCCTGGAGTTCGACCCGGCGCTGGTCGCCAGCGGCCAGGCACTCAGCCAGCGTCATCAGTTGCATGCGTTGCACGTCGAGCAGGATGTGCTCGCGCCAGGCGCAGCCTCCTTATTGAACGCCGATCACACGCCCGTAGCGCTGCACGCCTGCGGTGATCTGCATGTGCGACTGATCCAGCTCGCCAGCGCCGCCGGTTGCAAACAACTGGCCATCGCACCGTGCTGCTACAACCGGATCAGTCCGTACACCTATCAGCCGCTTTCCCGCGCGGCTGAGCGCTCCGACCTACGTCTCTCCGTTGATGATCTTGCGCTGCCGATGAGCGAAACCGTCACCGCCGGCGCTCGCGTCCGACGCCAGCGCGACACCTCCATGGCCCGGCGCCTGGCGTTCGACTTGCTGCAACGGCAACTGCGCGGCGTCGACAAATACCTGCCAACCCCTTCCCTGCCCAGCGCCTGGCTGGACAAGCCTTTCGCCGATTACTGCCGCGATCTGGCAGCACTCAAAGACTTATCCACAGTTGGTGCCCCAGATTGGACTACACTCGAAACCGCCGGTTGGCAGCGATTGGCTGAAGTCCGCAATCTGGAGCTGCTACGAGGCCTTTTCCGACGGCCGCTGGAGCTGTGGCTGGTACTTGATCGGGCACTTTTCCTCATTGAACAGGGTTACGCCGTTCGTCTCGGCACCTTCTGTAAAACTCCACTCACGCCGCGCAATTTCCTACTCCTGGCAGAACGTCCTTAAATAGCCACAGCCTGTGGATAACTCTGTTGATGGAATTATCGTGGATCCAATATCCGCGCCGTTTTACGCCTTAAACACTACTGGTCATTTTTTGTTCACCCTTATAAAAAACCGGTAAAACAGGCATTTGCAGACAAATGAGAACGAGTTCACAAAATCGTAATGAACAGGCCATCGCCCCTGCTCCATTGTGCATAAGCATTTAATCAAAACGACATAACCGCCGAACACCGGACATCCATAGCGCAAAATTGCGCCTTGCAACGTCCCTTGCTATACACGCATACAAGGACGCCGACAGTGCGGCCCATGAACAAGAAAAATCTGACCGACAGGATGCGACCGTGACGTTCATTTCTTACGCCCAGAATTTCGAAGACATCCGCCTGTGGCGCGCCCTCAAATACGTCGAAAATGGCTTTTATATCGATATCGGGGCCAACCACCCCACCCAAGACTCCGTCACCAAGGCCTTCTATGACCGCGGCTGGACCGGCATCAACGTCGAACCCATGCCAAATTATTACGACGCCCTGTGCGAACAACGCCCCAACGACATCAACCTGCAATGCGTGGCCGGCGAAAGTGCCGACGACCTGACCTTCTACGGCATCGCCGGCACCGGCCTGTCGACCCTCGACCCGGCCCTGGCCCAGCAACACAAAGACGCCGGCATGGACGTGCGCAGCCAAACCGTCAAATCCCGCACCCTGGCCTCCATCTGCGAACAACACGCCGGGAACCGTCCGATTCACTTCCTGAAAATCGACGTCGAAGGCCACGAAGAAACCGTCCTGCGCGGCATGGACTTCACCCGATGGCGACCGTGGATCATCCTCATCGAAACCCCATGGGAACGCGACCAGACCTGGGAAACCCTCGTCACCGGCGCCGGCTACCAGCCCATCCTGTTCGACGGCATCAACACTTATTACCTCGCCGAAGAGCACCTGGCCCTCAAACCCGCCTTCGACATTCCGCCATGCAACCTGGACGACTTCCAGTTCTGCCGTGGCCACAACTTCAGCCACCCCGTCACTGACGCCGAAAACCACCTCGCCGCCGCCCTGCAACGCGCCGAACACGCCGAAGCGCAGTTGCGGGCGATGCAAAACAGCCGAACCTGGCGCGCCCTCCAGAAACTCAAGAACGTACTGCTTCGCGCCTGACCGAACGCCTGCGCAAAAATAGTCTGAATTCAGGGGTTTACAGAACCAACCCAATCGCTATAATCGTCGCCCAACACGCCGGTATAGCTCAGTTGGTAGAGCAACTGACTTGTAATCAGTAGGTCCCGGGTTCGACTCCTGGTGCCGGCACCATACAAAACAAAGCCCTCGCAGCAATGCGAGGGCTTTGTTGTTTCTGGGGTTGGAGAATCTGCTTCCATCCGACCTTGATAGCCCCACCAAATTCGCCTGCGCGCCTGCCGTTACACATTCGCTTCAGCATGACGTTGACGAGCGACTGCCCCACCTGAAATGCACACCAATACACCCGTCAAGCCTAGGTTGACGTTGTCAGCATGCTCAAATCGTGCGGGGCTTTTTTGCTCGAACCAGGGATACGACGATTTGCATCTGGGAAAATAAAGTTGTCCCTTTTCCACTTCTCAGGGGTTGTTGTTCCCGGATGCCGCTCCTGCCTGGGGCCCTTTGCCGAGCAAGGGGGCGGTTTCCACTTCCAGCATCAGCAGCACCATTTCCGTCAACTCGGCGTCGGACTTCTGTCCGGCATAGAGGTCATGGAGTGCTTTGGCGAAGGGGATGCGCAGGTCTTGGTTTTCTTCGCGGGCGGTATCGCTGTATTGCATTAGTTCGCTGATGGCTCGCAGCACAGCCGCTTGCCACCGAGCGGTGGTCCTGGGACCATCGCTGGTGATTGCAATCAACTTATCCTTCGTCAGCTGGCGAAGGGCAGGTTCGCGCAACGGCTTAAGCGGCTTTGGGTTGCGAGTGATCTTTGACATACCGGACGATACTCAGCGTTTCCTGCCGGAACTGCTCGTAGTCGATCTGCTGGGCGTTAATAAAGGTGCTGCCCATCATGGTCAGCGAGCCCATAAAGCTGGCTTCGGAAATTTCCTCGTCGCTCGCGCCAAACAAGCGCGCGGCTTCGGTATGGAACAGGGCGCAATACTTGCAACGGGTCGCCCCGGACACCGCCAGACCTATCAACTCCTTGTACTTATTAGGAATCTTGGTATCCGCCAGCCAGAAGTCCCGGGCCACGCCCCAGAATCCGATCGCTCCGCCTTCCGGCATCTGCTTGATCCACTCCGGTACCAGACCCAGGGTCTGCTCAATTTCCTGATAGGTATCACGAATAGCCATTTGACACCTCCTTACCTCTGGAGAGACATCTGCTACAGAGATACAACTAGTTTAGTTCGCTGGCGGCCATGCCAGAGCCGGCAGCAGCACGACTCCAGCAATGAATTCTTAAACATCGTAGAAACAACAGGATGGATTTAGTTTTTTTGGGCGCAATGACGTACCACTAAGAACCTGAAGTTATAGAACTTGGCGGGTTGGCTCAGAACGCTCGTATGTGAAATGCGAATCCCGTCCGCATCGCAAGCGCTAAGCACTTAGCTGTTTAATCCAGTCAAGGCTCGCAACGGTGGAACCGGAAGGACGGTATTCACACCCGATCCATCCTGTGTAGCCACGCTGCTCCAGCGCGACGAACAAAGCTGCGAAGTCGATGTTCCCTGTTCCCGGTTCGTGACGACCCGGGCAGTCGGCAATTTGCACATGGACTGTTCTGTCATAAAACCGAGCCAGAACATCTGCCGCATCTCCGGTCAAAAGCTGAGCATGGTAAAGATCGAGAATCAGCCCGACACTCGGGAAGGTCTCCAGCACCTGTTGCGCCTTGCTGAAGTCGGACATGTAATAGCCCGGCATCTCTTGCGTACAAATTACTTCGATAAGCGGCCGCAATCCCTGATCCTCGAAGTACTTGACGGCATACTCCAGGTTGCCTCCGAAGATAGGTCCTGCGTCATCCTGCGTCGTAACGCCAGACATGATGTGGACATCCGAACATGTCAGCGCCTTTGCATAGCGGGCGGCCTGGAGCAAACCGTGGCGAAACTCTTCTTCCTTGCCCTGCAAGGCAGCGATGCCTTTGGTAACGCCCGCCGGTGCGGCGAACTGAATCAACGGCAGACTGTATTGCGCCAGGTGGTCTGCCAGGAGGCTCGCGTCGAATTCATAGGGCGACGGGAACTCCACTGCCCGAAAACCCGCTGCGGCGGCGGCTTCGATGCGTTGCAGAAAAGGCAATTCATTGAATTGGAAACCGAGATGAGCGTTGAACTTGAGCATTAGGTAAATATCCATCCTTGGGAAGAAATGAAATCATCAGCCTGGAGCATCCTTCGCAGCTCCAGCACTGCATCAAAACAAAGCCCTCGCAGAAATGCGAGGGCTTTGTTGTTCCTGGGGTTCGTGGGGCCAACAGCATTGGCCTGAGCAGTCAGCACAAGAAATCTCTCAGCTACTAACGAGCAGATCTCCCTCTGCTACGCTTCACAAGCCACGGCTTTCCTCAGTTGTGATTTCCGGTAAGTACGTGGCACCACACGACCGAAAGAAACACCAACGAGTAAGGAACACTCCCATGCCTCTCCATAAAATAACCTTGGCCGGTGCGCTGTTGTTCACTCTGGCCGGCTGCAACTCCATCGCCAGCAGTACCAACACGCTAACCGATGAGCAGATCAAATCTCAGAGCGCCGGCGCGTTGGGCTATTCACCTTCTGACTTGAGTATTGTCAGCCGTCGTACTGAAGGCACGAATACTTATGTCGCGCTGAAAACCAATGATAACCAGCAGTTCAACTGCATCATTAACGGCGGCAACCTGCTGACGCTGGGTATGACCAATCCGCCGTCATGCGCGAAAAAGGGTGAACCGATCAAGGTAGCGCCGTTCGGAGGTTAATGAATCAAGGATGAGAGCGCTGGTCGTCGTCCTTGCTGTGAACAGCGCCCTACTCCTGAACCGCTCTCAGTGCCCCGCACTCTGCCCACCATCAACATGCAAGATCTCGCCGGTGACAAAGTTGGCGCTGTCCAGATACACCACAGCCTGAGCAATATCGCTGATCTCTCCCATGTGCCCAACCGGGTGCAAACTTCCCAGTGCTTCGTGGGTTTCCTCACCATGCATCGGCGTCTTGATGATGCCCGGGGAAACCGCATTCACCCGAATGCCACGCTTGGCGTACTCAATGGCCAAGGATTTGGTCGCCGCGTTCAAGCCACCTTTGGTTAACGAAGCCAATACCGACGGCACACCGTCTATAGCGTGATCCACCAGGCTGGTGGTGATGTTGACGACGTGGCCGCTGCCTTGTTTTTCCATCTCGGTGATCGCGAGTTGGGTGATGTAGAAGAAACCATTCAGGTTCACCGATAAGACTGCGGCGTAGTCTTCGGGGGTGTAGGCGGTGAACGGCTTGGCGACGAAGATCCCGGCGTTGTTGACCAGGGTATCGATACGGCCGAAACGTTCGGTCGCTTCACGGATGACGTGCTGGGCGATCGCCGGGTCGCCGATGTCGCCGGCAACGGTGAGGATGTCCGGGTCGGTGGATGGCTGGATCGAACGCGAAGTGGCGACAATCCGGTAATCGAGATCACGGAAGGCCTTGACCATGCCTGCGCCGAGACCTTGAGAGGCGCCAGTAATAACGATGACTTTTTTCGAATTGCTCATGATGAACCCTCCACTACTAAATGATGGTTTTGATGGACGCGGTCATGACTGCCCCTGCGCCTCAGCCAGTTGCTTGCGGTACTGGGTAGTGGTGATCCCGGCATAGCCCCAGTTATCGGTGTCGACTTCTTCGATCACGATGTGGGTCAGGTCCGGGCGTTTGTTGAGGACGCGTTCCAGGGTTTCAGTGATTTCGGCGATCACCTGAGCTTTCTGCTCTGAGGTAACGCCATCGCGGGTGATGCGTACGCTTACGAAAGGCATGAGGAATCTCCAGTGACCCTCTCATCGGAATGATGGGGAGGCGTTGGAGAGGAATGTATGAGGTTGGGTCAGGGGGATAAAGGTGGGGACGGGAACATCATTAGTGACGTGATGTAATAAGTTGCCGGGAGCATCATTATGCGCAGACTATTGAAAAGAGATTTTCCGCCCCCCCAAAAAGACGCCGACACACGGTCAAAAACACCCGTTGACACCCGCGTCACACGGGAAGAAAATTTAATCGAGAGCGCGAAACCGACTGCCTTCAGGTGGCGATAGTCGATGTAGGAGCCCCGTTGATGACCTGAAAATCAGCGCTCGGGTAAACCTCTCCTCCCCTGCTTGAGGGAGCACAATATCAAGCACCTATTCATGAAAGCAGCCTGATCAGGCTGCTTTTTTTTGCCTTGGAAAAAGATTTCGCTGCTTCCAAAAAAAGCTCACACCTCCCCCATCCAGGTCTTTTTTGCTCCCTGATCACCTACCCTCCACCAAAACCCCGATCCTGTGTAAGCCTCAAACCATCGGACGCAGAATCATTTCGCTACTAAACTCGGGACAAGCATGCTCAGGTGCAGGATCATAGCCAGCACGCGACCGACGCCCACCCGGCGGCCAGGTACACAACAATAGCCAGCCCACTTTAGAGGGCATTACCCAAATGGATAGCAGAACCTTACGTAACCTCATGCGCATTGTGCAGACCGGCTCATTGTCGGCAGCGGCAGAGCATTCCTGTTTGACCGTGCAGGCATTGGCCGCGCAGTTGAACAAGGTTGAAGAGCAGTTCGGTTTTCGGTTGTTTCGTCGCTCCAACAAGGGGCTGACCCTGACAACGCAGGGCACGGAGCTCACGCCCTACATGGACAAAGTGTTGGTCGCCACGCGGCAACTGGAAGAAAAAGTCGCCGCGCTGAAGGTGCCTGGGCAGCGCACGCTCAAGGTTGCACTTAACACCACGCTCTCGGCCGACTTCAACCGGCGAATGATCGGGCGCCTCATTGAGGTGTTTCCTGATTATCAACTGGAATTCAGCTACGCCGAGTCGATGGAAAACCTCAGCAAATTGAAGAATGAGGATTTCGACCTGGCCGTGCTGATCGGCCCGCAACAACCGGGGTTACCCAGCATTGCCCTGCCCCATGTACAGGTGCAGGTGGTCGGTGCCCATTGCGGTCAGGAAAACGATCCGCTGATGCTGCTCGGCAACAAGTTTCAGGTTCGTCCTGCCGATGATTGTCCGTATTCCCACAGCTTCTTGCGCTTTCTCGACGCCGGCCTTGGTAATTACGAGTCAGGTAAGCGGATGATCTATTCCTGCAGCGAGACCCTGACCCTGTCGTTGATCACACAAATGGACGGCCTTGGCATGGTTTCCCGTGAAGCGGCGCTGCGTAACGGCCTGACCATTTTCCCGGGTTTCGAGGATTCCCTCGAAGTGCGGTTGGCGGTCAATAATCCCGAGTTGTCGGGTCAGGCCTTGAACGACGTGGTCGCTCTGTCGCTACATGAACGACCCGAGCGCAATGTACGCAGCCGTCCCAACCGCCACACTGAGAAAGAGGTTTTTGCTGAAATACGCACATAACAACGTCGGAATCGCTGCATAGAATTCCGGGCGATCGAGCTGCACCTGCTGATCCTTGATCAACAGCGGCGTAAGGCTGATGGCAGCGACGATCGCCACCGGCAGGTATTCCAGCGCCCTGGCGACGAAGGGCGGCCAATGGTCGGTGTTCACTTGCAGCGGCAACGCACGCGGCAGGAACGTCACGGCCATCATTAGCACGACGACCAGAATCAGGAACGTTTGGTCAGGCATACGCCCACCCCGCAGCCCACGAATGTGGCGATGAATACGTTGAAGGGTGAGCTGCCGATCAGGCTCAGGACACCCATGCAGGCGACCGCGGCCAGTGCGGCGATCAGTTTATTGCGGGTGTTGCACAGCGATACCAGGACGTAGAGCATCATCGCGGTCAGCGCATAGTCGAGCTGATATTTGATCAGGTGCGCTGCGTACTGCGCGCAGATTGCTCCCAGCAAACCACCCAGTACCCACGACGTGTGGCAATACAGATTGAAGCCAATCAGATAACGCACATTGACCGGCGTGCCCTTGCCCAGTTTGACGCTGTGGAAGGCGAACGATTCATCGGTCAGCCCGCCGGCATAACACCAGCGCTCGAGACGACTGAGCCCCATCGCCTGCAAGGCCTTGGCCATGTAGACCGACATCAGCATGTGCCGCGCATTGATCAGAAACGTAGTGAGGATGATGGTGGTCAGCGACGCGCCGCTGGAGATCAGCGCCAGGGCGGCGAACTGCGAGGCACCGGCATAGACGAACAGGCACATCGCGACCGGCAGCCACACGGGCAATCCGGCATTGACGGCCATCAAACCGAACACAAACGACACCGTGAAGTAGCCCGCAATCACCGGGCTGGCTTCAGCAAACGTGCGCGAGGGCTGGGGCTCGACCATCAGCGGCTGGCTGCTGGACGTCTCATTCATAAGTCCCTCTCAAAGGTCGTTTCGCCACGCGGCTCGCAAAAGCCCTGGGCACTCCAAAAACGTTTGCCGGCAAGGTTAGCATCGTCAACGAACAGGAACATCCGCAGCACACCGACCCGTTTCATGTCTGCCGACGCCGCTTCCACCAGGCGCTGACCGACGCCCTGGCTGCGATACACCGGGCTCACCGCCAAGTGATTGATGGTGCCACGGCTGCCGAGCATGCCGCCCAACACCGCGCCGACTACTTCGCCACGGATATCGAGCGCGAGGAACGCAGCAGTGGTTTTTTGCACCAACACACCGCGCAGGCATTTGGCGTCCTGCCATTCACAGAACGACACTTCTTCGAATTGCCGAAAGAAGCGTTCCAGGCGCTGGGCATCCTTGGCCGTCGCGCGCTGCAGCATCACCGGTGCAGGGCACTCGGCCATGTTCATCATGGGATCTAGCTGTTCAGCGAACAATGTCGAAAGCGGTCCCGGGCCGCGAGAAGGAAATGGCCAAAATCTGCCGATAGGCCATTTCGTGAGCGTGAGTGTTGCGTGCCGGTGTCACGTAGTGACGCATCTCGCGATCGAGGAAGTAGGTGGTGTCGAGGATTTCCAGATAGGTCGTCGCTGCCAATTGTTCCTCTTGGGCTGAATACAAACGGCTCTCCGCCCCGTCCACGTTGTTACGGCCCCAGAAATGCACACCGCTGAACGGATAACCGTCGCAGTGAATACCTTCAGGGGTAATTTCCAGTTGCTTGCCTGGCTTGATTTCGATGCGGATCTGATGGATCTGGCATTGCCAGATTTCGTCGTGCAACTCTGGCGGCAATACGTTTTTGTACACCTCGAAATCCGCATCGATGAGGCTGCGCATCACCGGCGAATTGATGACTTCGTTGGAGAAATCCTGGAAGTGCCGCTCCAGTCCGCCGACGTAGCTGTTGTTGGCCTTCGATTGCACGTAGGCGCGGTGTTCCAGCTGCGTCAAGTCACGGGTGACCGGGTTGTATTCGAAATCGCTGTAACGACGGAAACGCATGCCCGCATCGGCTTGGCCGTAATAACTGTCCGGCTCCATGCTTTCCCAACTTTTGGTCAATCTGACGAAGTCGGAAAAATGACCGAAGAGATTGAAGTCGGCTCCCTGGACGTTGACATACTTGTCGCGCCGTAGCGATTCGCCAACTTCTCTGTTCAAAACGATCATTACTAGGTCTCCACTGCATTTAGCGGCTCAATCTAGTAGGTGCGGCATTTGCAGCCCATGAGAAAGAATTTCAGGCATATCAAGCGTTGATTGAAACGCGGTATGAAGTTGCTTTAATTCGACTTTTTACGATCGAAAACAGCCATTTTTCGTATTTTCTTACGGTCATGAGGCGAAAAAAAACCCTGAACCAGTCAGGGTTTTTATCGAGTCTGAACAACTCAGCCGATCATCAGAAGATGTTGATCGGGTAATCCACGAATACGCGCAGTTCATTGCCGCTGACGTTGTACTCGCTGGATTTGTGCGACACGCGCAGGATCGAGCTGCGCACCTTCACGCTCAGGTCTTTGGCCGGGCCACTTTGCACGACGTACTTGAACTGGTTGAAGATCTCGCGCTCGGTGCCGCCTTCGCTGGTGGAGGTGGTGATGTTGTCACCGCGCACATAGGCAACGTTGTAGCTCAGGCCAGGAACGCCGAAGGCGCTGAAGTCCAGACCGTAGCCCAACTGCCAGCTGCGTTCGTCTTCAGCGTTGAAGTCAGACCAGTAGGAATTCGCCAGATAGATGGTGTTGCCACCGTCGCCGACGCGACCTTGATCCTTCTGGTAGCCACCGTAGGCGTAACCCAGGTTGCTGTCGCCGGTGCTGCGTTGGTGAGCGAGTGTGAACGAGTGCGGGCCGGTGGCGAAGGTCGCTGCCAGGCTCCAGATCTTGTTGTCGTCGCCGGTAGCACCGCTTTCGCGGACGTAGGAATCGTCCAGCTTGGTGCGGTAGCCGTTGAAGTCCAGCGTCAGGGACTGCTCCTTGTCGATCGGGAACACGTAGTTGGCGTTCACGTACTGCTTCTTCAATACATCTTCGACGTCGGACGCGTACAGCGCAGCCTTGAACTGTTCGGTGAACTGGTAACTACCGCCCAACACGTTGATCGACTTCAAGCCACCGCTGTCACGGCCTTCAGCACTTTTGCGCGATTCGGCGGTGAAGCGACCGGCGTTCAGTTCCAGACCTTTGATCTCCTTGGAGGTGATCAAAGTGCCGGTGTAGCTTTCTGGCAGCAGGCGCGAGTTGTCGTAGTTCAGCACTGGCAAGGCCGGCATCTGGTCGCCATAGGTCAGCGTGGTGCTGGAGAGACGGAACTTGACGGCCGCGCCACCCTTTGACAGGTCATCCGCCGCGTTGCCGCTGTCGCCCTGTTTGAAAAAGTCGATACCACCGGCGCCGCTGCGGCCTTTGCCGCCGTCCAGACGCAGAGCGTACAGACCGAAAGCATCCACACCCACACCAACGGTGCCTTGGGTGAAGCCGGACGAGAAAGTACCGATGGCCGCTTGGCCCCACTCGGCTTTGTCCTGTCGGCCGTCCTTGTAGTCACGATTGATGTAGGCGTTGCGCAGCAGCACTTTGAGGCTGCTGTCTTCAACAAAACCCTTGGATTCGGCCTGGTCGTTAGCCATAGCCTGAGTGGCGCTCAACATCCCCAATGCGATCAGGCTGATTCGCTTGTTCAACATGTTATTTTCCTTATTACGGGTTGATACGCGCTGTGCCGTACAACTGAAACGGCGCTATCGCGCTCTTTTTTCACCCAAAAACAAAAAGGCCCGCCCACGAAAATTCGCGGCGGGCCTTTTATTGTTTTGTGAGTCATGGCGGTTAGCCACAGGCGTGGGGCGCATCCTATCTGCGCCCTTAATAAGGTGTCAATTTCAGGAATCGTCTGTGAATAGGCGAAAATCGTCTAAGAAATCACTTGTCAGCGATAGCCAATTGCACGGTGTGGCTGTCGACGAATTGTTCGAAATGCGTGACTTTGCCATCGGCCAGGGTCCACAAGTGAGCGACCCGAGCATTCATCGGGCGGCCGGTGGCTTTGTAGATTCCGCTGTAATTGCCGTAGGCAAACACCTTGTCGCCCTGTGCAACGTAGTGCTCGACCTTGAACTGAAAATCTTCCCACTCGGTGGCCAGGCGCTTGAAGACGTTTTCGACGATAGCGTCGAAACCGACATAGGTCCCGGCGTACGGGAAACCTGCGGCCTCAGTCCAGCGAGCGTCATCGGCCAGCGCCGCAGCGGTATTGCGAGCGTTCTCCTGGGAGTTGGCGCCTTCGTAGGTGCTTTTAATCAGGCTCAGGTTATCCATGGTGACTCCAGGTGAATTCAATGGGCGCAGCCGTCGAGGCCACAGGCTTGAAACGCGGATGAAGACTCTTTTGCCGCCAATGACTGGCTCAACCATTGAGCGAAGGCTTGCGGTTTGCCGAGCCAAGGGCCGATGTCGACCAGGGTGAATTGGCCATCCTGTTCCAATGCGAAAGTCGGAAAACCCTGTCCACCGACCTTGGCCAGGAGTGCGCGGCTGTCCTTGATATGGCGCTCGGTGTCAGCTTCATTAAATGCCTGTTGGAACGCCTCGGGTTCAAGGCCGGTCTGTGTGGCGAGTTCCAGCAGCACGGCGTTATCAGCGATGCGTCGACCTTCCACGTAATGAGCCATCTGCAAACGCCCCAGCAATGCTAGCCCGCGGCCAGAGATCTGCTCGGCTGCCAGCACAGCGGCAATCGGTGGCGCGGAATCGAACACTGCCGTCTCATCGCGCAGCAGACCCTCAAAATACGCCTCGCCAAACGGCTGGCCGGTGTACTCGGCGATGCGTCGGTCATGGGGCATGACGTAATTGCGCAGTTGTGGCGAAACGGTCTGGCGGTTGGCGCCGGTCATCATGCCGCCACCGTGGGCGATGACAGGCAACACCGCTTGGGCGGCTTGCACCAATGGTTTGGCGCCGTAGCACCAACCGCACAATGGGTCGTAAATATAGTGAAGGATCATGGGAAGACTCCGGCAACAAAGTAGGAAAACTCAATGCCGGCAGGTTAATCCCCAGGCAGTTTCGGAAAAACGCTGGAATGGCTTTCAGTCTGTTTCATGAATCGGTCGAATACTTTCTGTTTCCGCCAGGTTATGGCCAATATGACCGGAACCTATATCTTCTAAACAATGCAAAACCTTGTGGGAGCGGGCTTGCTCGCGAAGGGGCCATCATGTTCAACCTCTTCATTGACTGGCATATCGCTTTCGCGAGCAAGCCCGCTCCCACATTTGATCTCCAGTGATCATAAAAATCTTCGCCCATAAAAAAGCGCCGCCTTCCCGGCAGCGCTTTTATCAATCCGTTGTTTTCTTCTTATCCTTCCATCACATCCCACAGTGCTTCCAGTTCCGCCTCGCTGAATAAACCAGCGGGGTAGCGCTCGATCATCATCCGGCGCGGATCAGGTTCTCTGATCTGACGCGTTCCATTGGACTTCAACCATTGCGCCAAGACTTGGAGCGATTCGCTATTAACTGCCAGGGGATGCATTGCCCGCTCGCTCACGACGTTCATTTCGGCGTTCATCTCAGCGCTCTCTCCTGGTTTGTGAGCGGCTAACTTATCCAAGGTTTATGACAGAACATCGAAGTTCTCTCCCTCCCCATGTTGCGCCATCGAAGATACAAGAGCTGTGCCAATGTTTTCGAAGTGTCGACAAGTGGATACAAAAAAGCCCGCAGTCCTGATGGGCTGCGGGCTTTCTGTGAAATAACGACGCTAAATCGTTGCTCAATCGATTCTTCAATCAACTCAAGCTGTTACGACCTCACTCACTCCTTGTGCGGGGCGGGTTGTTGTTGGGTAAGGCAGTGGATGTTACCGCCCCCCAGTAACAGTTCGCGACCCGGCACCATGACCACTTCATGCTGCGGGAACAAAGTCTGCAAAATCTCTTTGGCCGGACCGTCCAACGGATCGTCGAAGCTCGGCGCGATGATGCCGCCATTGACGATCAGGAAGTTCACATAAGAGCCGGCCAGACGAACAGTCGGATTGCGTTCCTGAGTGCCGTCCACCGGATCCACGCCAGCGCACTCGTCTTCGGTCGCATACAGCGGCCCAGGAATCGGCATCTTGTGCACCGTGAATGGGCGCCCTTTGGCATCGGTGCTGTTTTGCAGCACGTTCATTGCCGCCTGGCAGCGCGGGTAGTTCGGGTCCTGCGGGTCATCGGTCCAGGCCAGCAGTACTTCGCCCGGACGCACGTAGCAGCAGAAGTTATCCACATGGCCGTCGGTTTCGTCGTTGAACAAACCGTCCGGCAGCCAAATGATTTTATCCACAGCCAGATTTGCACTGAGCACCGCTTCGATTTGCGCACGGTCCATGTGCGGGTTGCGATTGCGGTTGAGCAGGCACTCTTCGGTGGTAATCAGGGTGCCTTCACCATCGACATGGATCGAACCGCCTTCGAGCACAAAACCTTCGGTGCGGTAGCGGGGGCTGCGCTCGATTTCGAGGATCTTGCCCGCCACTTGCGAGTCACGGTTCCACGGCGAATAAAGACCACCGTCGAAACCGCCCCAGGCATTGAAATCCCAATCCACACCACGGACTTCGCCGCGGTTGTTGATGACGAACGTCGGGCCAGTATCCCGAACCCAGGCGTCATCGCTGGACATCTCCACCAAACGAATATTCGGCACGTCGAGACGGGCCCGAGCATTTTCGTACTGGCCGGCGGAAACCGCCACGGTCACCGGTTCGAAACGCGCGATGGCCTTGGCCACCGCCACATGCGCAGCTTGTGCCGGTTTGCCGCCCAGGCGCCAGTTGTCCGGGCGCTCGGGCCAGACCATCCAGGTCTGGGTCTGTGGTGCCCATTCGGCTGGCATGTAAAAGCCGTCGGTGCGAGGGGTGCTGTTCAAAGTGGTCATGGTTCAGGACTCCAGGGAACCGTCGAGGGTTTTGATCGCGCCGTACAGGTTCGGGCGACGGTCACGGAATGAGCCCCATGCGCTGCGGATGTGCTCCAGCTCATCGAGGTCGAAACTGTGAACCAGAATGCCTTCTTCTGTTTCATTCAGCTCCTGGACTTTCTCGCCAAACTGGTTGGCGATGAACGACGAGCCGTAGAAGGTAATGTCGTAGCCGTCCTGCTCTTCGTTGCCGATGCGGTTGCTGGCAATCAGCGGCATCAGGTTGGCGCCGGCATGGCCTTGCTGCACGCGCTGCCAATGGTCGCGGGACGAAATGGTCTTGTCGTGTGGCTCGCTGCCGATGGCGGTCGGGTAGAACAGGATTTCCGCGCCTTGCAGCGCCATGCTGCGGGCGCACTCAGGGAACCACTGATCCCAGCAGATGCCCACGCCGATTTTCGCGTAACGGGTATTCCAGACTTTGAAGCCGGTATCGCCCGGGTTGAAGTAGTACTTTTCGTGGTAGCCAGGACCATCCGGGATATGGCTTTTACGATAAATCCCGAGGTTGCTGCCGTCGGCATCGATGATCGCGATGCTATTGAAGCGTGCGCGGCCGGCCAGCTCGTAGAAGCTGATTGGCAGAACAACCTGCAATTCTTTGGCGACCTTCTGGAAATGCTTGATGGCGACGTTGTCTTCGACCGTCGTGGCCAGCTGCAGGTAATCAGGGTTGGGTTTCTGGCAGAAGTACGGCGCCTCGAACAGCTCCTGGATCAGGATGATTTGCGCGCCTTTCGCCGCAGCCTCACGGACCAGCTTCTCAGCGGTCTCGATGTTGGCTTCAAGGTCCCAGGAACAGGCCATCTGGGTAGCGGCGACGGTAACGATACGGCTCATGAATCATCTCCTGGGCAAGTGTTGAGGGTCGAGGGTGGCATCGACCGATGACAGAAAGAGGCAGCACCGGGCGTGGCTCATCCACACCGTGGGCAGTGGCGACTTTATAGCCGATAAAAATCGGCTTTTAAAGCGATAAATATTCTTTCCGTCGAAAACAACTCACTCAAAGCCGATAACAATCGGTATTTCGCGATTCCAATGTAGGAGCTGCCGAAGGCTGCGATCTTTTGATTTTTGGCATTGGTGATATCGCTAAAGATCAAAAGATCGCAGCCTTCGGCAGCTCCTACAGGGGTCAGCGGTGCTGCTTATAGGCCCTCATCCAAGGCTTTGGACAGCATGTCGACAAAGAAATCCACGCTCTGACGCGACGTAACCATCGGCGGCTTGATCTTGAGAATGTTCAGGTAATCACCCGTCGGCTGCATGAAAATCCCCAGCTCACGAAGGCGATCGCACAACGCCGTGGTTTCTTCGGTCGCGGGCTCCAGGGTTTCTCGATTGCGGATCAACTCCACGCCCAGATAGAAGCCGGAACCATGCACCGCTCCCACCAACGGATGCTGGTCAATCAACGCTTCAAGACGTTCTTTGAAATACCCGCCCACAACCTGCGCGTTCTCCCAGAGTTTTTCTTCTTCCATCACATCCAGCACCGCCATGCCAATCTGGCAACTGACCGGGCTGCCACCGGCAGACGAGAAGAAGTAACCCTCGGCCTCCAGCGCTTCGGCAATTTCCCGTCGGGTAATGACTGCGCCCAACGGTTGGCCGTTACCCATGCCTTTGGCCATGGTGATGATGTCCGGCACTACGCCCTGCTCTTCGAACCCCCAGAAGAATTTGCCCATGCGGCCGTAACCGACTTGCACTTCATCGGCGATGCACACCCCGCCCTGAGCGCGGACCAGCGCATAGACCTGCTTCAAATAGCCCGGTGGCAGCGAGATACCGCCGGCATTGCCGTACACCGGCTCACAGATGAAACCGGCCAGTTGGCGTTTCTGTTCGGCAATTTTCGCCAGGTTATGTTCGACGCTGCGCACGTAATCCGGTGCACTGTCGATGCCACGAAATTCACCGCGATAGGTGTTCGGCGCTGTCACTGGATGCACCCAGTCCGGACGGCTACTCAAGGCCTTGGGGTTGTCGGCAATCGAGGTCGAAACCGCGTCCGCCGCCACTGACCAACCGTGATACGCCTCCAGCACGCTGAGCATGTCGCGACCGCCGCTGTAGGCCCAGGCAAGACGGATCGCCAGGTCATTGGCCTCGGTGCCGCTGTTGACCAGAAATACGCGATCCATGTTATCCGGCGCCAGCTTCAGCAAACGCTCGGAAAACTCGGCAATCGCCGCGTAGTGAAAACGCGAATTGGTGTTGAGCAATGACCACTGCCGGCTGGCGACGGCAGCCATGCGCGGATGGCCATGACCCAGGACCGCGACGTTGTTGAGCATGTCGAGGTAAGAGCGACCCTGCATGTCGATCAGGTGATTGCGCCAGCCGCGTTCGATGCGCGGCGGGTCGACATAATAGTGTTTCTGGGAGCGAGCGAAACTCGCGTCACGGCGGGCGAGCAATGTCTGCGGGTCGAGCTCTTCTTGCGCATCACAGGCCAGGCCCAGCAACACGGCAGGTGAAGGACATAACGCCTGCCAGGCTGCGGCGCGCGATGGCGTACAAAACAATGGCGCGTCGAGCTGAGCACTTCGGCACAACTGCACGATCAACGGCCCGCTGACTGAGCCCAGCACCTGGCCTTTGACCAGCGCCGCGCTACTGCGTACCGATGGAGCCACACCCCACAATCGGACGCTGAGCTCTGGGCCGTCCAGTTGCAGCAGATTCTCCCCTTCAATATGGATAACGCCGGCAAACGGCGCTTCGACCGCCGTGCCATCGGGCACTCGCAACGCAACGTGTAGCGGGAAAGTATCGGGTTCGCTGGCACAGTCCGGGCGAGTGCGGGACAGACGATACTGGCCATATCGACTGGCCGCCAGACCGTGAGCCTCGGCGGCTTGCGTCAACAAACGCAGATCGATCCCTTGCTGCTCCCAGTTACCCGCCTCGAAATGCGCACTGAGCACGCCCAGATCGATCAACGCAAATTCACGCCCCACCAGACTCGGCAACAATGGCGCGAAGTCTTCACTGCCGATGCTCGGCAGGCTTTGACCGACTGCCGTAAGAATCGCCGCCTCCATCAACGCCAACGGCACCGATGTGGCAACACGGAAAATCTCCCACTCATGGGTCAGGTTGTCACGACTGTACTCATTGCCCGGATCAATGCTGACCTGCTGCTCGCCACTTAGCACCAGCACTGCCGAGCGGGCGACGATCAGCGGCCAGAGTGCCAGCAACTCTTCATGCTGCAACGGATTGACCGCGTGATAAGCCCGAACCGCCGGCAAAATGCAGAACGGATCGCCATCGGCATGGTGCAGCAGCGCGGCGCAGGTCACCGACAGATCGGTGATCCGCCAGGTACGGACCAGGTCGCCGAAATCGATCACGCCCTGCAACTGCCATTGGCGCTGCGAATCCCGCTGCCAGACTACGTTGTCGTCGGTGATGTCCATGTGAATCGCCTGCACCGGCAGCTTGTCCACCAAGGGCTGCAAATGGCGCTCGGCCTGTTCGGCGGCTTCAGCAATCAACGCTCGTTGCCGCTCATCCTTGATCACCGGCAGCAAATGCGCGATTAACGCGTTGGCATGGCGAGCGTCCCATTGCAGGGTGCGCTCAAGGCCCGGATGATCGAAACCGGCCAGCGCCAGGTCCATTTCGCCGCAGAGCCGACCGAAACCGACGACCACTGAATGGCTTAGATGATCGAGGTGCGTCAGGGATTGGCCGTCGATGTAATCAAGCAAACGCACGTGCACCGCTTGGCCCCCAACTTCAAGGGAAAGCAGGTCTGCGCCATTTTTGGCAGGAATCACTCGCGGCACCGGCACGCCGGAATGTTCAGCCAGATGCTTGAGTCCTGCGTGTTGGGCTTGCAGTTCCAGCGCCGAGTAATCGCCACGGCAGATTTTCAGGACAAAACGCTCCTGCTCGCTGTCGACGCGGAAATTGAGATCCTGCTGGCTCCCAAGAGCCTGCAACCGCCCGCTCAGCCCGTAATGCTCTTTCAGCAGCTCAAGCGCTTGCGCCGCAGACACCTGCGGGCTGGGCAGACTGGCGCGGTGAATCAACGTGGCGAGCGGCATACAACGACCCCTGAAATTTTATTAGGCGCTTATATCGCCACTGCTTGGGGCGATACGCAACCCCCTTCCTGGTTGGCGCGAATCAAATGCCCGCGCAACTCTCTTCACCGCCCCACTCGCACCCGCCGCCACTTTGCGTAAGAATGTCGGCCATCACGCCTATTGCCGGAGAAACACCATGAATGTAGTCACCACCGACCTGCCCGGTGTTCTGATCATCGAACCCAAGGTATTTGGTGACGAGCGCGGTTTCTTCTATGAGAGCTTCAACGCCAAGGCTTTCGAAGAGGCAACCGGCCTGAACACCCGGTTCGTTCAGGACAACCATTCCCGCTCGCAAAAAGGCGTACTGCGCGGCCTGCATTACCAGTTGGAAAACACCCAGGGCAAACTGGTTCGCGTCACCGCCGGTGAGGTGCTGGACGTGGCGGTGGATATTCGCCGCAGCTCGCCGCATTTCGGCAAATGGGTGGCGGTACGCCTGTCCGCCGACAACCATCGCCAACTCTGGGTACCGGAAGGTTTTGCTCACGGTTTCGTGGTACTGAGCGATTTCGCCGAGTTCCTCTACAAAACCACCGACTACTACACTCCGTCGGCCGAGCGCAGCATTCGCTGGGACGATCCTGACCTGGGCATTGACTGGCAGCTGGACGAAGCACCGAAACTGTCCGCCAAGGATCAGTCCGCCGCGTTCTTCAAGGACGCTGAAGTCTTTTCCTGAATTCCTGTGTGAATTTTCACCGCCAGCGCGCACTTGATCCCAGGTGCGCAGACTGCGCCCGCAAGCCTAGGCATAATGCGTCTATACCCATAGGCGCTTGATGCTCATGACACCAACTCTCCCCCGCAGACCCCGCTGGCGCAGCCTGGCGCTACTCGCGTTGTGCCTGGCGCCCTTGCTTTGGCCTCTGGAGCATTTGGCCGAGCGTTACTACCGCAGCGAACTGGCCGGACAGAACCGTCAGACCCTCGACCTCTACGTCGCCAACCTGCTGGGCACTCTGCATCGGTATGAAGTGTTGCCGCAGATTCTCGGCGAGCTGCCTGCTCTGCGTGCGACATTGGCTGCACCCGACGAGGGCGTGATTCAGGGCAATGCCAATCGCCTGCTGAAAAACATCAGTGCCCAGACCGGCGCCGAAGTCATGTACCTGATGGACACCACCGGCAAGACGCTGGCGGCCTCCAATTGGGACAAACACGACAGTTTCGTTGGCCGCAATTTCGCTTTTCGTCCTTATTTCAGTGAAGCCATGGCTGGGCGTCTGGGACGCTTCTTCGGCCTGGGCACCACCTCGGCCAAGCGCGGTTACTTCTTTGCGGCGGCGATACGTGATCGCGAAAAAATCATCGGCGTGCTGGTGATCAAGGTCGACCTCGACCACACCGAAAGCCTCTGGGGTAAAACCCCGGAACAACTGTTAGTCACCGACCACAATGGCGTGGTCATCCTCACGTCGCGGCCAGAGTGGCGCTTCCGCTCGACCCGCCCATTGAGCGACCCGGAGCGCGAGGCCATCACCGCGATTCAACCCTATCCAACCCGCGATCCCAAGCCGTTGAATCTCGACGCCAACGCCTGGCTGACGCAAACCCGGCAGATCGAAGAAACCGGTTGGAGCGTCAGTATCCTTGCGCCGCGTACCCTGATCGATCGTCCGGTACGCACCGTCGTGGCCATTGGCGGCGCAACGCTGCTGGTATTGATGCTGCTGCTGGGCTTGATGATGCAGCGCCGACGCCATTACCTGGAGCGGATCGCCTTCGAAGGCAAGGCCCGCCACGAACTGGAAGGCCGGGTCGCCGAACGGACCAGCGACCTCGAAGGCCTCAACCGTCGACTCAAGCAGGAAGTGCTGGAGCGCGAACACGCTCAGCAGGAACTGGTGCGCGCGCAGGATGACCTGGTGCAGGCCGGCAAGCTCTCGGCGCTGGGGACGATGTCGGCGAGCATCAGCCATGAACTCAACCAACCGCTGGCGGCAATCCGCAGCTACGCGGAAAACGCTGAAGTGCTGCTTGATCATCAGCGCACCGAGGATGCTCGCGGCAACCTCAAGCTGATCAGCGAATTGACCGGGCGCATGGCATCGATCATCGCCCACCTGCGCGCCTTCGCCCGGCGTGATCGCCACGCCCCGGAAAGTGTTGCCCTGCAACCGGCACTGGACGACGCGCTGGCGTTACTGGCCAAGCGTCGGCGCAGCATGGAAGTCGAGCTGATCCGTGACCTGCCGGCTGCCACCCTATGGGTCGAGGCCGGGGAAACCCGTCTGCGCCAGGTACTCGGCAACCTGCTGGCCAATGCCCTCGATGCCCTGACGGAAAAAGGCCCGCCGCGTAAACTCTGGTTGAGTGCCGAGTCCACCGCCGACGGCGTCAATCTGTACATTCGCGACAACGGCCCCGGGTTCTGCCTGGAAGCGCTGGGTCGTGCCGGCGAGCCCTTCTACACCACCAAGACCCGTACTCAGGGGCTTGGCTTGGGGCTGGCGATTTGCGACACCCTGATGCGCGCCTTCGGTGGTGAATTGTCGTTCTCCAACCACAAGGAAGGTGGCGCCCTGATTACCCTGAAATTGCGCGCAGGCGCACCGGGCGTGAGCCTGCAACCGTCCGAGGACCGAAGTGCATGACCATCGACAACCGCATCCAGGTCGTGTTGATCGACGACGATCCCCACCTGCGCCAGGCCCTGAGCCAGACCCTGGACCTGGCCGGCCTGAAAATCCTGCCGCTGGCTGAAGCCAAAGGCCTGGCCGGGCAACTGGAGCGTGACTGGCCGGGCGTGGTGGTCAGTGACATCCGTATGCCGGGCATGGACGGCCTCGAACTGCTGACCGAACTCCACGCCCAGGACCCGGAGCTACCCGTGCTGCTGATCACCGGCCACGGCGATGTGCCGCTGGCCGTTCAAGCCATGCGTGCCGGAGCCTATGATTTTCTGGAAAAACCTTTCGCCAGCGACTCCCTGCTCGACAGCGTACGTCGTGCCCTGGACCTGCGCCGGCTGGTGCTGGACAACCGCAGCCTGCGTCTGGCCCTGAGTGATCGCAACGAACTGAGCGCTCGACTGGTAGGGCAATCGGCGCCGATGCTGCGCCTGCGTGAGCAGATCGGTGCATTGGCGGCGACCAAGGCCGACGTGCTGATCCTCGGCGAAACCGGTGCGGGCAAGGAAGTGGTGGCGCGCGCGCTGCACGACCTGTCGAGTCGGCGTAACGGCCCATTCGTGGCGATCAACGCCGGGGCCCTGGCCGAGTCGGTGGTGGAAAGCGAGCTGTTCGGTCACGAGCCCGGTGCGTTTACCGGCGCGCAGAAGCGTCGCATCGGCAAGTTCGAATTTGCCAATGGCGGCACGTTGTTCCTCGATGAAATCGAAAGCATGAGCCTGGACGTGCAGGTGAAACTGCTGCGCTTGCTGCAAGAGCGGGTCGTCGAGCGCTTGGGTGGCAACCAGCTGATCCCGCTGGACATCCGCATTATCGCTGCGACCAAGGAAGACCTGCGTCAATCCGCCGATCAGGGCCGCTTCCGTGCCGACTTGTATTACCGCTTGAACGTCGCACCGCTGCGCATTCCGCCGCTGCGTGAGCGAGGCGAAGATGCGCTGATGCTGTTCCAGCATTTCGCCGATGAAGCCAGCGCCCGCCACGGTTTGCCACCCCACGAATTGCAGCCGGGACACCGGGCGCTGCTATTGCGCCACACCTGGCCAGGCAATGTACGTGAACTGCAGAACGCCGCCGAACGCTTTGCCCTGGGTCTGGAACTGGCGCTGGACAACAGTGCGCCGGATGGCGGCGTCGGCAGCACGATTGAAGTGGTCAGCGGCGGCCTGAGCGAGCAAGTGGAGAACTTCGAGAAGAGTTTGATTGCCGCCGAACTGGCGCGCTCGCACAGCTCTGTGCGCAGCCTCGCCGAAGCCCTCGGGATTCCGCGCAAAACCTTGCACGACAAACTGCGCAAGCATGGTCTGAACTTCGCCGATGCCGGCGCCGGCAACCACACTGACGACCTTGATTGAGCTACCGTAAAATCATCCCCTTCAAACAAAAGGCCCATGAATGAACCGCGACAGTCGTCACCTGGAATCGATCCTCCATTCTGACATCCCCCTCACGCGGGACATGGGCCTCAAAGTGCTCGACTGGCACGATCAACAACTGCGCCTGCACCTGCCGCTTGCGGCCAACGTCAATCACAAGAGCACCATGTTCGGTGGCAGTCTGTATTGCGGCGCAGTGCTGGCCGGCTGGGGCTGGCTGCATTTGCGTTTGCGTGAAGAAGGCATCATCGAAGACGGGCACATCGTGATTCAGGAAGGGCAGATCAGCTACCCGCTGCCGGTCACCATGGACGCGACAGCGATTTGCCAGGCACCGAGTGCGGCAGTCTGGAAGAAGTTTCTGGCGATGTATCAGCGGTACGGGCGGGCGCGATTGACGTTGCATTCGCGGATCGTGAATACCGGGAGTGAAGAGGATGCGGTGCGGTTTACCGGGCAGTATGTCCTTCACCGATGACTGATCGTTCCCACGCTCTGCGTGGGAATGCAGCCCGTGACGCTCCGCGTCACTGGACGCGGAGCGTCCCTAGAGGCATTCCCACGCGGAGCATGGGAACGATCTTAGTTGCGAGCCAAAGCCAACAATTTCTCCCGCCAAGCCGCTTTAGCCGGCAGCGCCAGGAAAAACTCATTCAGCAACGACTCCCGCGCCGGATAACAGAACGGCTCACCGCTCAAATCCAGCACCTCACCGCCCGCACCTTCCAGCACACCCTGAGCCGCGGCCGTGTCCCATTGCGAAGTTGGCGCCAACCGCGGATAACAATCCGCCGCCCCTTCCGCCAGCAGGCAAAATTTCAGCGAGCTGCCGATGTTCGCCAGTTGCAACTCACCCAGGCTGTCGCTCAACCCCGCGAGTAACCGTTCCTGCTCCGGGCTCGAATGCCGACGACTGGCGACCACCGTGAAAAGCTCACCCGCAGCCGGAACCTCGCGAACCTGAATCGGCAACGGCTCGGCGCCTTTATCACCACGCCAGGCACCCAACCCTGCACCGCCGACATAAAAGCGCCCGTTGGTCGGCATCGACACCACACCAAACACCACCCGCCCCTGCTCGATCAGCGCAATGTTGACGGTGAACTCTTCGCTGCCGGAAATAAACTCCTTGGTCCCGTCCAACGGATCGACCAGCCACCAGCGCTGCCACCCGGCGCGCACGCTCTGGGGGATATTGGCGTCCTCTTCGGACAGCACCGGAATGCTCGGATCCAGCGCTGTCAGCCCGGCCAGAATCACGTGATGAGCGGCCATGTCGGCGGCGGTGACCGGGGAATCATCGGACTTTGCAGTGACAGCAACGTTGACGCGCCAATACGGCAGGATCGCCTCGCCAGCCTTCAAAGCCAGTTCAACGACTGGCGCCATCAACGGATGGGGAAAATTCAAGCTCACGGTAAAAACACCCCACGTTGAGTCAGTAAGTCACGGGCCAGATACAGCGCCGCCAAGGCACGGCCCTCGGTGAATCGTGGATTCTGCGCCAAAGATGACAATTCACGCAGGTTGATCTTTTCCACCCCCATCGGCTCGGGCTCGTCACCCTCCAGGCGTTCTTCGTACAGCTCAGTGGCCAGCACCACCTGGATCCTCTGGCTCATGTAGCCCGGTGACAATGACAACTCGGTCAAATGCTCAAGCTGTCGCGCACCATACCCGGCCTCTTCCATGAGCTCCCGCTCGGCCGCCGCCAACACGTCTTCGCCCGGCTCGATCAAACCTTTGGGCAGGGACAATTCGTATGCATCGGTGCCGCCGCAGTATTCCTCCACCAACACCGCGTGCTCCGCGTCGAGCATCGCCACAATCATCACTGCGCCATGGCCGGTGCCTTTGCTGACCAGACGCTCGTAAGTACGCTCCACGCCATTGGAAAAGCGCAACTTCAGCTCTTCGACACAGAACAAACGGCTGGTGGCGACAATGTCGCGGGCGAGTACGGTGGGTTTCTGGCGCATAGATGGCTCCTTGGCGTAAGCGGGTTACTATACAGGCTGTTTGAAAGCTGCTGCGCTCGAGATTGCTGCGTCAAAAACAGGCTCGGACGGGTCATTTACAACTCGTAAACTCCCCGTCCTCGCCTGTTTTTTCCTTGCACTCCCTTCGCTCGCGACGCTTTCCACCCAGCCTGTACCCGGCCTATCCTGATTGTTTATCCCGGATATCTTTTTTACCGCTGGAGAAGTTTTATGTCCCTGCTGCCCTGGCGCGACATCGATACCGTTTTGCTGGATATGGACGGCACGCTGCTGGATCTGCACTACGACAACCATTTCTGGATGGAGCACCTGCCCCAGCGTTATGCCGAGCTGCACGGGGTGAGCCGGGCCATGGCGGAGCTGGAATTGCAGCCACTGTTCGAACGCAATGCCGGCCAGTTGCAGTGGTACTGCCTGGATTTCTGGAGCGCCGAGCTGAAGCTGTCGGTGCGCGAACTGAAACTGGAAACCGCGCACTTGATCGCCCTGCGTCCGGATGCGGACACTTTTCTGGCGGCGATCAAACGGTCCGGCAAACGCGTGGTACTGATCACCAACGCCCACCGCGACTCGCTGTCATTGAAGCTGGAGCGAATTGAACTGGCGCCGTATTTCGAGCGCTTGATCAGCTCTCACGATTACGGTTTCCCCAAGGAAAACCCGCAATTCTGGGATGCCTTGCAAGCCGACATCGGCTTCGATCCGGCGCGCAGTCTGTTTATCGACGATACGTTGCCGATTCTGCGCAGTGCGCGCAATTTTGGCGTGGCGCATCTGCTGGCCGTGAGCGAGCCAGACAGCCGAAAAGGGCCGAAGGACACGGCCGAGTTTGCGGCGGTGGGGGATTATCGGGAGTTGATTGCCGGGCTCTAACCTGTGGCGAGGGGGCTTACCCCCGATGGGTCGCGAAGCGGCCCCAAAATCCTTGCGACTGCTTCGCAGCCGAACGGGGGCAAGCCCCCTCGCCACAGATCTGCGGGTTACTCAGGAATCCGCAACGACTGCCCCGGATAGATCTTGTTCGGATCCTTGAGCATTGGCTTGTTGGCTTCGAAGATCTTTTGATACTTGTTGGCATCGCCATATACACGCTTGGAAATGGCGCTGAGAGTGTCGCCTTTCTCGACGGTGACAAATTTTGCCGCCGTTGCCACTGGCCCGGTCACGGTAATCTGATCATCCACCGAGCTGATACCGGCAACATTGCCCAGGACCAAAAGAATTTTTTCTTTTTCTTCCTGGGTGGCGGCTTCGCCGGTGGCGATAACTTTCTCGCCTTCAACCTTCACCTGGATTTTGGACGTATCGATTCCTGACAGCGCGTCTTTCACATGCTTGGTCAAGGCTTCGCTGTTGGCTTCGGCCTTGTCTGGTGTCAATGCATCAAGGATTTTTTCACCGGCATCTTTCAAAAAGCTGAAAAGGCTCATCGTGTTTTCTCCATAGGTTTAGGTTCCAGACGCCAAAGACTAGACCAGCCTTGCAAAGCCCGGTTCCCAGCCGACCAATGACCCAACCCCGCGCAGGCGGTAGAATCGCAAACCTTGCCCGCGCCCTGGAGCGAAGATGGACATCAAGCAGCTCAAATTCCTCATCGCCCTCGACGAAACCCGGCATTTTGGCCAGGCCGCCGCGCGTTGCCACATCACCCAACCGACCCTGTCCATGCGCCTGCGCAGCCTTGAAGAAGAGCTCGAGCTGCCGCTGGTCAACCGCGGCCAGCGCTTCGAAGGTTTCACCGCGCCGGGCGAGCGTGTGCTGGCGTGGGCGCGTACGGTGCTGGCGGCCTACGACGGTTTGCAGGCCGAAGCGGCAGCCTGTCGCGGCAACCTCGTGGGTACGTTGCGTCTGGGCGTGGTGCCGCTGTCGAGTTTCGACCCGGTACCGTTGATGCAGCGCCTGCACGCCGAGCACCCGAACCTGCGCTTCGAACTCTCAGCCCTGAGTTCCGAGCAGATCCTCGAGCAGCTGGCGAACAACCGTCTCGACCTCGGCGTGTCGTACCTGGAGCGTCTGGACGGTGAGCGTTTCGACTCCCTGGCTTTCAGCGAAACCCACATGGGCTTGCTCTACGATCAGCGTTTCTTCAGTTTCGGCGACGCGCCCTTGAGTTGGAAATCGTTGATTGAACTGCCGTTGGGCATGCTCACCAGCGGCATGCATTTTCGCCAGTCCATCGACCATAACTTCCACAGCCGTGGCTTGGCCCCCCAACCGTTGCTGCAAACCGATGCGGTCCACCAATTGTTACAAGCGGTACACGGCGGCCTGTGCTGCGCCGTGATGCCATTGGAAGGTGGTCTGGAAAACCTCACTGATCACTTGCGCCTGCAGCCTATAGAAAGTGCCCAGACTCTCGCCCGGCTGGGGCTGATCATGCGTCGTAGCGCTCCGCGTTCGGCGCTTGCAGAAGCCTGTTTCGCGATCTATCAGCAATCAGTGGCCGGCTCTTGATCGACGTCATCTATCAGGAGATCAGTAATAGCAATTAGACACGACCCGCTGACCCGCCTAGGCTTAAAACTGACCAACCCGTCGGTGATACCTGATGAACGCCAAGCGCCCTGCCCGCGCGGCGCCTGCTGTTGAAACGCCCGCGACCGTCGCAAGTCAGACATACAGTTACTGCAACCTTGAATACACCGAATCGGCCAGCACCGCGCTGGCCGAGGAAGTCGCGTTGGCGATTGCCTATAACGGCATCAGCCAGGCAGTCATGTTGGTCACACCAACGGATCTTGAAGACTTCATCGTCGGCTTCAGCCTCGGCAGCGGCATCATCGAAGACGCCTGCGATATCTACGACTTGCAACTCAGCGGCTCGGGTTCGGCGCAATACGCGCAAGTGACCATCGCCAATCGCGCCTTCTGGAACCTCAAGCAGCAGCGTCGGCAGCTGGCCGGCACCAGTGGTTGCGGGCTCTGTGGCGTGGAAGCGGTTGAGCAAGCGCTGCCCGACCTCAAAGTCTTGCCCGGCGCCCCACTGCCCCCGACCGAATGGCTGGACGGCCTGCGCCAGCGCATCGGCGAATTCCAGCCGCTGGGCCAACATTGCGGCGCGGTACATGCGGCGGTGTTCATGAACGGCAACGGCGAATTGTTGCTGGGCCGTGAAGACATCGGTCGACACAACGCCCTCGACAAGCTGATCGGTGGGTTGATCCGCCAGAAGATCCCGATCACTGGCGGCCTAGCGATTGTCACCAGCCGTTGCAGCCTCGAATTGATCCAGAAAGTTTTACGCGCCGGCATTCAGACCCTGGTCAGTTTATCGTCGCCCACGGGCCTTGCCGTGCAATGGGCCCGTCGACACAACCTCAACCTCATCCACCTGCCGCAGAAAAGTGCGCCGCGGGTCTACAGCCCCGCGACGGAGAATCAAGCGTGAGTCAACATCGTCAAGCCGACCAGAAACCCGTCCCCCGCTACAAGCCCTACAAAGGCCCAGCCGGTGGCTGGGGTGCGCTGATCAGCGTCGCCCAAGCCTGGTTGACCAGCGATAATGCGCTGAAAAACCTGCGCATAATGCTCAAGACCAACCAGAACGGCGGCTTCGACTGCCCCGGTTGCGCGTGGGGCGATTCTCCGGAAAAGGGCATGGTGATGTTCTGCGAGAACGGCGCTAAAGCGGTGAACTGGGAAGCGACCAAACGCCGTGTCGACGCTGCATTCTTTGCCAAACATAGCGTCACCTCGCTGCTGGAACAGAGCGACTACTGGCTTGAATATCAGGGCCGCCTGACCGAGCCGATGAGCTACAACGCCGAAACCGATCGCTACCAACCCATCAGCTGGGATGATGCCTTCACCCTGATCGCCAAACATCTGCGCGGCCTGTCGAGCCCGAATCAGGCCGAGTTCTACACCTCGGGCCGCGCCAGCAACGAAGCGGCGTTCCTCTATCAATTGTTCGTGCGCGCCTATGGCACCAACAATTTCCCCGATTGCTCAAACATGTGTCACGAAGCCAGTGGTGTTGCGTTGGCGCAGAGCGTTGGCGTCGGCAAAGGCACCGTGACCTTCGATGATTTCGAACACGCTGATGCGATTTTCGTCTGGGGCCAGAACCCCGGTACCAACCACCCGCGGATGCTCGAACCCCTGCGCGAAGCGGTGAAACGCGGCGCTCAGGTGGTGTGCATCAACCCGCTGAAAGAACGCGGTCTGGAACGTTTTCAGCATCCACAGCACCCACTGGAAATGCTCACCAACGGCGACAAGCCGACCAACACCGCGTACTTCCGCCCGGCACTGGGCGGCGACATGGCGATCATGCGCGGCATGGCCAAGTTCCTGCTGCAATGGGAGCGCGATGCGCAGAAGGCTGGTGAGCCTGCGGTGTTCGACCACGACTTCCTCAATGAACACAGCATCAACGTTCTGGAATACCTCGGCATCGTCGACGACACCCCGTGGGAGCAGATCGTCGAACAGTCCGGCCTGACCCTGGTGGAAATCGAGCAAGCGGCGCGCATGTACGCCAAGGGCAAGAACGTGATCATGTGCTGGGCGATGGGCATCACCCAGCATCGTCATTCGGTGGCGACCATCCAGGAAATCGCCAACCTGATGCTGTTGCGCGGCAACATCGGCCGGCCGGGTGCCGGCCTGTGCCCGGTGCGCGGCCACAGCAATGTGCAGGGCGACCGGACAATGGGCATCAACGAACGTCCGCCGGTGGCGTTCCTCGACGCTCTGGAGCGGCGCTTCCAGTTCAAGGTTCCCCGTGAAAACGGCCACAACGTGGTCGAGGCAATTCACGCCATGGCTGACGGCCGCTCGAAAGTCTTCATCGGCCTGGGCGGCAATTTCGCCCAAGCCACCCCGGACAGCACGCGTACCTTCCAGGCTCTGGCCAACTGCGACCTGACCGTGCAGATCAGCACCAAGCTCAACCGTAGCCATTTGGCCCACGGTAAAGACGCGCTGATCCTGCCGTGCCTGGGCCGTACCGACATCGATATCCAGGCCGAAGGCGCCCAAGCGGTGACCGTGGAAGACTCGTTCAGCATGGTCCACGCCTCCAACGGTCAGCTGCAGCCACTGTCGAACCAGATGCGCTCGGAGCCTGCAATCATCGCCGGCATCGCCGCCGCAACCCTGGGCAGCAAACCGGTGGACTGGAACTGGCTGGTGGCCGATTACAACCGCATCCGCGACCTGATCGCCGACACCATCCCGGGCTTCCGGGACTTCAACGAGAAAATCCAGAACCCGGGTGGTTTCTACCTGGGTAACAGCGCCAGTGCACGTCGCTGGAATACCCCATCGGGTCGGGCCAACTTCCGTGCGAACAGGCTGCCCAAACATCTAGTGCATGAGCGCACCCGCGCCACCGGCGTGCTGCCGGACCTGATCATGCAGTCGATGCGCTCCCACGATCAGTACAACACCACGATTTATGGTCTTGATGACCGTTATCGCGGGGTGAAAGGTCAGCGCGATGTGCTGTTCGTCAATGAAGCCGACATCATTCGCCTCGGGTTCAAACCCGGGCAGAAGGCTGACATTGTTTCGATTTGGGATGATGGCCGTGAGCGTCGGGTGAAGGGTTTCACGCTGCTGGCGTTCGACATTCCTGCCGGGCAAGCGGCCGCTTACTATCCGGAAGTGAACCCGCTGGTGCCGCTGGAAAGCACTGGAGATGGCAGCCATACGCCGACATCGAAGTTTGTAGCGATTCGCTTAGAAGCGGCGAGTGAGACTGGGTTGATTTTGGCCAAGTCGGCTTAACGCGGCGTCTGAGCTGACGCCATCGCGAGCAGGCTCGCTCCCACAGACCTGCCAAACATTCGTCAGGCAGATGTTTGCTAGCATTGCGTCTGAATCAATCCAGATCAGACACGAGTGCTCAGCATGCAACTCCCGGACATGAACCTGTTGGTCGCCCTCGACGCCTTGCTCGATGAAGGCAGTGTGGTAGGCGCTGCACGGCGGATGAACCTCAGCCCGGCGGCGATGAGCCGGACGCTGACGCGGATTCGCGAGGCCATTGGCGATCCGATTCTGGTGCGCGCCGGTCGAGGCTTGGTGCCGACGCCCAAGGCACTGGAGTTGCGCGAGCAGGTGCGGGACCTGGTGGAGCAGGCCGCTTTGCTGTTCCGCTCCGCCGATGAGGTGGATCTGGGCAGTTTGCGCCGGCGGTTCAGCATTCGCGCCAATGATTTCTTTGTTGGCGTTTACGGCGGCAAGCTATTTGACACGATGGAACGCCAGGCCCCGCATTGCGAATTGCGCTTTGTCCCTGAGGGCGATGGCGACGACGAAGCGTTACGCGAAGGGCGCATCGATTTAAGCGTCAGCAACAATCGTCCGCTGATGCCGGAAGTGAAGGTTCAGAACCTGTTTTCCACGCACTTTGTCGGGCTGGTGCGTGAAGATCACCCGTTGTTCGACGAAGAAATCACCGCCGAACGTTACGCCGGATTTTCCCATATCAGCATGTCCCGTCGCGGGATCGCCCGCGGGCCGATCGATACGGCGCTTAACGCCTTGGGGCTGGAGCGGCGGGTGGCGGTGATTGCACCGAGTTTCCATGCAGCGATGTTCGCCTTGCCGGATTCCGATCTGATTCTGCCGGTGCCCAAGGAGGCGCTGCTGAGCGTGCGACGCCTGGGCTTGAAACTGCGCTCGTTCACCCTGCCGATTCCATTGCCAACCCTCATGCTGACCCAGGCCTGGCATCCGCGTTTCGACAAGGACCCGGCCCACCGCTGGATGCGTGAAACCCTCAAGACCTGTTGCGATGAGACGTGGTTGGCGGCACCACCAACCTAAAGTTGATCCCACAGGGTTTTGTATTGCTGCATGAAACACACTTATAAGCTGCCAATAAGTCAATTTTCGTAACCTTCCACGCTCCCTAGAATGCTTCGGTATCCCCCTTCCGGAGCTTGCAGTACATGACTTCCCTCACGGTCACGGCGCCTCTCGCTGCGGCCAAACCAACGGCCGCCGTCGCGCCACCGGTCTTCGGCCCGCGAATCATCATCGGCCTGGTGGGCGTGTTACTGGCGGTGCTGGTGTCGGGCCTGAACGAGATGGTGACCAAAGTCGCGCTGGCCGATATCCGCGGCGCGTTGGCCATTGGTTACGACGAAGGCACCTGGCTGGTCGCCAGTTACACCGCGACCTCGGTGGCCGCCATGGCGTTTGCCCCTTGGTGTTCGGTAACGTTTTCGTTGCGCCGCTTCACGCTGTACGCGATCAGTGCATTCACTCTGCTGGGTGTGTTGTGCCCGTTCGCTCCGAATTACGAAAGCCTGCTGGTCATGCGCACCTTGCAAGGCCTGGCAGGCGGCGCGTTGCCGCCGATGCTGATGACCGTTGCCCTGCGGTTCCTGCCGGCCAACGTGAAACTCTATGGCCTGGCCGGTTATGCCCTGACGGCAACCTTCGGCCCCGGTCTCGGTACACCGCTGGCCGGGTTGTGGACCGAGTACGTCGGCTGGCAATGGACCTTCTGGCAAATCGTCGTGCCGTGCCTGTTTGCCATGGCGGCGGTGGCCTACGGTTTGCCCCAGGATCCGCTGCGACTGGAACGCTTCAAGTCATTCAACTGGCGTGGCTTGCTGCTGGGGTTCCCGGCGATCTGCATGCTGGTGATCGGCATTCTGCAAGGCAATCGGCTGGACTGGTTCGAGTCGAGCCTGATCTGTGGACTGCTCGGCGGCGGGTTGCTGTTGCTGGTGTTGTTCCTGATCAATGAGTGGTCGCAACCGATTCCGTTCTTCAAGTTGCAGATGTTGGGTATCCACAACCTGTCGTTCGCGCTGTTGACGCTGGCCGGCGTGCTCGTGGTGTTGCTCGCGGTGGTCATCATTCCCTCCAGTTACCTGGCTCAGGTCCAGGGTTATCGGCCGGTGCAGACCGCGCCGATCATGCTCCTGGCGGCGCTGCCTCAGTTGATCGCGCTGCCGTTGGTGGCGGCGCTGTGCAACCTGCGTTGGGTCGATTGCCGCTGGGTGCTGGGGATCGGCCTGAGCATGCTGACGCTGTCTTGCCTCGGTGGTTCGCAGCTGACGTCGGCGTGGATTCGCGACGATTTCTATGTCCTGCAATGGCTACAGATTTTCGGTCAGCCCATGGCCGTGCTGCCGCTGTTGATGCTCTCCACCGGCAGCATCACTCCGATGGAAGGGCCGTACGCCTCGGCCTGGTTCAATACCGTGAAAGGCCTGGCGGCGGTGATTGCCACCGGGGTGATCGAGGCACTGACCACTGCACGGCTGCATTTCCACTCGACCATGCTGGTGGACAACCTCGGTAACTCACCCCTGATCGACAGCGACAACGCAGGCCTGGCTCACCGACTGCATCAACAGGCCTTAGTGCTGACCTCCTCCGATCTTTATCTGAGCATGGCCGGCGTCGCCGTGGCGCTGATCCTGATGATTTTCTGGCTGCCGACGCGGATCTATCCACCGCGCGCGCCGACTTGAATGTTTCACTGAAACAGAAGGTTTTTATGACGACTCAATCAAAGCAAAAAGTCGCTGTCGGCGTTGCCGCAGTAGCGGCGCTCGGGGTGTTGATTTACCTGCTGGCGCCGGGCTTGTTCGGCAAGCGTACACAGCAGAGCACCAACGATGCTTTCGTCTCGGCGGACTTCACCCGGGTGGCGCCGCGCGTGGCGGGGTTCATCAAAGACGTGCTCGTGGAAGACAACCAGCTGGTCAAGGCCGGACAGCTACTGGCGTTGATCGACGACCGCGATCTACGCGCTGCCGCTGAAGCCGCCGACGCTGAAACCCTGGTGGCCAGGGCGCAGTTGCAAAACGCTCGAGCCACCCTGGAGCGCCAGACATCGGTGATCGCTCAAGCCCAGGCTACGGTGGTTTCAGCAAAGGCTGAAATGGCCTTCGCCGAGCATGAACTGAACCGCTACAACCATCTCGCCGGGGTCGGCGCCGGCACGGTGCAAAATGCTCAGCAAGCACGCACACGCATCGATCAGGCCTCCGCCCGTTTGGCCAATGCCACGGCAGTGCTCGCGGCGGAACGCAAGCAGGTGGAGATCCTGACCGCCCAGCGTGATGCGGCCGAAGGCGGGCTGAAAAGAGCGCAAGCGGCGCTGGAAATGGCCAGCTATGAGCTGTCCTATACGCGCATCGTTGCGCCTCAGGACGGCATGGTCGGCGAACGCGCGGTGCGGGTCGGCGCCTATGTCACTCCGGGCAGCAAGATTCTGGCCGTGGTGCCGTTGGAGCGGGCTTATGTGGTCGCCAATTTTCAAGAAACCCAACTGACTGACGTACAGCCGGGGCAGAGCGTGCAAGTGCACGTCGACAGCCTCGGCGGCGAAGCCCTGCGCGGCCGCGTGGAGAGCATCGCACCGGCCACCGGCGTGACCTTTGCCTCGGTCAAACCGGACAACGCCACCGGCAACTTCACCAAGGTTGTGCAACGGATTGCGGTGAAAATCCTCCTCGATCCGGGCCAGCCATTGGCCGAACGGTTGCGGGTGGGGATGTCGGTGGAGGCGAGGATTGATACTGCAAGCGCCAGCGAGCATGAGGTTGCGCAACGATGAACTTTGTTAATCGCACATCCCTGTGGCGAGGGGGCTTGCCCCCGTTGGGCCGCGCAGCGGACCTAAAATTTGCGAGCGCTGCGCACTCGAACGGGGGCAAGCCCCCTCGCCACGGGGTCAGTATTCATTCAGTGGTTTTTGTGTTGAGTCTGTTTTCTTTGAGTGCCTGCACCGTCGGCCCGGACTTCCAAAAGCCTCAGCCGCAACAAGTGGCCGAATGGTCCAAACCAACTAAAGCCGCCGCCAGTCAAATCATTCCCAGCGAAATGGACGAACGCTGGTGGGAAGTATTCCACGACCCGAAACTCTCAGCCCTGACCCAACGCGCCCTGACCGACAACCTCGACCTGAAACTCGCCAGCAGCCGCTTGCAGCAAAGCCGAGCCGCGCGTCAGGTGATCACCGCCGACCGCTATCCCAATACCGCCGCCACCGGCAGCTACGGGCGCAAACGCAACAGCGGTGAAGGCCTGAACGATCCGTCGGGCAACAATGGCGACTCGGCGTTCAACCTGTGGGACGCAGGCTTTTCCGCCTCCTGGGAACTGGATTTCTGGGGCCGTGTGCGCCGCGAAACCGAAGCCGCCGATGCCACTCTGGAAGTGGCGGAAAACGATCGTCGCGGCGTGCTGCTGTCGGTGCTTGCCGAAACCGCCCAGGACTACATTCAACTGCGCGGTGTGCAAAGCACGCGGGCCGTCACCGAGCAGAACCTCGACGTCGCCCGCCATAGTTTGAAACTCTCGCAACTGCGCCTGGCCGACGGTGTTGCCACAGATCTGGACGTCGCCGAAGCCGCTGCGCAAGTCGCGGCCATCGAATCACGTTTGCCGGCGCTGGAGCAGCGTCAGTCGCAACTGATCAACGCCTTGAGCCTGTTGATGGGCGAACCGCCGCAAGCGCTGTCCGCCGAGTTATCCACAGATGCCCCGGTGCCGCAAACCCCGCGTCAGGTCGCCATCGGCTTGCCGTCGCAATTGGCCGAGCGCCGCCCAGACATACGTCAGGCCGAAGCCCGCCTGCATGCCGCGACCGCCAGCATCGGCGTGGCCAAGGGCGACTTTTATCCGCGGATCACCTTGTCGGGCAACATCGGTTCGCAAGCCCTGCAACTAAGCGATTTCGGCTCTTGGGGCTCGCGTTCGTTCGGCATCGGCCCGCAGTTCAGCCTGCCGCTGTTCGACGGCGGTCGCCTGCGCGGGATGTTGCACCTGCGCGAAGCCGAGCAACAGGAAGCGGCGCTGGCCTATCAGCAAACCGTGCTGCGGGCCTGGCATGAAATCGACGATCAACTCACCGCCTACAACGCCAGCCAACTGCGCCGCGACAGCCTCGCCGAAGCCGTGCGCCAGAACCAGATAGCCTTGCGCACCGCGCAACAGCAATACGTCGAAGGAGTAGTGGATTTCGTCAACGTCCTCACCGTGCAAGGCGAATTGCTGGCGACCCAGCAGCAGTGGGTCGAGAGCTCGACCGGGGTGTCGTTGGCGATGGTTGGTTTGTACAAGGCGTTGGGTGGGGGATGGGAGTCGGTGTATCCGTTGACGGAGACGGCGCAGCGCTGATCAGCGCGCAGAAAAACGAAAAAACCGGCCGGAGCCGGTTTCTTCACCCTGACTGCCAGCGAATTTAATCGCTGCGTACAAGGTTTAGTTCGGCGAGATTAAGGTGTCAGGTCTACGTCTGCAATCTGTGGCTGTCCGGCTATGGTGTAGGAACCTTCTGGATGATTTGTAAGGCCATTAATACTGAACAGTGAGCACGCTCTTTCAACCAATGATGCCCATCCGCTTGACGCTCACTCCCGCTGTCTTAGACTCCGCTCATCCGTCAGGGAGTTACGGTTATGCGGCGTTTTCGTGTTTGGGTTGCAGGATTAACCTTTGTAACGTGCGTAGTACAGGCACAAACGCCTGCGCCAGACGATCCGCTGCTGGAAAATAGCGCGGTCGACGGTAATGCATCAGCCAGCAGTGAAGCCCGTGGTGTGCTGCGAGCCCGGGATCAGGCGGTGCTGGCCAGCGAGTTGTCGGGGCGGATTGTCGAGTTGCCGTTCAGTGAGGGCGAGTCGTTCAAAAAGGGCGACACCCTGGCGCGGTTTGACTGTTCGGCTTATCAGGCTCAGCTCAATGCGGCTCAGGCCGCCAGCCGTGGCGCCGGTGAAGAGTTGGCCCACAACAAACAACTGGCGGCGTTGAATTCAGTCGGGCGCTTTGAAGTGGCGCGGGCCGAGGCCAAGGTTAGCGAGATTCAGGCGCAGTCTCAGGTCTATCAGGTTCAGGTCAAACGCTGCAGCGTGGTTGCGCCGTTTGATGGCCAGGTCGTCGAACGTAAGGTCAAGCGCTACGAAAGCGTTGCCGCCGGTACGCCGTTGCTGGACGTGGTCGATAACCGCACCCTGGAAATTCACCTGTTGGTGCCATCGCGCTGGATGGGCAAGCTCAAGCCCGGCCAGACCTTCAGTTTTGTCCCCGATGAAACCGGTCAGCCGCTGGATGCCACGGTCAAACGCCTCGGTGCGCGAATTGATGAAGGCAGCCAGACTTTGCTGCTGGTGGCGACGCTGCCCAACGCCAGTGGTCTGTTGGCCGGCATGAGCGGAACGGCGCATTTCGCGGAGCTCAAATGAACGCCCCGGTGACCGGCGGCGCCGAGCAGGTGTTCGCCAGGTTTCTCGACCTCGAACGCCAGACCCGCGCCGCGCGCACGCCTTCGCAACTGGCTTACAGCCTGGTCAATGACGGTCAGGCGCTGTTCGGTTTCCGCCATGCCGCGCTGTTGATCGCCGGCAAGGTGCAGGCGGTTACCGGTGTCAGTGCCGTGGAACCGAATGCGCCGTTCGTGGCGTTTGTCGAGCAAGCGGTCGCACAGCTGTTCAAGCTTGAGGTGCTGAAACAGGCGCGGGTGATTGCGCCTGATCTCCTTAGCGAATCGATTCTGGCCGACTGGCAAAGTCTGTCAGCCGCTCAGGTGTTTTGGCTGCCGCTGATCGATCATCAGGGCGAGGTGTTCGGCGGTCTGTGGCTGGCGCGGGATGTGCCGTGGAACCCTTCCGAACAAGTACTGCTGTCGCAACTGGGCGACACCTACAGCCATGCCTGGCTCGCGCAGCAACCGCGCAAGCCCTGGCGATTGCGCTGGACGCGCAAGCGTCAGGTGGCGCTGGTTGCCGTGTTGTTGCTCGGGTTGCTGATCCCGGTGCGCCAATCGGTGCTGGCCCCCGCCGAAGTCGTCCCGTTGGGCGGTCGGGTGGTCGCCGCGCCGCTGGACGGGGTGATCGCCGAGTTTCTGGTCAAACCCAATCAGGCGGTGAAAACCGGCGACCTGCTGCTGCGCTTCGAAAGCACCACGCTCAAGGCTCAGGCCGATGTGGCCGAGCGCGCCCTCGGCGTTGCCGAAGCGGAACTCAAGGCCAATTCCCAACGTTCCTTCGCCGATGCCGAATCCAGTTCGAAAATCGATCTGCTGGCGGCGCGAGTGGAGCAGAAGCGCGCCGAACGGGATTACGCCCGGGAGCTGCTCAAACGCAGCGAAGTACGTGCCGAGCGGGACGGCATCGCGGTGTTCGCCGACGCCGAGCGCTGGACCGGCAAACCGGTGCAAACCGGCGAGCGGCTGATGGAAATCGCCGACCCGAACCAGGCCGAATTGCGCATCGAGTTGGCCGTGGGCGATGCGATTGCCCTGGAACCGGGCGCACAAGTCGCGCTGTTTCTCGACAGCGATCCGCTGCAGCGGCACTTGGCCAAACTCGAACGTTCGGCCTACGAGGCGCAGCCCACCGCCGCCGGGCAACTGGCTTATCGACTGGATGCGACGTTCGACGCCGCGCCGCCGCGCATCGGTTTGCGCGGCACTGCGAAAGTCTTCGGCGACCGTGCGCCGCTGGCGTTGTACCTGTTGCGCCGACCGCTGGCCGGGTTGCGTCAGAGCGTGGGCCTGTAGATGAGCCTGCCGAGCCTGCGGGCAGACCTGCAATTGTCGGCGGCGGCCCCGGCCCTCGACGGGTCGCCGCGCTGGACCCTGGCCGACCCGGTGCGCGGGCGCTATTTCAAACTCGGTGCGGCGGCGATGCGCCTGCTGCGCCATTGGTCGTTGGGCGACCCCGAGCAAGTGCTGCGTGCTGCCAATCGCGAACCGGGGCTGCCGCTGGATGGCGCGGCGCTTGAGCAATTGCTGGAGTTTTTGCGCGGCCACGACCTGATCAGCGCTCTCGACCCGTCGCAGCGCGCCAGTTATAGCCTGAAGGCCGCGGCTCAGCGCCAGAGCCTGTGGCAAATCCTGCTGCATCAATACCTGTTTTTCCGGATTCCGCTGTGGCGCCCGGACGCCTTTCTCAATCGAGCCTGGCCGTGGCTGGAGCGTTTCGGCCCGCGTGCATTGCGCTACGGACTGCCCGCGACGCTGGGGCTCGGGGTGTTTCTGGTGTCACGGGACTGGCAGCGGTTTATCGCCACCTTTCCGCACCTGTTCAGCCTCGGCGGTGCCCTGGCGTTCGCTGTAGCGCTGTTTTTCGCCAAGCTGTGCCACGAGTTCGGCCACGCCTTCATGGCCAAGCGCGCCGGTTGTCGGGTGCAGAGCATGGGCGTGGCATTCATGGTGCTGCTACCGATGTTTTACACGGATGTCAGCGACGCCTGGCGGGTCAATGATCGACGTGCGCGGTTGCTGATCGGTGCCGGCGGAGTGCTGGCGGAACTGGTGTTGGCGTGTATCGCGCTGCTCGCCTGGTCACTGTTGCCTGACGGCCCTGGGCGTACCGCGGCGTTCATGCTCGCCAGTGCGACCTGGATCACCACGCTGGTGATCAACCTCAACCCGTTCATGCGTTTCGATGGCTACTTCTTGCTCAGTGATTTCTGGGAAGTGGACAACCTTCAAGGGCGGGCCTTTGCCTTGTGCCGCTGGCGGCTGCGCGAGTTTTTGTTCGGCTACGCAGCCCCGGCACCGGAGCCGTGGTCGCCGAAGATGCAGCGGCGTTTGCTGATCTGGGGGTATGGCGCGTGGCTGTGGCGCGCGGTGCTGTTTTTCGGGATTGCGCTGGCGGTCTATCACCTGTTCTTCAAGGTGTTGGGGATTTTCCTGATGCTGGTGGAACTGGTGTGGTTCATCTTCCTGCCGATCCTGAGCGAATGGCGGCAATGGTGGAGTCGTCGTGAACAGGCGCATGCACCTCGGGTACTGCTCAGCGGTCTGGCGTTGCTTGGGCTGTTGTTGCTGCTGGCGTTGCCTTGGCGTAGCGCGGTGGAGTTGCCGACGATGCTTGAGGCCGGACGCGCCAGCGCCCTGCACGCGCCGGTGGCGGCGCGGGTCAAAACGGTGAATGTGCACGACGGCCAGATCGTCGCTCAAGGTGAGGTGCTGATCGAGCTGGAATCCCCGGATCTGGACTCACGCCAGGCCATCGTCCGTCGCGAAATCCAGATTCAGCAATTACAGATGCGTCGTCAGGCCGGCCGTAGCGAAACCGCCGCCGACGCCGGAATCGTCGAACAGCGCCTGGCCGAAGCCGTGGCCGAATATCGGGGCCTGGCCGCTCAGCGTGAACGTCTGCTGCTGCGCGCGCCCCACGGTGGCAAGGTGCGCGATCTGTTGCCACAGTTAACGGTCGGCCGCTGGCTTTCGACCAAAGATCCTTTGGCCCGGGTGGTCGAGGACGGCGCGCGGTTGCGCGGGTATCTGGCCGAAGCCGAACTCTGGCGTGTTGCCCCGGGAGCCAGTGGGAGGTTCATCGCCGATGACCCGATGCACCCGGCAATCGCCGTGCAATTGAGCGAAATTGACACCAACGGCGTGGCTTATGTCGATCAGGAAGCGCTGACTTCCGATCACCACGGGCCGATCGCCGTACGCCGCGACCAGCATCAGCGCGCCGAGCCGGTGCAGGCGCAGTACGGCGCGCGGTTGAGCATCCTCGAAAATACCCCGACGCCGGTGCAGCCGTTGCGCGGCATTGTGGTATTGCAGGGCAGCGGCGAGTCGTTGCTGGGCGTTGCCTGGCGGCGCTTGGCGGCCCTGGGGGTCAGGGAAAGCGGTTTCTAAGGGAGGACAGCGATGGCGAACAGCAACTCAGTGGCAGCGGACGGCCTGGTGGTCAGGCCTTCGCGACCCAGCGACGGACCGTTTCTGCACAGCCTTTACCAAGCGGCGCGGCCGGATCTGCAATGGATCGACGGTGAGCAGGAGGTGGTTGAGCAGGTGGTTGCCCAGCAATTCAGGGTGCAGGAACAAGGGCTGGGGGAGAACTTCCCCAACGCCATGCATTATGTGATAGAGAAACTCGACACGGCCATCGGTGCGTTGACCACCGACTTTGGCCCCAATGAAATTCGCGTGCTGTACCTGGCGTTTATCCCCCAGGCCCGCGGCAAGGGTTACGGTCGGACAGTGCTGCAAGGCGTGCAGAAAGCCGCGCAGCAAATTCGCTGCCCGGTGGCGACGGTGGTCTGGGCCAATAACCTCCATGCTCGCCAGCATTACCTGGCGCTGGGGTTTCAGGTTGAAGAACGCAACCCGGCGGCGGAGCGGTTGGTGTGGTACCCACAGGGTTGAGCCCGGGGCAAGGCCCCCTCGCCACAGGCTCGCTCCCACAAAAGCTCGATACCGAATTCGAAGAGAACCACCATGAGTAACCTGACAATCGTCCCTCTCAGCTGCGCCCTCGGCGCGCAAATCAGCGGTATCGATATCAGCCAGCCGCTGAACGTTGAGCAACGCGATGCCATCGAGCAGGCGCTGCTCAAGCATCAAGTGCTGTTCTTCCGCGACCAGCCGATCGAGCCGCAGCAGCAAGCGCGATTCGCCGCCTATTTTGGCGACCTGCACATTCATCCGATCTACCCGAACGTGCCGGAGCAGCCGGAAGTGCTGATCCTCGACACCGCCGTCACCGACGTGCGGGACAACGCGATCTGGCACACCGACGTGACCTTCCTGCCGACCCCGGCCATGGGTGCAGTGCTCAGCGCCAAACTGCTGCCCGAATTTGGCGGCGACACGCTGTGGGCCAGTGGTATTGCGGCGTATGAAGCACTGTCCGCACCGATGAAAACCCTGCTAGGAGGGCTGACCGCAACTCACGATTTCACCCGTTCGTTCCCCCTGGAGCGCTATGGCAATACACCGGACGCGTTGGCCCAGTGGGAAGAAGCCCGGCGCAAGAACCCGCCGCTATCGCACCCGGTGATTCGCACGCACCCGGTGAGCGGGCGCCGGTCGCTATTCGTCAATGAAGGGTTCACGTCGAAGATCAATGAGCTGTCGGAAACGGAAAGCGAGGTGATTCTGAAATTCTTGTTCGCCCACACCACACGGCCGGAATTCACCATCCGCTGGCGCTGGCAGAAAGACGACATCGCGTTCTGGGACAATCGTGTGACCCAACATCACGCGGTGGATGATTACCGCCCGGCACGGCGGGTGATGCAGCGGGCGACTGTGTTGGGGGATGTGCCTTTTTTCCGGTGAACCGATCGTTCCCCCGCTCCGCGTGGGAATGCCTCAACGGACGCTCTGCGTTCGGCTTTGGATGGGACGCGGAGCGTCCCGGGCTACATTCCCACGCGGAGCGTGGGAACGATCAGTACGGAGTTATTCAGCCGTCGAAGGCTTCTCCCAAAGATTGACCCCACCCTCTTGGGCAAACCGATCAATCTCCGCCAGTTCTTCCACGCTAAAATTCAGATTCTTCAATGCCCCGACATTCTCGATAATCTGCTCCGGCCGGCTCGCGCCGATCAGCGCCGAGGTCACCCGTGGATCGCGCAGGGTCCAGGCCAGCGCCAACTGCGCCAGGCTCTGACCACGGCGTTTGGCGATTTCATTGAGCGCCCGCACATGGGCGATGTTGGCTTCGGACAGGTGAGCCGCCTGCAGCGAACCACCGCCCGGACGATTGACCCGTGCATCCGCTGGCACGCCATTTAGGTACTTGTCGGTCAACAGCCCCTGAGCCAACGGCGTGAAGGCGATCACGCCAGTGCCGAGTTCATCGGTGGTCTCCAGCAGGTCCTTTTCCACCCAGCGGTTGAGCAGGTTGTAGGCCGGTTGGTGGATCAGCAACGGTACTTTCCACTCCTTCAGCAACCCGGCGATTTCACGGGTTTTCACCCCGGAATAGGACGAGATGCCGATGTACAGCGCCTTGCCCTGCTGCACGGCAGTGGCCAGTGCGCTGGCGGTTTCTTCAAGCGGCGTGTCCGGGTCAAAGCGGTGGGAATAGAAGATGTCTACGTAATCGAGGCCCAGACGTTGCAGACTCTGGTCGAGGCTGGCCAGCACGTATTTACGCGAACCACCGCCCTGACCGTAAGGGCCGGCCCACATATCCCAACCGGCCTTGCTGGAGATGATCAACTCATCGCGGTACTGCTTGAAGTCTTCACGCAGCAAACGACCGAAGTTGATCTCGGCGCTGCCATACGGCGGGCCGTAGTTGTTGGCCAGGTCGAAATGGTTGATGCCCAGATCGAATGCCGTGCGCAGCAACGAACGCTGGGTGTCGATCGGCGTGCTGTCGCCGAAGTTGTGCCACAAGCCCAGGGACAGTGCCGGCAGCACCAGCCCGCTGCGCCCCACGCGGCGGTAAGGGATGGAATCGTAGCGGTTTTCGGCAGCGGTGTAGGTCATCGAATCCTCTCTTGTCTGTCTTGAATGGGGTATCGACTGCTTTGCAAGTTGCCCAGCATACGCTTGGACAAACGCCGATAAACCTCGGACTCGAGAAAATGCTGAAACGTTTCACAGAAGATCGTTCCCACGCTCTGCGTGGGAATGCCTCAACGGACGCTCCGCGTTCGGCTCTGGATGGGACGCGGAGCGTCCCGGGCTGCATTCCCACGCAGAGCGTGGGAACGATCAAGAGCAGCGAGCAAGGTCAAACAGCCCCCTCAAACACCTCCCCCAACCAATCCACAAACACCCGAACCCGTGGCGACATGTGTTTGTTATGGGGATACAAAACGGAAACCGGCATCGGTGGCGGTGGTGTGTCGGTGAGGATTTCCCGCACCAGCCCTTGGGAAATCAGCGTTTCCATTCGGTAGTGCGGGCACTGAATCAACCCCAGGCCTGCAATCGCCGAGGCGGCGTAAATCTCCGCACCGAACACCGACAATGCGCCATCGATGGTCACTTCTTGCAGCTCGCCATCCACCATGAATTCAAACGGAAACAACTTGGCGGTGGTGCGCGAAACGTAGTTCACCGCGCGGTGTTTTTTCAGGTCCTCGAGGTTTTTCGGTTCGCCGTATTTGCGCAGGTAGGCGGGGCTGGCGCAGGTAATCTGCCGCAAGTTGGCGACACGTTTACCGATCAGTGCCGAGTCGCCCAAGGTGCCGGCGCGTAACACGCAATCAACGCCTTCGGCGATCAGGTCGACGAAGCGGTCGGCTTCGCTGATGGACAGTTCGATATCCGGGTAGCGCGCCATGAATTGCGGCAACGCCGGGATCACGAAGTGCTTGGCCAAGGTACCGTGCAGATCCACTCGCAACCGCCCTTTCGGCGCTACGCTGCGAAATGCAAGTTCGGCCTCTTCCAGTTCCGCCAGCAACTGCACGCAACGCAGGTAATACGCCTCGCCATCCAGGGTCGGACGGACCTTGCGAGTGCTGCGCTCCAATAAACGGGTACCGAGCCAGGCTTCGAACTGATTCAGCGTGTGGGTCAGCGTCGCCCGCGGCAGATTCAGGTCATCGGCCGCCAGGGTGAAGCTGCTGCGCTCGTAGATCCGCACGAACACCTTCATCGCTTTGACTTGGTCCACGGGTCACTCCTGGCGCTCGATTGTTGGCGATTATTGAACAGTCAAGGCAACTCTCATGCATTTATCGGCCTGAGTAAACATGTGAGTCTGGCTCCACTTCAAACCACTCCAAGGAATCAACGCCATGACTGCTCAAACTTCGAAAGTTGCCATCGTGACCGGCGCCTCCCGCGGCATCGGCGCTGTGATCGCCAGGCAACTGGCCAGCGAAGGTTTCGCCGTCGCCATCAACTACGCCAGCAGCGCCACTGAAGCCTCAAAACTGGTTGTGGAGTTGCGTCAGGCCGGGCATCAGGCCATAGCGGTCAAGGCTGACGTGGCCAATGCCGATGACGTGCGCCGGTTGTTCGACGAAACCGAAGCGCAACTGGGCAAGGTCGATGCGCTGATCAACAACGCCGGCATCCTCAAAGTGATGCCGCTGGCGCAGCACACCGACGAACTGTTCGACCAGACTTTCAACATCCACGCTCGCGGCACCTTCAACACCTTGCGTGAAGCGGCGACGCGTCTGAACAGCGGTGGCCGGATCATCAACTTCTCCAGCAGCACCGTTGGCCTTAACTTGCCGGGCTACGCGGTGTACATCGCCAGCAAAGCGGCTGTGGAATCCCTGACCCAGGTGTTCGCCAAGGAAATGCGCGGTCGCAACATCACCGTCAACGCGGTGGCGCCTGGCCCGGTGGCGACTGAGCTGTTTTTGCACGGCAAGAGCGAAGAGCAAATCCAGACTTTCGCCAAGATGCCTCCACTGGAGCGTTTGGGTCAGCCGGAGGATATTACTCGCGTTGTGTCGTTTCTGGTGGGGCCGGATTCGGCTTGGGTCAATGGGCAGATTTTGCGGGTGAATGGTGGGTTGGTTTAAGCGCAGCGGTGCCTATGCTCAATAAGTAGCAAGGACACCGAGGTGACCCCATCGCGAGCAGGCTCGCTCCCACAGATGACCGAGCTCTCATCCAGCAACGCGGTTGAATGTGGGAGCGAGCCTGCTCGCGATGGCTGCCTCAAAAGCAATGCATACCTGAAGGGTGGACTCACCATGCACACAGCAATCATCATCTTCTTCGGCCTGGTCCTGCTGGCGCTGATGCTGTTCATCGGCGAGAAAATCGGTTTCCCCCGCCAGACCCTGGCCTACAGCTTTGTCGTGCTGTGGCTGGCGTTGACCTTGATCAACGGCGCGGTCGGCATGGTCAACGCCGGCCAGCCGTTGAGCACGGAACTGGTGGTGGGTAGCGCAGTATTCGGCGTGCCGGTGGCGGCATTGGTGTTGTTCATGACGATGAGCACTGACGCCTGACAAGACGTCAGCGCCACCCTTCTCAATCAACGCACCAGGTGCAGGAACTGCATGTGCCGCTCGTACTGGTCGAGGATGTCGTTGATAACCTGCTCCTTGGTGTAGCCCACCAGATCGTAATCCTGGCTGCCCTCGCGCAAATGCACTTCGGCCCGGTGGTAACGACGGTTGTTGAGTTGCTTGGAACCCATGCCGCCACGGGCGAACGACGGCGTGAAGTACCCGCGCATCTGCACCTGATAGATGAACGGATGCAGTTCGCCGTGACCGATCTCCAGGCTGACGTTGTCATTGGCCGGATCGGGCTGAGTGACCACGTGCAAGCCCTTCTCGACGAACACTGCCGTCACTTCTTCAATCGCCGGACGCACCGTCGTATCGAGGAAGCGATAGACCTCATCGCGCGACGGGAAATGCACCGCCTGACTCAAGCGCTGACGCCAACCACCGCGCCGCGAGCCGGACACCGGCGCAAGGGAATGCAGTTGCGCGATCTGCTTCTGCGATTCCAGATAAAACGCCTTGTGCAGCCCCCACATCATCAGCAGCAAAATCATCGAGAACGGTAACGACGTCAGCACCACTGCTGACTTCAACGCATCGATGCTGCCGGAGAACAACAGCGCGCTGGTCACCAACGCCGTCATCGCGCCCCAGAACACTCGCAGCCATTTCGGCCCGTCTTCATCCGGGTTGCCACCCTTGGCGGACAACGTCGACAACACCACAGTGCCGGAGTCGGCGGAGGTCACGAAGAACACGAAGCTGATGAACACCGTGACCGCAATCACGGTTTTGCTCCACGGGTAGGTTTCCAGCAGCAGGTACAGGGTCATCGACGGGTTGTCGATGGCCGACATGCCGAGCGCACTCATGCCGTGGTTGAGGACCTGGTCGATGGCGCTGTTGCCGAAGATCGACATCCACGCCAGAGTGAAACCAAGCGGAATCAACAGCACGCCGAAGACGAACTCACGGATGGTCCGGCCCCGGGAAATCCGCGCGATGAACAGGCCCACGAACGGCGACCATGCAATCCACCAGGCCCAGTAGAACACCGTCCAGCCGCCCAGCCAGTCGCTCGGTTTATCGTAGGCGTAGAGGTCGAAACTCTTCATTGGCAAGGCGCCGAGGTAATCGCCGATGTTCTGGATCAGTGTGTTGAGCAAGTGCTGGGTGGGGCCAGCGAACAACACGAACAGCAGCAGCGCACAGGCCAGCAGCATGTTGATGTCGGACATCACCCGCACGCCTTTATCGACGCCGGACACCGCGACGATGATCGCCGCGCCCATCATCAGCGTGATCAGGCCGACCTGAATCCACTGGGTGTGGGCGATGCCGAACAGGTAATCGAGGCCCGAGTTGAGGTGCAATACGCCAAAGCCCATATCCGCGCCGAGGCCGAACACCGTGGCAATGATGCCGAAGCCGTCCACCGCGTAGCCGATGGGGCCGTTAATGCGCTTGCCGATCAACGGATACAGCGCCGAACGCAGAGCCAGCGGCAGGTTATGTCGATAGGCGAAATAAGCCAGCGCCATGCCGACGAAGGCGAACACGCCCCAACCGTGCAGGCCCCAGTGCAGAAACAGAATCTGCATCGCCTGACGCGCCGCATCCGCCGTACCAGCCTCACCTTGCGGCGGTTGTGCCAGGTGCGTCAGCGGTTCGGACACGCAAAAGAAAAACAGCGTGATGCTGATCCCGGCGGCAAACAGCATGCCGGCCCAGGACAGGTAGCTGAATTCGGGCTCGTCGTGGTCGGCACCGAGCTTGATCTTGCCGTAGCCAGACAAGGCGGTGACCACCACGAAGACCAGATACAGCGTCATCGCGAGCATGTAGTACCAACCGACCGTATTGGCCGCCCAGTTTTGCGCTTGCAGAAGCCAGGCACCGGCCTGTTCGGGTATCGCCATGACCACAACGGCGAACAACAAAATAAAGGTCGCCGCGAAATAAAACACCGGCGGATTCATGCGGACCTGGCCGCTTGCGGGGGTAGACGATGCACTCATGAAAAGTGCACCTCGAGAGGGCGAAACAGGGCAATCAATAACGGACTCGGCAAAGGCAAGCCTCCTGTTGTGAGCGGGCAGCAAACCGACGGTTTAACTTGAATGAGTGTTCAAGTTAAACATGGATAGGGGGCTAAGGACTAATCGCAGGGCTCGGCGGTCGCTTTCCTACATTAGTTCAGGGAAGGATATGACTTGGGGTTTGGAATGCCTTATCTCGGTTCGGCATGAAATCAATCGCGAGCAGGCTCGCTCCCACAGTGGATCTCCAGTGAACACAAGAACTGTGAACGACACGGAACAGTGTGGGAGCGAGCCTGCTCGCGATGGGGCCAGATCAGTCACCAGATACTCAGGGACCTACTTCTGCGTCCCATCATCATGCTGCAAATTCGCCTGGCTGAGGTTGCACCCCGCCGGCACACTGCGGGTCAGCCAAACATTGCCGCCAATGGTCGAGCCTTTGCCGATGGTGATGCGCCCCAGAATCGTCGCGCCGGCATAGATCACCACATCGTCCTCGACGATCGGATGCCGCGGGTGGCCCTTCTGCAACTGGCCGTCTTCGTCCGCCGGGAAGCGCTTGGCGCCCAGGGTCACCGCTTGATAAATCCGCACGCGCTCGCCAATGATCGCGGTCTCGCCGATCACCACGCCCGTCCCGTGATCGATAAAGAAACTGCGACCGATCTGCGCACCCGGATGGATGTCGATGCCGGTGGCCGAGTGGGCGATTTCCGCGCTGATCCGCGCCAGTAGCGGCAAGCCGGCGCGATACAAATGATGGGCCAGACGATGGTGAATCACCGCCAGAATTCCCGGATAGCAGAGCAACACTTCGTCGACACTGCGAGCCGCCGGGTCGCCGTGATAGGCCGCCAGTACGTCGGTGTCCAGCAGAGTGCGCAGCCCCGGCAAAGCCAGGGCGAAATCCTGAATGATCTGGATGGTTTTGGCCTCGACTTCAGTGTCTGCCTGGGCACTGTGGCGCGCGGCGTAACGCAGTTCGAGCCGCGCCTGAGCCAACAACGCGTTCAATGCCACGTCGAGTGTGTGACCGACGTAGAAGTCTTCACTCTCCTCGCGCAAATCCACCGGGCCCAGACGCATCGGGAACAACGCACCGCACAAGGCTTCGAGAATATCCGCCATGGCCGCTCGGGACGGCAACTCGCGACCGCCCTGCTCGCCGCTGGCACGGCCGTTTTGTGCGCGCCACTGCTCGCGCGCCGTACGCAGTTGGCTGACGATGGTCTGCAATTGCCAATGGCTGGAACGCTCGCTCACGGTAAAAACTCCTCACGGGCGGCCGGACTGTCTGGCCGCGATAACCGCGATTACTTTACGGCAACGGCTTGCAGCCGAATTAAGAACCAATAGTGCTGTGCTCAATACTTTTGGCTATAAGCGATTGGCAGTTGCCCCACTAAATACCCGTGCCTATAGTCCTGACATCTTCCTCCGCCAGTACGGACCCATGATCAAACAACAGCTTGCCCGCTTTAACCGCCTCGACCTGCTCGGTCATCCTACCCCCCTGGAAAAACTCGAACGCCTGTCGACCTGGCTGGGCCGCGATGTGTACGTCAAACGCGATGACCTGACGCCATTGGCACTGGGTGGCAACAAGCTACGCAAACTCGAATACCTGGCTGCCGATGCCCTGGCCCAGGGCGCTGATACATTGATCACTGCAGGCGCGATCCAGTCCAACCACGTGCGCCAGACCGCTGCCATTGCAGCCAAGCTTGGCCTGGGCTGCGTGGCCCTGCTGGAAAATCCGCTGGGCACTGACGACAGCAACTATATCGGCAACGGCAATCGGCTGTTGCTGGACCTGTTCGATGCCAAGGTCGAGCTGGTGGAAAACCTCGACAATGCCGACGAGCAATTGGAAGCGCTGGCCGGGCGTCTGCGCAGTAACGGCAAGAAGCCGTATCTGGTGCCGATTGGTGGCTCGAATGCATTGGGCGCTTTGGGTTATGTCCGTGCCGGCCTGGAGCTGGCCGAACAGATCAAGGACACCGGGCTGCAATTCGCCGCGGTGGTGCTGGCGTCCGGCAGTGCTGGCACCCACAGCGGCCTGGCGCTGGCCTTGAGCGAAGCACTGCCGGATTTGCCAGTGATCGGCGTGACTGTTTCCCGTAGCGATGAAGATCAACGACCGAAAGTCCAAGGCCTCGCCGAGCGCACGGCCGAGTTGCTGGGCGTGGGCCTGCCGGCGAATTTCAAAATCGATTTGTGGGACGAATATTTCGGCCCGCGTTATGGCGAGCCGAATGCCGGGACACTGTCGGCGCTGAAGCTGCTGGCGAGCCAGGAGGGGTTGTTACTGGATCCGGTGTACACAGGCAAGGCCATGGCCGGTTTGCTCGACGGCATTGGGCGCCTGCGCTTCAATGACGGCCCGATCATCTTCCTGCACACCGGTGGGGCGCCGGCACTGTTTGCCTACAAAGACTTTCTGTAAATGATTGTTCCCACGCTCTGCGTGGGAACAATCACTTAGCAAAAAAAAGAATAACAAACTCAATATTTAGTATTTTCCTATCTAAAGACAACATCATATAGTCGCGCCGCAGGCGAATTTGCAGCAAGACGCATAAGCTGCTTTAGGGCAGGATATCGCAGTCGTTCAAATCCCGAATTTGCCAACTTTCCTTAAGCGTCTTCCATAAGAAAACACAGGGGCTTGTCATGAATTTTTCCGCATTACGTCGAAATCTGCTGGTGGGTTCGCTGGGCCTGGCGCTGAGCGCCGGCCTGCTCGGGCAGGCAGTGGCCGGTGAGCAACTGCAAAAAATCAAGGACGCAGGCGTGATCAACGTCGGTCTGGAAGGCACCTATCCACCGTTCAGCTTCGTCGACGAGGCCGGCAAACTGAGCGGCTTCGAAGTCGAGTTCTCCGAAGCCTTGGCCAAAGAGCTGGGCGTGAAGGTCAAACTGCAGCCGACCAAATGGGAAGGCATCCTCGCCGCCCTGGAATCCAAGCGTCTGGACGCGGTGATCAACCAGGTGACCATCACCGAAGAGCGCAAGAAGAAGTACGACTTCTCCACGCCTTACACCGTTTCCGGGATTCAGGCGCTGACCCTGACCAAAAACAAAGACACCATCAAGACCGCCGCCGATCTGGCCGGCAAGAAAGTCGGCGTAGGCCTGGGCACCAACTACGAGCAGTGGGTGAAGGAGAATGTGCCTAAGGCTGACGTCCGCACCTACGAAGATGATCCGAGCAAGTTCCAGGATCTGCGCGTCGGCCGCATCGACGCCATTCTGATCGACCGCCTGGCCGCGCTGGAATATGCCAGGAAGGCCAAGGACACTGCCGCCGCCGGCGAAGCGTTCTCCCGCCAGGAAGCCGGTATTGCCCTGCGCAAAGGCGAACCTGAGCTGCTGGCTGCGGTGAACAAAGCCATCGACAAGCTGCGTGCCGACGGTACGCTGAAAAAGCTGTCGGAAAAATACTTCAGCGCTGACGTCACTCAATAATGGGAGAAGCTTTCCAACTTGCGCTGGACTCCGCGCCCTTTCTGCTCAAGGGCGCGTACTACACGGTCATCCTGAGCCTGGGCGGAATGTTCTTCGGCCTGCTGATGGGCTTCGGCCTGGCGTTGATGCGGCTGTCGCGCTTCAAACTGGTGAGCTGGATCGCCCGCATCTACGTGTCGTTCTTTCGCGGCACACCGTTGCTGGTGCAACTGTTCGTGATCTATTACGGCTTGCCGCAATTGGGTATCGAACTTGATCCGCTGCCGGCTGCCCTGATCGGCTTCTCGCTGAACATGGCCGCCTACGCCTGCGAAATCCTGCGTGCTGCCATCAGCTCCATCGAGCGCGGCCAGTGGGAAGCCGCCGCCAGTATCGGCATGACCCGTGCGCAAACCCTGCGCCGGGCCATCCTGCCGCAAGCGGCGCGCACGGCCTTGCCACCGTTGGGCAACAGCTTTATCTCGCTGGTCAAGGACACGGCGCTGGCAGCCACCATTCAGGTGCCGGAGCTGTTCCGTCAGGCACAGCTGATTACCGCTCGCACCTTCGAAATTTTCACCATGTATCTTGCCGCTGCGCTCATCTACTGGGTTCTGGCCACGGTGCTATCGCACCTGCAGAACCAGTTGGAAGCGCGGGTCAATCGGCACGACCAGGAGTCCTGACCCAATGATTGTCGTGGAAAAACTGACAAAGCAGTTCAAGGGTCAGGTGGTGCTCAACGGCATCGATCTGCAGGTGAAGGAAGGCGAGGTGGTGGCGATCATCGGCCCCAGCGGCTCGGGCAAGACCACCTTCCTGCGTTGCCTGAACTTTCTCGAGGAGCCTAGCAGCGGCCGGATCAAGGTCGGCGACATCGAGATCGATGGCAGCCGTCCCCTGAACCAGCAGCAGAGCCTGGTACGGCGCTTGCGCCAGCACGTGGGCTTTGTGTTCCAGAACTTCAACCTGTTCCCCCATCGCACGGCCCTGGAAAACGTGATCGAAGGCCCGTTGGTGGTGAAAAAGATCCCGCGCACCGAAGCCGTTGCCCTGGGTAAAAAGCTGTTGGCCAAGGTCGGCCTGGCGGGCAAGGAAGACGCTTACCCGCGACGCCTCTCCGGCGGTCAGCAACAGCGTGTGGCGATTGCCCGGGCGTTGGCGATGGAACCGGAAGTGATACTGTTCGATGAACCGACCTCGGCGCTGGACCCGGAACTGGTGGGTGAAGTGCTGGCGACCATCCGCGGCCTGGCCGAGGAGAAACGCACCATGGTGATCGTTACCCACGAAATGGGCTTTGCCCGGGACGTGGCCAACCGTGTGGTGTTTTTCGACAAGGGTGTGATCGTCGAACAAGGCGAAGCCAAGGCACTGTTTGCCAACCCGAAAGAGGAACGGACGAAGCAGTTTCTCAGCAAGTTTCTTAATAACGCTTAGTGCTGCCCCACTCAAAAACTGTCAACTTCCATGGATGGAAGTGACATCAACTCCGCTTTATAAAAGCCAATAGCATCTTTCAACGACTCACACAATTCGCCCCCACCCTAAATAACTTCCCGGCATCCCATGCGGTACATATATATGTCCTGCAACAGATTCATATCGCCTAAAATTTATAAAATACCCTGCTACCCACGCTCAGAGGGTTGCTGCCTCAGAGGCATAAAACCCACCAAATACCACACTTTATTCGACAGAGTGATGCGGTTTATTAACCATACTGCGTAGGAGCTTTCTGAATCGCGCAAGAACTAACCTTTAACCAACCCACGCTATTGACACCTATTCAAACGCACTCTTATCTAGTTCCCAACAGGCAACAGTCAACACACTCATTATTATTTAATCGCGCCAATAGCGAATCGTTTTGTTGCTTGGTAATTCACGCCTTTCGATCTTTCAGAAATGGACTTCGCGGCAAAGCCTCAAGGAGAGAAACCCATGACCAGCACTTCCAACAAACCTGAACTTGCAGCCCCGACCCTGGCGCAAAGCCACAAGGCCGGTATCAACATCACCTCGGCCGCGCACCTTATGATCGACGTGCCACCCTACCCCGGCATGGACGAAGGCGATCTGATCGAGCTGTTTTGGGACAACTGCTACGTGGCCTCCTGTGTCTTGAGTGCCGATCATGGCAGCACAGCCGTGAGTCTGCGGGTGCCGGAAAGCTTCATTGCCAATGGTTCTGCCCGCGTCCATTACAAGGTCATGCAGGTGGGGCAAGGGCCAGCGGTATCACCGGCGGCGCGCGTCCAGATCAAACTCGATTGCCCGGGCGGCCTGCCCTCGCCCCTTTGCGACGAGGAAAACCAGAGCCTGGCGCCGGTGTTTATCCCCGAGACCATTCGCCGTCAGGGGGTCAATCCGAACCAGGTCAAACGCGGTGTCCCGTTGACCATCGAACCGTACCTGAACATGGCCGCCGACGACGAAATCACCTTGCGCTGGGGCGACGTGCGCATGGACCTGCCCAAGCTCAAGGCTTGCGATGTGGGTCAGCCGATTCAGGTGTGGGTGCCCCCAGCGATCATTGTCGAAGCCGGCGAAGACCTTCGATTGGAAGTGACCTACTGCATCCTCGACCGCGTGGGTAACAACTCACGCTGGGCACCGGCACGCACACTGAAGATCGGCTGTGCCAATCCCTACCTGAAAGTGCCGCAGAAAGAAGCGCTCATGGCCGCTGAATCCCGGAAGAAGTGAAGACCCTGTAGCAACACTCCTGTTGTGTCATGAGGTTTTTTTGTGGCGAGGGAGCTTGCTCCCGCTGGGGTGCGAAGCGCCCCTGAAACCGACAAACGCGTTCTTTCAGATTGAACCCCGTTAACGATTTTTGCGACTGCTGCGCAGCCGAGCGGGAGCAAGCTCCCTCGCCACGGGGGCTCCGACCACGTGGGCGAAGTCACCCTTCTATACATATTCCTAAAAGTTAGTTCATTAATTATTTATACACGTTTAGGGTATATGCACCGGACCACCGGACATTCTTGTTTTTCGTTCGCCGCAACCCATGCGGCGCTTTCATGAGATGTGAGGTAGGTATGGTCCGGAACACAATCACCCCAGTGCAAATCGCCAGGGCATTGCGTGCAGCCAAGGAGCGGCACTGATGTCCAGTCTGGCAGACGCAATCGTCCAGAGTGATCTGGACATTGCCCCATTGTTGTTGCCCGCGCAGGTCTTGCGCAACGACGCACAAGCCATCAAGGCGGCCCATGAGCTGGCGCAAGTCGCCCGCCTGCAAGCAGCCAAACGTGACCAGCAACGCAAGTTGCCGTGGTCGGAAATCGAGCAGTTCACCCGCAGCGGTCTGGGCAGTATTTCCATCCCGCGAGAATACGGTGGCCCGCAGGTTTCATTCGTCACCCTGGCCTCGGTGTTCGCGATCATTTCCGCGGCCGATCCGGCGTTGGGGCAAATCCCGCAGAACCAGTTCGGGATTCTCAACCTGATCCTCGGCAGCGCCACCGAATCGCAGAAAAAACAGCTGTTCAAAAGTGTGCTCGAAGGCTGGCGGATCGGTAACGCGGGACCGGAGCGCGGAACCAAAAACACCCTGGAGCTCAAGGCGCGGATCAGCGCCGACGGCGATGGCTTCGTCATCAACGGGCAGAAGTTCTATTCCACCGGCGCGTTGTTCGCCCACTGGGTCGCAGTCAAGGCGCTGAACGACGACGGCAAGCAAGTGCTGGCCTTCGTCCGTCGCGGCACACCAGGGCTGCGCATCGTTGATGACTGGTCGGGGTTCGGCCAGCGCACCACTGCCAGCGGCACCATTTTGCTCAACAACGTACGGGTCGACGCCGAGCTGGTGGTGGATAACTGGAAGATCAACGACAGCCCGAATACTCAAGGCGCCGTGTCGCAGCTGATTCAAGCAGCCATCGACGCCGGCATCGCCCGGGGCGCCATCGATGACGCCATCGAGTTCGTGCAAAAACGCGCACGCCCCTGGATCGACGCCAAGGTCGACCGGGCCAGCGACGACCTCTATGTGATCGCCGACATCGGCAAGCTGAAAATCGAACTGCACGCCGCCGAAGCGTTGTTGCGCAAGGCCGGGCAAGTACTCGATCAGGTCAACGCCGCGCCGCTCACCGCCGAGTCCGCTGCGCGCGCCTCGATTGCCGTGGCGGAAGCCAAAGTGCTGACCACCGAGATCTCGCTGCAGGCCAGCGAAAAGCTCTTCGAACTGGCCGGCAGCCGCGCCACCCTCACCGAATTCAACCTTGACCGCCACTGGCGCAATGCCCGAGTGCACACGCTGCACGACCCGGTGCGCTGGAAGTATCACGCGATTGGCGCTTACCACCTCAATGGAACCTTGCCTGCGCGGCATTCCTGGATCTGACGACCAGACATCTGGAGAAACACATGACTCTTTCTCACCACGTCGCGGTCATCACCAGCGATGAGCAAGCCCTGATTGTCGCCAGTGACCTGGCCGACGATTTCAAACGCGACAGCGCCCTGCGCGACCGCGAGCGTCGTTTGCCATACCCGGAGCTGGAAGTATTTTCCCGTTCGGGTCTTTGGGGCATCAGCGTGCCAAAGGAATATGGCGGCGCCGGGGTTTCCAACGTCACCCTGGCCAAGGTCATCGCGTTGATCGCCCAGGCCGACGGCTCCCTCGGACAAATCCCGCAGAACCATTTCTATGCCCTTGAAGTGCTGCGCGTGAACGGCACCGATGAGCAGAAAAAACGCCTGTACGCAGAAGTGTTGGCCGGCCAGCGCTTCGGCAATGCACTCGCGGAACTGGGCACCAAAACCGCCCATGACCGCGTCACCAGCCTGACTCGCGATGGCAACGGCTACCGCATCAACGGTCGCAAGTTCTACGCCACCGGCGCCATTTACGCCCAGCGCATCCCGACGTCGGTGGTTGACGAAAACGGCGTGCAGCAACTGGCCTTCGTCCCGCGCAACAGCAAAGGGCTGACGGTGATCGACGACTGGAGTGGCTTCGGCCAGCGCACCACCGGCAGCGGCTCAGTGGTGTTCGAGGACGTCTACGTCGCCGCCGAGGATGTGATCCCGTTTCAAAGCGCATTCGAGCGCCCGACCACCGTCGGCCCGTTGGCGCAGATTCTCCATGCCGCCATCGACACTGGCATCGCCCGCGCCGCTTACGAAGATGCACTGCATTTTGTGCGCACCAAGACCCGGCCGTGGATCGACGCCACTCATGAAAAAGCCACCGAAGACCCGCTGACCATCAAGAGCTTCGGCCACTTGAGTATCCGCCTGCACGCCACCGAAGCCCTGCTGGAACGCTCCGGCGAATTCCTCGATCAGGCCCAGGCCGACACCAATGCAGAGACCGTCGCCGCCGCGTCGATTGCCGTTGCCGAAGCCCGGGCCATCAGCACCGAAATCTCCCTCGCCGCCGGCAGCACACTGTTCGAACTGGCCGGCAGCCAGGCGACGCTGGTCGAACAAGGCCTGGATCGCCACTGGCGCAACGCCCGGGTGCATACCCTGCACGACCCGGTGCGCTGGAAATATCACGCCATCGGCAATTACTACCTCAACGATGAAAACCCTCCATTGCGAGGGACTATTTGATGGCTGATGCCAAAAAGAAAATCCTGCTCAACGCCTTCAACATGAACTGCATCGGGCACATCAACCATGGCCTGTGGACGCATCCACGGGACAATTCCACCCAGTACAAAACCATCGAATACTGGACCGAACTGGCTCAGTTGCTGGAACGAGGACTGTTCGACGGTTTGTTCATCGCCGACATCGTCGGCGTGTACGACGTCTATCAAAACTCGGTGGACGTGCCGCTCAAAGAGTCGATCCAGTTGCCGGTCAATGACCCGTTGCTGCTGGTCTCGGCCATGGCTGCGGTCACCAGAAACCTCGGCTTCGGCCTGACCGCCAACCTGACCTACGAACCGCCGTATCTGTTCGCCCGGCGCATGTCGACGCTTGATCATTTGAGCCGTGGGCGGGTCGGCTGGAACATCGTCACCGGCTACCTCGACAGCGCCGCCAAGGCCATGGGCCTGAGCGAACAGGTGGAACACGACCGCCGCTACGACCAGGCCGACGAGTACCTGCAAGTGCTCTACAAACTCTGGGAAGGCAGCTGGGAAAACGGCGCGGTGCTCAACGACCGCGAACAGCGGATCTACGCCCAGCCAGACAAAGTGCACAAGGTCGAGCACAAGGGCGAGTTCTATCAGGTCGAGGGCTATCACCTCTGCGAACCGTCGCCGCAACGCACACCGGTGTTGTTCCAGGCCGGCAGTTCCGATCGCGGTTTGCTGTTCGCCGGTCGGCATGCCGAGTGCGTATTCATCAGCGGTCAGAACAAACCGGCGACCCGGGTTCAGGTGGACAAGGTTCGCGCCAGCGCCGTCGAGGCCGGGCGCAATCCCTGGGACATCAAGGTGTTCATGGGCTTGAACGTGATTGTCGGTGAGACAGAAGAGCTGGCCTGGGCCAAGCATGCCGAGTACCTGAGCTACGCCAGCGCCGAGGCCGGTGTGGCGCACTTTTCGGCGTCCACCGGGATCGATTTTTCCGAGTACGAACTCGACGAACCAATCCAGTACGTGAAGAGCAACGCCATCCAGTCCGCCACCAAGAACCTGCAAAACAACGACTGGACCCGCCGCAAATTGCTGGAACAACACGCCCTCGGTGGCCGCTACATCACCGTGGTCGGCTCGCCGCAGCAGGTGGCGGATGAGCTGGAATCGTGGATCGCCGAAACCGGCCTGGACGGCTTCAACCTGACACGGATCGTCACCCCGGAAAGCTATGTGGACTTCATTGAACTAGTGATTCCGGAGTTGCAGCGCCGAGGGTCGTACAAGACCGCTTACGACAACGGCAGCCTGCGGGAAAAGCTGTTTCATGGCCAAGCGCATTTGCCTGAACAACACACAGGTTCCCATTACCGACACTAACCCCCGACCCTGATCGTTCCCACGCTCTGCGTGGGAATGCAGCCAGTGACGCTCTGCGTCACCGCCGCAGGGACGCGGAGCGTCCCGGGAGGCATTCCCACGCGGAGCGTGGGAACGATCGCCTTAACTTGACTGGAAAACTCATCATGACCAAGAAACTCCTCTCCCACCCAGTCAAAGCACTGGCCCTGGCCCTCGGCCTCTTCAGTTCCGTCACCTTCGCCGCCGACGCACCGCTGAAAGTCGGCACCACCGCCGCCTTCGCCATTCCCCTGGAGGCAGCAGTAGAAGAAGCCAACAAACAAGGCCTGAAAGTCGAACTGGTGGAGTTCAGCGACTGGATCGCCCCCAACGTCAGCCTCGCCTCGGGCGACATCGACGTGAACTATTTCCAGCACATCCCGTTCCTGGAAAACGCCAAGGCCGCCGCCGGTTTTGACCTGGTGCCGTTCGCTCCGGGCATCATCAACAACGTCGGCCTCTATTCGAAGAAATACAAAAGCTTCGACGCGTTGCCCGAAGGCGCCAGCGTGGCCATCGCCAACGACCCGATCAACAGCGGTCGCGGCCTGCAACTGCTGGCCAAGGCCGGGCTGATCACGCTCAAACCGGGTGTCGGCTACAAGGCCACCGAAGAAGACATCATCGCCAACCCGAAGAAAATCAAAATCCTTCAAGTCGAGGCCGTGCAACTGGTGCGCGCCTACGACGACGCCGATCTGGTTCAGGGCTACCCGGCCTACATTCGCCTGTCGAAGACCTTCGATGCCAGTTCCGCCCTGCTGTTCGATGGCCTCGATCACAAGGAATACGTGATCCAGTTCGTGATCCAGCCGAAAAGCAAAACCGATCCGCGGCTGATCAAGTTCGTCGACATCTACCAGCATTCGCCAGCCGTTCGTGCAGCGCTGAATAAAGCCCACGGCAAGCTCTATCAAGCCGGTTGGGAAAGCTGAGCATGACGGCCGCGATCCAACGGCGACTGGACCTTCCAGAGCCACATAACGCCACACAAACCGAACTGCACCCAGAGCTCAATCGCGCCCATGTGCGCTTCATCGGCCTGGGCAAAACCTACAACGGCCAGCAAGGTCCGGTGGCGGCCTTGCACGGCATCGACCTGGCGATCCAGCGCGGCGAAGTGTTCGGCATCATCGGTCGCAGCGGCGCCGGCAAGTCATCGCTGATCCGCACCATCAACCGCCTCGAACAACCGAGCAGCGGGCGGGTGCTGATCGATCAGGTGGACATCGGCGAGTTCGACGAAGACCGCCTGGTGGCGCTGCGGCGGCGGATCGGCATGATCTTCCAGCACTTCAATCTGATGTCGGCCAAGACGGTTTGGCAGAACGTCGAATTGCCGCTGAAAGTCGCCGGCGTGCCCAAGGAGACGCGCGAGCAGAAAGTTCGCGAGCTGCTGGAACTGGTCGGTCTGCAAGGCAAGCACAAATCTTATCCGGCGCAGCTTTCCGGCGGGCAGAAACAGCGTGTCGGCATCGCCCGCGCGCTGGTGCATGATCCGGAGATTCTGCTGTGTGACGAGGCGACGTCGGCGCTGGATCCGGAGACCACGCAATCGATCCTCGGCCTGCTGCGCGAGATCAATCAACGGCTGGGTTTGACCATCGTGCTGATCACCCACGAGATGGCGGTGATCCGCGACATCTGTGATCGGGTCGTGGTGCTGGAACACGGGCGAATCGTCGAGCAAGGGCCGGTCTGGGAAGTCTTTGGCAACCCGCAACATGAGGTCAGCAAGACCTTGCTCGCGCCGCTGCAACACGGCCTGCCGGAAGAACTGCAAAGCCGTTTGCGCTCGCAGCCGCAGTCTTCCGACGCCGCTGTGGTGCTGCGTTTGCAATTCACCGGCAGCACCAGCGACGAGCCAGACCTGGCGGCGCTGTTCAACGCCCTCGGTGGCCGCGTGCGCTTGCTGCAAGGGGGCGTGGAACGGATTCAGGGCCATGCCCTCGGGCAGTTGCTGCTGGCGGTGACCGGCTCGTCCCTGGGCGCCGAGGAATTGCATCAGCGCGCCGGCAACTGGGCGCAACAGGTGGAGGTGCTGGGTTATGTGGTTTGATCGGTTGCTTCAAGGTTTTATCGACACGTTTTTGATGGTGGGTGTGTCGTCGCTGATTGCACTGTTGGCGGGCATTCCGCTGGCGGTGATTCTGGTCACCAGCGCCAAAGGCGGGATCTACGAAGCACCGGCGCTGAACCGCGCACTGGGCGCGTTCGTGAATCTGTTTCGCTCGATTCCGTTTTTGATTTTGATGGTGGCGCTGATTCCGTTTACCCGGTTGATCGTCGGCACCACGTATGGCGTTTGGGCTGCCGTGGTGCCGCTGACCATCGCCGCCACGCCGTTCTTTGCGCGCATTGCCGAGGTCAGTTTGCGCGAGGTCGACCATGGGTTGATCGAAGCGGCGCAAGCGATGGGCTGCCGACGCTGGCATATCGTCTGGCATGTGCTGCTGCCCGAGGCGCTGCCGGGGATTGTCGGGGGTTTCACGATTACGTTGGTGACGATGATCAACTCCTCGGCCATGGCCGGGGCGATTGGGGCCGGTGGGTTGGGGGACATCGCTTATCGGTATGGGTATCAGCGGTTTGATAGCCAGATCATGTTGACGGTGATTGTGTTGCTGGTGGTGTTGGTGGCGGTGATTCAGTTGGGTGGGGATCGGTTGGCGCGTGGACTCAACAAGCGCTAAGCATGTCGCGAACACTCATTGTGGTGAGAGCCCTTTGTGGCGAGGGGGCTTGCCCCCGTTCGGCTGCGCAGCAGTCGTAAACCGGCTGACGCAGCAATCCTGAAGAAACGCGGTGACTGGTTTTAGGGCCGCTTCGCAACCCAACGGGGGCAAGCCCCCTCGCCACAAAAGCTCCATTGCCACAGGTAATCACCGACCTTCGGAGGGAACATTTCGCACAGGAAAATCAGAGTGCCAGCAGGCCCGATCCCTTTCATTTGCAGGACATTTCCTAGATCATTCCGCTCGCTTGCGCCGACAGAATCTGGTGGCTAGTCTCGGTTCGTCACTGCTCATCAGTGATCGGGTTTAGTAGCCCGGATCAATAGGCGCATAGCGTTTCATACTCATGTCCGGCACTTTTTCCGGATGTTGAATATGGTGGCTGTGCGTGGGGCGCCCTCGGGTGCACCGGTTTTCCTATTGACCGGCCTACTAACCTGCGTACAGCCGCCACCCATCGTTTAGTAGGCGAAAAGTGACGGCTCCCATGCAGCAATAGGAGCAACATTCATGGAAAGATCCATTCCAGATCCACCCCCAGACACATCCTCCAACAAAGCCTTCACCGACGACCTGCTCAAGGACCGTTCCGCGCTTTACCGTGCGATCGATTTCCACCTCACCGGCAAGCAGCCGACGGCGCCCGATGAATTACGCTTCTACAACGTCAGCAAAGACGTGAGCTTCGAAGACGCCCAGCTCTATGTGGCGGATCTGTTGCGCTGCGCCTCGGTCACGGCGTATCAGTGCGGCGATCAACTCAAGGGGGCCGATCGGGCGTTGGTGTTCTCCGTTTGGCATTTGCTGGAGATTGCCAAGGCGATGGTTGATCGGTCCATTGAATGTCTGGGGATGAAACAGAGTTGAGTCTGGCTGAAGTCATTGGTTGTCAGTGATACCGCCATCGCGAGCAGGCTCGCTCCCACAGTTGATCTGCTGCGAACACACAACCTGTGTTCGACACGATCCATTGTGGGAGCGAGCCTGCTCGCGATGGGCTGCGCAGCAGCCCCCGGCGTCATGGCGTATATTCGGCTAATCCCAATTACCTGCGCAGCCAACCATGAAACAGACTCCCGACGACCTGGAGCAAATCACCTCCACCACCCTGGGCCATTACAACGCGGTGGCCGAGGACTTCCGTGAGGGCACTCGCGATCACGATGTCAGCCAGAACATCGACGCCCTGTTGCGGCATATTCAGGGTGAGGCGCCATTCAGCATTCTCGATTTTGGCTGTGGCCCTGGCCGTGATCTGAAAACCTTCACCCGCCTGGGCCACAGCGCCATCGGGCTCGACGGTTCTGAAAAGCTTGCACAGATGGCCCGGGAGGACAGTGGTTGCGAGGTCTGGCAGCAGGACTTTCTGAAACTCGATCTGCCGGCCGAACGCTTCGACGGGATTTTTGCCAATGCGGTGCTGTTTCACATTCCGAGTCAGGAGTTGCCTCGGGTGCTGAAGGAACTGCGCGGAGCGTTGAAACCGGGCGGTGTGTTGTTCAGTTCCAATCCTCGTGGCGAGAATCAGGAAGGCTGGAACGGGCCGCGTTATGGGGCTTATTACGATCTTCAGGTGTGGCAGGAAATGCTGACTGAAGCGGGGTTTGTGGAGCTTGAGCATTACTACCGGCCAACGGGGCTGCCGCGGGAGCAGCAGCCTTGGTTGGCGAGTGTCTGGCGTCGAGCCAACTGATCGTTCCCACGCTCTGCGTGGGAACGCCTCTCGGGACGCTCTGCGTCCCTGCGGCTGTGACGCAGAGCGTCACTGGCTGCATTCCCACGCGGAGCGTGGGAACGATCATTAGGCAGACTCATTCTTCGGCTCGCGAACCTTGTACCAGGCCACGTACAGCGCCGGCAAAAACAGCAGCGTCAGCAAAGTCGCGATGATGATCCCGCCAATCATCGCGTAGGCCATCGGCCCCCAGAACACTTCCCGCGCGATCGGGATCATCCCCAGGCTCGCTGCCGCCGCCGTCAACAAAATCGGCCGACGCCGGTGTTCCGTGGCTTGCACCACCGCGTCCCACGGCGTGTAGCCGCTCTTCTCGAAAGAGTCGATCTGGGTCACCAGAATCACCGAGTTGCGGATGATGATGCCGATCAGCGCCAGAATCCCCAGGATGGCCACGAAGCCCATTGGCGTGCCGGTCGGGATCAGCGCCAGTACCACGCCGATCAGGCCCAGCGGCGCGACGCTGGCCACCAGGAACAGCTTCTGCACGCTGTGCAACTGGATCATCAGGAAGGTCGCCATCAAAAACAGCATCAACGGCACCACCTTGGCAATCGGCCCCTGGGCCTTGCCGCTTTCTTCTACCGTGCCGCCAGTGGCGACTTTGTAGCCCACCGGCAAACTGGCGGCGAATTTGTCGATATCCGGTTGCAGTTGTTGCACCAGGTCGGTCGGTTGAATCTCGTCACGCACCGCGGCCTTGATGGTGATAGTGGGTTTGCGATCACGACGCCAGACCAGCGGCTGTTCGAGTTCATAACGCACCGTGGCAAACGCCAGCAGCGGAATCGACGTGCCGCTCGGGGTGACGATCTGCAAGTTCTCCAAGGTTTTCGGACTGCCGCGTTCGGCATCCTCGGCACGGCCCACCACGTTGATCAGGTAGATATCATCATCGACCTGCGTGACCGGCAAGCCGACGACGATGCTGTTCATCAGGTTCGCCACATCCTCCGACGACAGCCCCAGTTGCCGTGCCCGGTCTTGGGCGATGTCGATGCGCAAGACTTTGCCCGGCTCGTTCCAGTCGTAAATGATTTCGCCGATGTGCGAGTTCTTATCCAGCTCGGTCGCCAGGGCAATCGCATGTTTGCGCACCTGATCGATGTCTTTGCCGCTGACCCGGTACTGAATCGGCCGCCCTACCGGCGGGCCCATTTCCAGCGCCTGGACGTAACTGCCGACACCGACGAATTCTTCGCGCAGGCGCTTTTGCAAACGCTCGGTCAGGGCCGTGCGCGATTCCAGGCCTTTGCTGACGATCACCAGTTGCGCGTAGTACGGGTTCTGCAATTGCTGGTCGAGGGGCAGGTAGAAACGGATCGCCCCCTCACCGATGTAAGTGCTCCAGCGCACGATGTCCGGGTCATCCTTGAACGTCGCTTCAAGCTTGTCCACCACCTTGCGGGTTTCGGCGATCGAAGCGTTTTGCGGCAGGTTCAGGTCGACGAGAATTTCCGGGCGGTCGGAGGACGGGAAGAACTGGTTCTGCACGAACTGCATGGAAAACACCGAGAGCACAAACAGCGCCACGGTGATGCCGATGGCCCACCAGCGATTGCGCATGGCCCAGAGCAGGCCGCCATTGAACGCCCGACCGATGCGCCCAGGCTCCGCGTCATGAGGCTTCACCTTGGCGCTCAGAATATGCACACCAAGCACCGGGGCGAACAGCACGGCGACGATCCAGGACACCAGCATCGCCACTGCGATCACAGCAAACAGTGTGAAGGTGTACTCACCGGCCGAGCTTGCGTTCAAGCCGATCGGCACAAAACCGGCGACAGTGACCAAGGTGCCGGTGAGCATCGGGAATGCGGTCGAGGTGTAGGCGAAGGTCGCCGCCTGCTCCTTGGTTTCGCCCATTTCCAGGCGTGTGACCATCATCTCCACGGTGATCATCGCATCGTCCACCAGCAGGCCGAGGGCGATGATCAGCGCACCGAGGGAAATCCGCTGCATGGTGATGCCGCTGTATTCCATGAAGAGGAAGACCATCGCCAGCACCAATGGAATCGAACACGCCACCACTAGCCCGGCGCGCACGCCAAGACTGACGAAGCTGACGATCAGCACGATCACCACGGCTTCGAACAGCGCACTGGTGAAACCGCCGACGGCTTCTTCCACTACGTCGGCCTGGTCGGACACGTTATGCACGCCGACGCCCACCGGCAGGTCCGCCGTCAGTTCATCCATGCGCAGGTGCAACGCCTTGCCGAAGTCCTGAATGTTGCCGCCCTTCTTCATGGCGATCGCCAGGCCAATGGCCGGCTGGCCGTTGAAGCGAAACTCCGGGGTCGACGGATCGACGTAGCCACGGCTGATGTTGGCGATATCGGCCAGTCGATAGAAGCGATCGTTGAGCTTCAGGTTGACATTGGCCAGGTCTTTTTCAGAGGCAAACTGGCCCGAGGTCCGCACCGAAATCCGCTCCGGGCCGGCCTCGATCACCCCGGCCGGGGTCACGGCGTTCTGTGATTGCAGGCTCTGCACCACCTGACGCTGATCGATGCCGAGGGCGGCGAGTTTGCGGGTGGAAAAATTCAGGTACAGCACTTCATCCTGCTCGCCGACCATCTCGACCTTGCCCAACCCCGGGACTTCACGGATTTCGGCACGCACCTGTTCCACGTAATCGCGCAACTGGCGCATCGACAGGCCATCGGCGGTAAAGGCATACACCGAACCGAACACATCGCCGAACTCGTCGTTGAAACCCGGCCCTTGCAGGCCCTTCGGGAAGTCACCGCGAATGTCGTTGATCTTCTTGCGCACCTGGTACCAGATTTGCGGGATGTCCTTGGCACTGGTGGTGTCGAGCAGGTTAACGAACACCGTTGATTCGCCGGGGCGGGTGTAGCTTTTCACGTAGTCGAGCGAGTCGAGTTCTTCGAGTTTTTTCTCGATCCGGTCGGTGACCTGCTTGAGGGTCTGTTCCTGGGTCGCGCCGGGCCAGCGAGTCTGGATCACCATGGTTTTGATGGTGAACGAGGGGTCTTCTTCACGACCGAGGTTCAGGTACGAGAACACGCCCATCAGCAGCGCGACGAACATCAAATACCAGACAAACGACTGATGCTTGAGGGCCCATTCGGATAAGTTGAAACTCCCTTTCATTGCGGGCTGCCCTCGTCGATTTTCACTTTCTGCCCCGGTTTGAGGCTGTTCACACCCGCGCTGACCACCCGCTCGCCGGTTTTCACGCCGTTGGCCAGGACCACCGTGGCATCGGTCCGACTGATCAGGCTGACCTCCCTTGGCGAAACGGTTTGCGTCTGTGGATCAACAACCCAGATCCGCAGTTTTCCATCGACCTCCTGCAGCGCGCTCACCGGCAGTTCGAGGCGCGGCTTGATCGCGGAGCTGAGGGTCACGCTGATCGCCGTGCCAAGTCGAAAACCCGGTGGCGTATCGGCCAGGCTCAGGCGGGCGCGACGGGTGCGGGTCGCGCTTTGCGCCTGGGGTTCGATCTCGCGCACGATGGCAGTGCTGGTGATGCTCGGGTCCAGTTGTGAGGCGACCTGGAACACCACGTCGGCTGGCAACTGATCAACAAGGGTATCGGGCAGGTCGATCACCGCTTCCTTGATGTCCGGCTGCGCCAGGGTCACTACTTGCTGGCCGGCCGTGACCACTTGCCCGGCTTCGGCGTTCCACGCGGTGACGATGGCTTTGTGGTCGGTGCGTAGCTCAACGTAGTTGAGTTGGTCCTTCGCCTGATCGACGGCGGCCCTGGCTTGATCGAGGGACGCCTGGGTGGTTTTCAGGTCGGTCTGGGCGATATCCAGTTGCGCCTGCGCTCCAACCCCGCGATTGAACAGTTCCTGCTGACGCCGGGCGTTGGCCTGAGCGTTGATGAGCTGCGCCTGAACCCGCGCCAGATCACCCTGGGCGGAGCGCAACTGGTTCTGCTGATCGGTGGGGTCGAGGGTCGCGAGCAACGCGCCCTTCTGCACTTCAGCGCCGACATCGACGTTACGGCTGGCGATACGCCCCGGCACCCGGAAACCGACGTTGCTTTCGTAACGGGCCTGAATGCTGCCGGCAAACCGGCCGAGGTCTTCTTGATTGAGCGCCCTCACTTCCACCGACAACACCGGCCGAACCGGTTCTGGCGGCGCTTCCTCCTTGGAACAGGCGACCAGCAACAAACCGGCGGACAACAGCAACAGGCGCTTCATGGCTGGGCTCCTGTCGCTGGGGGCTGGTAGGTGTTTTCGACAATCTCCACGCGCACACCCGGATGCAGTAACTGGCCGCCTGCGGTGACGACTTTTTCGCCCCCGTTAAGGCCGGCGCTGACAATGACTTTGCCGGTCAGGTAACGGCCGACGGTGACGGTGTGCAATTGCGCCTTGCCCTCGGCATCCACCAGCCACACGGCCGGGTCACTGAGGTTTTTGGTCAGGGCCGCCCAAGGCAGCTCCACTGCGGTTTTGCCCACTGGCTTGGCGGTGGCGCTCACCACCGACCCCAGCTGCATGCCCTCGGGGAGGCTGTCGAGGGTGACTTTGACTTGTACTGTGCCGGTCTGCGCCGAGACTGCCGGCGTGACTTCCCGCACGGTGCCCGTGGTCTTGATTTTCGGGTTGTCGAGCAGGCTGACCACAATCGATCTGTCCGCCGGCGGCTCCGTCAGCAGTGATTCGTACACGTTGAACACCGCGTCACGCTCACCGTCCCGGGCCAGGCTGAAAATCGGCACTGTGGCTTGTACCACTTGGCCGACTTCAGCCTGGCGCGCGGTAATCACCCCCGGCGCTTCGGCAATCAACGCGGTGTAGCTCAGTTGATCACGGGCGTTGGCCAATTGCGCTTGAGCGGCGGTCAGCGCGCTCTGACTGCTGCGCAAGGCGGCTTGGGCGGAATCGTATTCGCTCTGGCTGGTGTAGCCCTTGGGCAGGAGTTTTTGTTGGCGAACGAAGGCGGCGGCGGTTTGCTTGACCCGGGCCTGTTCGGCAACGACCTGGGCCTGGGCCGAGTCGACGCTGGTTTGCAGGTCCTTGGGATCGAGCTTGGCCAGCACTTGTTTGGCCGAAACCCGGTCACCGACATCGACCATGCGCTGGATGATCTTGCCGCCCACGCGAAACGACAGTTCGGTTTGTACTCGCGCCTGGACGTCGCCGGTGAGTGTCACCGCGGCGGCGTAATCCGATGGTTTGACCTCTTGCACGAAGACGCGTGGGCGGTCCTTCTCGACGGGCTTTTTATCGCCACAGGCGCTCAGCAGGGCGATGAGGCTCAGGCCAACCATGAATTTCAATCCGGGACCTGCCATGCAAACTCCTTTGCGTTGTACGAACGTGCAAGTGACGATACGACTGTGAGCTTAGAACAGCGTTCCACGTCTGCACGAGCGATCCTTATACTCCACTGATCGTTCCCATGCTCTGCGTGGGAACGCCGCCATGGACGCTCTGCGTCCACTGTGACGCGGAGCGTCACGGGATGCATTCCCACGCGGAGCGTGGGAACGATCAATGAGGAACTCATGCTCAAAACCCTAGCGGTAGCCAATTACCGCTCGATCAATAAATTGGTGATTCCGCTTGGCCGGTTGAACCTGATCACCGGCCCCAACGGCAGCGGCAAATCCAATCTCTACCGCGCCTTGCGCCTGCTGGCGGAAACCGCTCAGGGCGGGGTGGTCAATGCGTTGGCACGCGAGGGTGGGCTGGATTCGACGTTCTGGGCAGGTCCGGAAAACATCACCCGACGCATGCGCAATGGTGAAGTCCCGATCCAGGCGACCGTGCGACACGGCGCCAAACGCCTGCGTCTGGGGTTTGCCGGTGAAGATTTCAGCTACTCGATCGCGCTGGGCCTGCCAGAGCCAAGTCATTCCGAGTTTTCTCTGGACCCGGAAATCAAAAAGGAATGCATCTGGTCCGGGCCGTTCTATCGACCGGCCAGCCTGTTGGTGGATCGCGATGGCCCGCTGATCCGCGCTCGGGTCGGTCGCGGCTGGGAAGTACTGGCGCAGCACACGCCGAACTTCGACAGCCTGTTCGATCAGGTCGGTAGCTTGCGCACCTCGCCGGAAGTCTTGCAGCTGCGTGAGTTCATCCGCCGCTGGCGCTTCTACGACCACTTTCGCAGCGACGCCGACGCGCCAGTGCGCCAACCGCAACTGGGCACCCGCACGCCAGTGTTGCACCACGACGGTCGCGACCTCGCCGCAGCGTTACAGACCATCCGCGAAATCGGCGATCCCGAAGCATTGCAGGCGGCAATCAGCGATGCGTTCCCCGGCGCGACACTGAATATCGCACCGCTGCAGGGTGGGCGGTTTGCGATCGAGTTCTATCAGGAAGGGTTGTTGCGGCCGTTGTCCGCCGCCGAGTTATCGGATGGGACGTTGCGCTATTTGTTGCTGGTTGCGGCGTTGCTGACTCCTCGGCCGCCGACGTTGATGGTGTTGAACGAGCCGGAAACCAGTCTGCATCCAGACCTGCTGCCGGCGTTGGCGCGGTTGATCATTCGAGCGTCCGAACAGTGTCAGGTGTGGGTGGTGTCTCATGCGCGGCGGTTGATCTCGGCGCTGCAGCAAGACCCGGAATGCAATTGCATTGTGCTGGAGAAGGATTTCGGCCAGACCGGGATAGTCGGGCAGCGGATGCTGGATGAGCCGGCGTGGTATTGGCCGGATTGAGACACACTGATCGTTCCCACGCTCTGCGTGGGAATGCAGCCAGTGAGCTCTGCGTCACAGCCGCAGGGACGCCGAGCGTCCCGAGAGGCATTCCCACGCAGAGCGTGGGAACGATCATCTGAAGCAAATCACCCCTGCCACTTCCCACCCTCGACAATCACGCTCTCAGGCTTGGTGTCATCGCTCAATTCTTTACGCACATACTGGTCGTACAGCTTGAGCAGAAACTTTTCCTCGCCCAACTTCGCCAACTCCACATTCACCCAGTCGCGCAGTTCGATATTGCCCTTCTTCACCGCCGGAGCGATCGGTGCTTCGGCACCCAGTTTTTCCTCCAGCACGCGGTAACCCGGGTTCTGCTTGGCCCAGCTGAACAGCACCAGGTTGTCCTGCGCATAAGCGTCGCCGCGACCATTGGCCAGGGCTTGCAAAGACTCGGAGTTTTTCTCGAACTTCAGCAGTTTCCAGTCCGGATGATTCTTGGTCAGCCAGATATCCGCCGTGGTGCCCGTGGTCACGATGGTGGTGCGGGTCGCCAGGTCATCAAGGTTCTTCACCGAACTCGCCTGCGGCACCAGTGCCTGCACCGCAACCTTGAGGTTCGGGTTGGTGAAGTCCACTGCGTCCTTGCGCTCCGGAGTGACGGTCATGTTGGCCAGGATCAGGTCGACCTTGTCGCTTTGCAGGAACGGAATCCGGCTCGCCGGCTCCACCGCAACAAACTCCACTTTGTTCTCATCGCCCAACAGATCCTTGGCGAATTGACGACCAATGTCGGTATCGAACCCCACGTAGCGCCCGGCCTCATCGACAAAACCGAACGGCGGTTTATCAGTGAAGACGCCGACGATCAGCTTGTCCCGGGCTTTGATTTTTTCCAGATAACCAGCCGGTGCGGTGCTGACGCTGGCGGCTTTCGGCTTTGTCGGTTCTTCGGTTTTGTTGCAGCCGGCGAGCAGCGCCAGGCCGAACAGCGGGAGCAGCAGCAGCAGCAGCAGAGAAGACTTGGCAGTTTTCATGACAGTTCCAATTCCTTTGTTTGAGTCGTTTTGGGTAGTGCGGCGACGTAGGAGAACTTCTCCAGGAACTGCTGCGCTCGTGCGGTTTGCGGGTTCGTAAAGAAAATCTCGGGGGGGTGTTGCTCAAGAATGCGCCCGGCATCCATGAACACAATGCGGTCGGCCACCGCGCGGGCGAAGGCCATTTCATGGGTGACGATCAGCAGGGTCATGCCCTCGCGGGCCAGGCCCTGAATCACTTCGAGCACTTCCTTGACCATTTCCGGATCGAGGGCGGCGGTGACTTCGTCGAAGAGCATGACCTTGGGGTTCATGCACAGCGAACGGACGATAGCGATGCGTTGCTGCTGGCCGCCGGAGAGCTGGCGCGGAAAGGCGTCGCGCTTGTCCAATAGACCCACGCGCTCCAGCAAAGCCTCGGCCTGTGCGCGGGCTTCACGGCGTTCGCGTTTCTGCACCTTGAGTGGGCCGAGCAACAGGTTGTCGAGCACACTCATGTGCGGGAACAGGTGGTAGCTCTGGAACACCATGCCGATCTGCTGACGCACTTCGCGCCAGTCGGTGCCCTTGTCCAGCAACTCGCGCCCGGCAAAATTCAAGCTGCCGCTGTGAGCGACTTCCAGGCCGTTGAGGCAGCGCAGCAAGGTGCTTTTGCCACAGCCGCTGGGGCCGAGGATGACGATCACCTCGCCCTGTTTCACCTGCAGGTCGATGCCGTTGAGCACCTGCTGCTCGCCGAAAAACTTGTTGAAACCCTTGAACTCGATCAATGCACTCATGCTTGCGTCCAGCGCCGCTCCAGCACGCGTGAAGCGGCCGACAGCGGGTAGCAGATGAAAAAGAAGAACAGAAATAGCGCGCCGTAGATCAGCACCGATTCGTAGGTACGTTCGATGATCTGCTGACCGACCTTGATCACATCCACCACGCCGATCAGCACCGCCAGGGAACTGGTTTTGATGATGCGCGTGTAGACGTTGATGGTCGGCGGCGTCATGCGTTTCAGCGCTTGAGGTAGCAGCACGTAGCCGTAGAGTTGCGGGCCATCCAGGCCAATCGACAACCCCGCCTCACGCTGGCCGCGCGGCAACGAATGCAACGCGCCGCGCACCACTTCACCGACTTCGCTGGCGCCCCATAGCGACAACACCAGCACCGCGCACCAGAAGCTCGGAATGCTCAGCCCAAAAAAGATCGGCAGGCCGAAGAACAGCAAATACAGCCAGACCAGCACCGGGATTGCCCGGAACAGTTCCAGATAGACCCGCAGAACCGCGTTCAGCCATTTCGAATTCAGCGTGCGCAACACGCCGTAGAGCACGCCGCCGACGGTGCTGATGACGATGCTCAAAAAAGAGATCGACAGGGTTTGCGCAGCGCCTTTGCCCAGTTGCGGCAACGACACCCATAGCAATTCAAGACCCGAACTGGCCATGCTGGAGCCTCCTTTCCAGACGGCTGAGCAGCAACGACAACGGCAAAAACAGCAGCACGCAAATCAGCGTCAGCACGGCGAGCATCTCGTAGGTTTTGTAATAGAGCGCGATGTAGCTTTTAGTGGTGTAGAGAATCTCCGGCACCGCCACCGCCGAGACCACGGTGGTTTCCTTGAGCAGGAAAATGAAGTTGGCGAACAGCGATGGCAGGCTGAGGATGCCGGCTTGCGGCAGGATCACGTAGCGCAGCAATTGCCCGTGGGACAGACCAATGGAGCGGCCGGACTCAAGTTGCGCCTGAGGCACCGCATCCACGCCGGCACGCAGGACTTCGGTGAGGTAGGCGCCGCCAAGGAAAGTCATGGTGATGATCGCCGCCGCGAAGCCCGAGACTTTGATGCCCAGCGCCGGCAAGGCGAAGTAGACGAAGAACAACTGAATCAGCAGTGGCGTGTTGCGCGCCAGTTCCACGTACAGCCCGACCAGGCGTTGCAGGTAGGGTGTGCGAAACACCAGAATCGTCGCGTTGATCAGCGCCACCAGCAACGAAGTGCCGATGGCGATAAAGCCGACCTGCAGCGTCACGCCCACGGCTTTGAGAAACGCCGGCAGGGTGCTGAGGATAAACGCGTAATCGAAAGTCATTGAACATCCTGTACGCCGCTCGGTAAGCGACGATGGCGCAGTCCATGGGCAGTGGATAACCACCCGGCAGGCACCGACTTTAAAGGTATAAAAAGAAGAATTTAAATACCGTTAAAGCATATTGATATCACGCAAAAGACTATCCTGCGGATTTGCCGAGACTGGGGAAGACGACTATTTTTCTTTGTGCTGTAGGAAGGATCTTTTTTTCAAAATACCCCTCCAAGGACGTGCAGCTTTTGGCCAGACTCCCGGCCGAACCATCACAAGGAAGAGAAAAATGGCTGACGTAAACGTGCCGCAGCGGCTGGATCCGCAAGACATCGTGAAATTGCTGGTGGCGTTGCGCAAGGCGCTGAAGGCGCGGGTGGCCTGAAACTTTAAAGCAAAAGATCGCAGCCTCGTTTCACTCGACAGCTCCTACAGGGATATGCATTTCAATGTAGGAGCTGTCGAGTGAAACGAGGCTGCGATCTTTTGATCTTGGCGTAATAAAAAACGCCGACGCTATATCAGCCGTCGGCGTTGAAACCTTGAAGGGGTTGAGACTGCGGTCGATCAGAACGCCGGCAGTACCGCGCCGCTGTACTTCTTGGCGATGAATGCCTTCACTTCCGGGCTGGTCAGGGCCTTGGCCAGTTTCTGGATGGCAACGCTGTCCTTGTTGTCTGGACGCGCCACCAGGAAGTTCACGTAAGGCGAATCGGCACCTTCGATCACCAGCGCATCTTTAGCCGGGTTCAGACCCGCGTCCAGCGCGTAGTTGGTGTTGATCATGTCCAGGTCGACCTGGTCCAGAACACGCGGCAGCATGGCCGATTCCAGCTCCTTGAACTTGAAGTTGTGCGGGTTCTTGGCGATGTCTTTCGGTGTGGCCACAGCGTTTTTCGGGTCTTTCAACTCGATCAGGCCAGCCTTCTGCAGCAGGATCAGGGCACGGCCACTGTTGCTGCCTTCGTTCGGGATGGCGATGGTTGCGCCGTCTTTCAGCTCAGCCAGGCTTTTGACTTTCTTCGAGTAGCCGCCGAAGGGTTCGACATGCACGCCGATCACGGTCACCAGGTTAGTGCCTTTGCCTTCGTTGAAGTTTTTCAGGTACGGCAGGGTCTGGAAGTAGTTGGCGTCCAGACGCTTCTGGTCGACCTGCACGTTCGGCTGAACGTAGTCGGTGAAGACTTTGATTTCCAGGTCCACGCCTTCTTTGGCGAGGGTTGGCTTGATCAATTCAAGAATCTCGGCATGTGGAATCGGCGTCGCCGCAACCACCAGTTTCTCGCCAGCCTGGGTCAGGCCCGCAGTCAGGGCAGCCGCCAATGCGGTAAACAACAGAACCTTTTTCATGCAGTGTCCTTATCGAAATTCGCGGCCATCATCGACGACGGCTAATTAGTACGAGTGCCAGTGATGTGCTATCGCTGGCGTGACGCGGACAATACCGGGATTTTTTATTCCCGAACAATATCTTTTATTCACTTTCATATTCCATTTTATTCATACAACCGCCACGCCCGATGTAGGAGCTGCCGAAGGCTGCGATCGTTTGATTTGGCGATTTCAAAGGCACCGAAAATCAAGATCAAAAGATCGCAGGCTGCGCCAGCTCCTACACAAGCCCGGTGGCTTTGAGCAGTTGTTTCAAGGCATCTTTCTCGGCGGCGGACCCGTTTCCGAGGATTTTTTTGAGTTGCTGCTCGATCTGAAGCAGCGATACCGATGCCTCGGGCAAATTCAAATGCTCCGGCAAAATCTCATCGCCGGTACTCACCAACAACGCAAAGTGGATGACGTTCTCCAGCTCCCGGGTGTTGCCCGGCCAACTGTGCTGCTCCAGCAGATGCTGTGCGGCTTCGCTGATCAATGGCACCGGCAGATCGAGGCGTTGGCTGTAGATGCCTAGGAAGTATTCGGCCAGCGACAAAATATCACCCACCCGTTCGCGCAAGGCCGGCAGTTCGAGTTGGCCTTCACTGAGGTAGTGATAGAGCCGCTCATGGAATTTTCCGGCAGCCACGGCCTGAGCCAGATCGATGCTGGTGGCGGCCACCAGACGTACGTCCACCGGGCTTGGCTGCTGAGCGCCAACGCGAGTGACTTCGTGGTTTTCCAGGGCTGCGAGCAGCTTGATCTGGATTGGCAACGGCAAGTCGCCGATCTCGTCCAGATAGAGCGTGCCGCCATTGGCCGAACCGAACCAGCCAGCGCGACTGCTGGCCGAACCGCTGTAACTGCCGGCGGCATAGCCGAACAGTTCAGCGTCGGCGTAGGTCGGGCTGATCGCCCCGCAATTGACTGATACGAACAATCCACCACGATCACTGGCGCGATGGATGTGCCGCGCCAGCAGTTCTTTACCGCTACCGGTTTCACCACGAATCAATACCGAGATCGAACGTGGCGCCAGTTGTTCCAGCTCCTGGCGCAACTGCCGGGAACGCGGATCGACGAACACCAACGCCTTGGCGCGAATGCTCAGCGGGCTTTTTTCCGCGTCAGGAAAGGTCAGCAGCGGCTGACCGAAGGTTTCATGCAGGCTCATGGCAGACTCCCGCCCCAAAACCGCCGGGAGGCGGGGGCGTTTTTTTTAAAAAAATAAAGGGTTCAAGCGCGACGCAGGGCGTGCTGTTCCATGCGATTTTGCAGACGATAGAGGTACGCAAAACCTTGCTCCCAGCGCTGGTGACCGGACTTCACGTTGATGTGCCCAGCCCCCGATAAAATCCCCGCCTCGGCGCCCCAGTTACGTGCCAGTTCAAGCGCTCGTGGCGCACTCACTGCACTGTCGTTGTCGGAGCTGACGACCTGGCTCGGGAATGGCAGCAAATGAGTCGGGATCGGTGCAAAGTTACGCAAGGCCGGTGCACAGGCCGGACGCTCAACGTCCGCTGGCGCGACCAGCAAAGCACCACGCACCTGGCGCAGAAAATTCAGTGGCGCCGTGGCCGCCCAATGGGCGACGGTGATGCAGCCCAGACTGTGGGCGATCAGAATCACTGGCGTGCTGTCGGCGGCAATCGCCTCGGCCAGTGCCGCGACCCAGTCCTCACGACGAGGCGTCAGCCAGTCGGCCTGCTCCACCCGCGCACTGTTTGGCAGGCTGTTCTGCCAATGGGTTTGCCAATGATCTTCTGGCGATCCTTGCCAGCCCGGCACAATCAGGTAGCGAATTGATTCGTTGCGCATGGGGGAGCTCTCCTGCTGCGTGTCTGTTCGTGACCGAGTATAGGGAGGAGAGTTATATTCGTTAAGGAATAAGAAGCTATTTATTAATACCCATATCGAATATTGATTCGATCACCTGTGGGAGCGAGCCTGTGTGGCGAGGGGGCTTGCCCCCGTTCGACTGCGAAGCAGTCGTAAAACCAGTCACCACTTTCCAAATTCAGAATCGTGGGGACTGATTTAGGGGCGCTTCGCACCCCAACGGGGGCAAGCCCCCTCGCCACATAAGCGCCCACAGGGTTTGGTATTTGTCTGGAATAAAAAAGGGACCGCACCCTGCCAAGGAGACGGTCCCGGAAACTCGAAATCTGTTAGCGCTGATCAACATCGCTGTGACGCGATAATTGGCTGAAACGGTTATCCGATAAAGGAATATTTAATTACTTTAATAGGCCTAAATCGCATATGCGAACCACTGCTTGCGTCACACCGTATCGTCCCTTTGGGTCAAATTGATGACCAGCATTTGAGTTTCCGGTTACATCATCAAACCTGAGCGGCACGCACCTCCTGCGTCTCGGTGGTGTCCTTGCGCACAAACCGGTTCGCCCGCCCGAACGTGCCGAAATCATTGAACCGCACCCCCATCTCGCGCATCACCTTGTGCGCCACCGGGACGGTCATCTGCCGGATGTAAAACGGCTCTTTCACCACAAAATGATGGATCCCGTGGCTGCTGCCGAAGTTGAAGCAGAATGCTTGCAACGGCCACATCCACCAAGGGTTCAACACCTGAGTTTGCTGAATCACATTCCCCGGCTCCACATCACCGTAGTAGTGCATGTTCGAGCTGACAAAATGCAGGCAGAACGTGCGCAACACGTTGGGGCCGATGATCACCACGGCAGCGATGTCGATCACCTGCATCACCGCCAATGCAGTCGCCGACCATTCGATAGGCGCACCCAGCAGATGCGCAATGCCGTTGGCGGCGTGAAAACCGAGAAACACGTACCACGCTCCCCAATGCACCAGCGCCAGCGGTGCGTAAACCTTCAGAAAACGCTTGATGATGCTGAACTTGTGCGCCCGGGTCTTGGCCCGCAGCATGCGGATGAACGCCGACATCACGTTGTCGCCGACCATCAATAGCCGCGCGACTCCCCACGGCTCACCGTTGGTGATCGCCCGCTCTTCCATGTCGGCTTCGGTGCCGGACACCTTGTGATGGTTGAGGTGCAAATGGCGGCGAATCCACGGGTTGATGGTGCTCGGCCGCGCCAGCCATACCAGGCCCATCATCAGGTTGTGCGGCACCCGCTGTTTGCGGAAATACATGCTGTGGATCAGGTCATGCTCCAGCTCGTGGGTCAGCGAGGCGAAAAACGCGTTGAGCAACAGGCATACCCACCAAGCCATGTACCCGGTGATGTACAGCGCTGCAGAACCGATCATCCCGACCAACGCGAAGACCAGAATGCCCGCGCCCAAGGCGTCCTGATGGTTGAGAATCGGGTAGCGCTGGCGCAGTTCGACGCCTTTGGCCAATACCACCTCGCGAATATGCGCTGATCGCTGTGCTGCATTCAGTCGCTGGGGACTTGCAGAAGTACCGTCCATGCTTCCATCCTCTGGTTATTGATGTTCGCATCCTGCCCTGTGATGATTTACAGAGCGGTAGCCGTGAACGCCAACCTGTTGACCGGACGCGCCAATCAACATGACTGAACCGACCTCCCTCGCCAGCTGGACCCGCGCACTGCGCAAGCAGCTCGATGCGCTGGGGCTCGACAGCACCGCCCTGTGCCGACAGGCGGGGCTCGACCCGCAGTTGATGGACGACCCGAACGCCCGTTACCCGTTGTCTGGCACCACACGCCTGTGGCACATCGCGGTGCAGGTCAGCGGTGACCCGGCGATTGGCTTGCGGGTGTCGCGTTTCGTCAGCCCCACCACCTTTCATGCGCTGGGTTATGCGTTGGTGGCCAGTGCCAGCCTGCGGGAAGTCTTCGAGCGCATCGTGCGTTATCACCAAGTGGTCAGCGACGCGCTGGATCTGGAACTGATCCGCGCCGAGGATCGCTACTACTTCCGCCTGAAAATCCCCCAAGGCAACCCCGCGCCAGCCTTCGAGGCCATCGACGCCTTCGCGGCGATTTACGTGCGCACCTGCCGCAATCGCCTGGGCCGTGACTACGCTCCGCTGGCGGTTTACCTGCGCCGCCCGGAACCTGCCGACCCGCATCAATGGCACAAAGTGTTCCGCTCGCCGGTGTATTTCAACGCCGATGAAGACCGACTGGAATTCTCCCTGGTGGATTTCGACAGCCACCTGGACGATGCCAACCCGGAACTGGCCGAACACAACGAAACCGTGCTCAAACGCACCCTGGCACAACTCAAACCCCTGACCTGGGAGCGCAAGGTTCGTGACGCCATTGAAGAGCAATTACCCGAAGGTGAACCGTCGGCCGATTGCATCGCCCAGGCGCTGCACTTGAGTCTACGCAGCCTGCAACGGCACTTGGCGGATGAAGGTTGTCGGTTCGATACGCTGCTCAATGAAAGCCGGGAGAACCTGGCGCTGCTGCATCTGCGCGACCCACTGTGCTCGTTGGGCGAAATCAGTTATCTGCTGGGGTTCGCCGACACCAGCAGCTTCAGCCGCGCGTTTAAACGCTGGACAGGAATGACGCCGGGGCAGTTTCGGGATGGGTTGCAGTGACAGATCCGAGAGGTGTTTTGAGTTTTCCGGCCTCTTCGCGGGCAAGCCTCGCTCCTACGGGATCAGCCCGCGAAGGCATCCGTCGCAACGCCACACATATTTCAACCTTTAACCAAACTGCGCGCTTGGCCTGATTTCCACTGATCCATCATCGCATCGCCAACCTCGGCAAAACTGCTATTGGCCCTGATGTAGTGAGCCATCTCCCCCATTGCCACTTCCATCCCGTGAGCAACCTGTTGCAGCAGCTCATTGCAGCGCCCTTCTGTCAGGTTGCAGGCCGACCGACCAAAACGCATCAGCATTTTGTACTTGGGCCACGCCTTCGATCCGCCTAACAGCAACGCCATGCTGTCGGCCTTGATGTAGACCGAAGTCGTAACAATGTCATAGGCCGGAGCCAAACCGATTTGCGCATCAGCGCCACAATGTTCATACAGCACACCGAAGTTCTTGAGATGAGCATCGCCGTTCTTCAAACCGGACGAAAGAGCAACGATTTTGAAAAAAGACTCAAGCGCCTGGTTGAGTAATGACGGGGAGACAAATTCCTTGATTTGCCTGGCAGCACCTTCGTACGAACCGTCGTATTTGGCCTTCGAAGGCCAGGCATTGAGTACGCAGAGATCCTCAAAACCCAGATAGCCTTTGTCATTCAGATCGAAGCGCTCGACGATCAGAAATTTACCCCGTTCGCTGAGTTCGAACTTCGGCACCTCAAGCCCCGAATGGAGTGCGGCTCGCATGCAGAAGTACTCGTTGGCGGCCAGCTCCGGGTATTCCTCTGCACGGAAGGACTTGACCAGATGCGTTGCCCCTCGATGGGTCAGGCGGTCAATGATTGTCGCACTGTCGCGCACAAGCACCTTTGGCTGAACCCCCGAAACGCCTGAGTACCGACCATAGGTGTGCAGCAGGTCATCGAACAGCCCTTGAGCACCATCATGAACCAGAAGATCCGCAAGGCTGGTTTCGGGGGGCGGCTCGTTAGCACTTAGCGTATTTGCGATTCCCACGCGTCCCAGCTGATGCGGACCAACGATCGCCAGCATTGCGAAGTCGTCGAATCCTCGCACCGCTTTGCTGAAGCGCCGAACCAATTCATCGCGCAGAGGACCTTCTGGCAGATTCATTTCAAAAACCGGCGGTACACCTCGCTCCCAGGTGTAGCTCTCAAGGCGAGCGGGCATGGTCAGCGAGACGGCATTTTCTTCCAGTGCTTCCTGCGCATAGGTAAACACTGAATCGACACCAGACTGTCCGCGCCCCAAGGCCCCTACCATGGTGCCGGAAACACTGACGTGCAGCCTGTCCACAACACGCCCCTCAGCCATGGAAGTTCACCTTTTTCAGGGTATCCAGCGTCGGACGCTTCGACTGTCTGGGTACGGCCGTCAGTTCGTAACCGAAGCCGTTCAAGATCGCTTCAATCTTGCGGATACCGATTTCAGAGACGGTGTTGTTCTCGATACCAGAAATCGTGGCGCGGCTCATTCCATATTGCTTTGCCAGATCTTGTTGAGACATCTTTCGCTCTTTGCGCAGTATTTTGATCAGTTTTCCAAGGCTTTCCATTCGAACCACTCGCATCATATACAGTGCAAAATTGGTAAACAGTGCGTATATGCATCGTATTTAATGCATCGCCAAGCCAAAGTCTAGCTCATTTCCTGGCAATCTCGCCTTCAACGCCCGCGATCCCGCCGCAACAGCTTGCGCACCCGCTTCACCAGTTCACTGACGGCAAACGGCTTGAGCAGGTAATCATCCTCATGCAATTCCAGCCCGCGCAGCCGATCTTCGATGCCATCCTTGGTGGTGAGGAGCAGCACCGGCGTATCGCCGAGCTTGCGGATCTGTTGCAGCAACTGCCAGCCGTTGAGCCCCGGCAGCATCACGTCGAGGATGATCAGTTCGTATTCGCCGGATTCGATAAAGCGCCGGCCGTCCATTCCATTGAGCGCCACATCTACCGCGTAACTCGCTTCGCTCAAGCCTTTGGCCAGGAGGCTGGCGGTCTCGGGTTCGTCTTCCACTAGCAACACACGCATGGCACACCTCGATTGTCGTCGTCACAGGCTAGGCGCGTTCGCGGATAAAGCCCATCAATACCGTGGTGATTTCAAAAGATCGCAGCCTTCGGCAGATCCTACAGGTGCACGTCAAATCACCACCAATGCTCGCAACCGCTCGGCATCCAGAATCTCGATCTCGCCATACTTGAGATTCAGAATCCCTTGCCCCTGCAAATCCTTGAGGAGCTGGTTGGTGGTCTGGCGCGACAGCGACAGCATCGACGCCAGTTGCTCCTGAGGCAGTTGCAGAACACGGCGCGGCGGGTCGATTTCACCGTAACCCTCGGCGATCATCAGCAAGCGATGAGCCAAGCGTGCCGGGGCAGGCATCAGACTCAGCTGTTCGAGGTTGATGAAGGTCAGGCGCAGTTTGTGGCTCATCAGCAACGCCAGTTGCCGCCAGTAAACCGGTTGTTGGTCGAGCAACTTCAGCAGCGTCGCCTGCGGGATGTGCAACAGGATGCACTGGCCGACAGCGTAGGCATCGTGGGTTCGCGGCTGGCCATCGAACAGGCAGATTTCGCCGAACCAGTGCGGCGCTTCCACCAGGCTCAGCAGCGCTTCCTTGCCCTGCTCGCTCACCGCGCCAATGCGCACCGAACCTTCGAGCACTGCATACAGCCCGCACGGCGGATCACCGCGTTTGAATAGCAGTTGCCCCGACGGCAGGCGCCGAACCCGGGCCGCAGTCAGCAGACTATCCTGTAAAGGAACAGGTAAATGACTGAACCACTGCCCCGTATCCAGGCGAGAACGCCAAATCTGCATGTCCATGAAAACTCCTGGAGATTGTCGCCTGGCTGACAGAGCGAGAGATGAAACCCGGGGCATCATCCATCACCCTACAGGAGGAATAACAATGAAAAGCCTCGTTGACCATCTCAGTCAATACGCCGCCTACCACCGTGACCCGCGCAATATTGCCAGCCACTTTATCGGTATCCCGCTGATTGTAGTGGCGGTTGCGGTGTTGCTGTCGCGGCCGCAATGGGACGCAGGCTGGATTTCGCCGGCAGTGCTGGCCGCGATGGCATCGGCGTGGTTTTACCTGCGTCTGGAGGTGCGTCTTGGGGTGTTGATGACCGTGTTGCTCGGTCTGTGCATTTGGGCGGGTCAGGTACTCGCGCAGCAAAGTACGCTGGTCTGGCTGGCCAGCGGCATCGGGATGTTTGTGGTGGGGTGGGCGATTCAGTTTGTCGGGCATTATTACGAGGGACGCAAACCGGCGTTTGTCGATGACGTGACGGGGTTGATTGTCGGGCCGCTGTTCGTGGTGGTTGAGTTGGCGTTTTTGCTGGGGTTGCGGCATGAGCTGAAAGAGCAGATCGAGGCGCGGGTGGGTACTGTGCGTTTGCGTCAGAAAAACGCAGCGACGTAAGACGCCATCGCGAGCAGGCTCGCTCCCACAGGGGATTTGTGAACGACACAAATCACTGTGGGAGCGAGCCTGCTCGCGATGCTTTTGATTTTAGATGTTGGCGACTTTCTGCCAGACCTTCGGTTTGAAGAACAGCGTCTCGCCCTTGGCCAATCCGACCAGGCTGTCGTGGTCTTTCACCACTTCAGCCTCGATCAGCTCGCTCTGGCCTTCGACCTTCAGTGTCACCCGCGTAGTCGCGCCCAGCGGACGAATATCCCGCACTTCGGCCGCATGGTGGTCTTCCAGTTCATGCCGCGACAGCGATACTTCGTGTGGACGGAACAGCACGTGCCGGTCTTCGCCCAAATGCAGACGGTTCGAGTCGCCAAGGAAGTGATAGACGAAATCGCTGGCCGGGTTTTCGTAGACGTCACCCGGTGAGCCGATCTGCTCGATCACGCCCTTGTTCATCACCACGATACGATCGGCGACTTCCATCGCCTCTTCCTGGTCGTGAGTCACGAACACCGAGGTCAGGTTGATGTCTTCGTGCAGCCGTGCAAGCCAGCGACGCAGCTCTTTACGGACCTTGGCATCCAGCGCACCGAAGGGTTCGTCGAGCAGCAAAACTTTCGGCTCCACCGCCAAGGCACGGGCCAATGCGATGCGCTGACGCTGGCCGCCGGAGAGTTGTTCCGGGTAACGATCGGCCAACCAATCCAGTTGCACCATGTTCAGCAGTTCGTGGACTTTCACCGCGATCTGGCTCTCGCTCGGGCGTTGGTTTTTCGGCTTCATGCGCAGGCCGAACGCGACGTTGTCGAACACCGTCATGTGCCGGAACAGAGCGTAGTGCTGGAACACGAAACCGACATTGCGATCACGCACGTCGTGGCCGGAGACGTCTTCGCCATGGAACACGATGTTGCCCTGATCCGGGGTTTCCAGGCCGGCGATGATTCGCAGCAACGTGGTCTTGCCGCAGCCGGACGGCCCCAGCAACGCCACCAGCTCGCCGCTTTGAATGTCCAGGCTGATGTTGTCCAGCGCCTTGAACGCGTGGAAGTTCTTGCTGACGTTACGCACTTCGATCGACATGACTTATTCCTCCGCGGCGCTGGCGCGCAGGCGGTTAATACGGTTTTCGCTCCACTGCTTGAGCAGCAGGATGAAGAGCGCCAGGATCAGCAACAGGCTCGCCACGGCGAACGCGGCCACGTGGTTGTATTCGTTGTAGAGGATCTCGACGTGCAGCGGCAGGGTGTTGGTCACCCCGCGAATGTGCCCGGAAACCACCGACACCGCACCGAACTCACCCATGGCCCTGGCCGTGCACAGCACCACGCCATAGATCAGGCCCCATTTGATATTGGGAACGGTGACGTGCCAGAACATCTGCCAGCCATTGGCGCCGAGCAGGCGCGCGGCCTCTTCCTCCTGCGTGCCTTGTTCCTGCATCAGCGGGATCAGCTCACGGGCGACGAACGGCACGGTGACGAAAATCGTCGCCAACACGATACCCGGCAAGGCGAAGACGATCTGGATGTCATGATCCTGCAACCACGGGCCGAACAGGCCCTGGGCGCCGAACATCAATACATAGACCAGACCGGCAATCACCGGCGACACCGAGAACGGCAAGTCGATCAGCGTCACCAGCATGCTCTTGCCACGGAACGAGTATTTACTCACGCACCACGCTGCGCTGACACCGAACACCAGGTTCAGCGGCACCGAGATCAGCACCGCGATCACGGTGAGTTTCAACGCCGACAAGGCGTCCGGCTCGAAGATCGCATTGAAGAACGCACCCAGGCCCAGCTTCAGGCCTTGGGACACCACGATGAACAACGGCAACAACAAAAACAGCGCGAAGATCAGCCAGCCGAGGCCGATCAAGACTCGCCGCGACGTGGCACTGCCACGGCGGGCGGCGTTCGAGGAGGCTGCTGCAATAGACGATTGGGACATTTTTCGCGCCTCCTTATGGGGTTTCGATGCGCCGCTGCAGTAAGTTGATCAGCAGCAACAGGACAAAGGAAACCACCAGCATCAGTACGCCAATGGAGGTGGCGCCGGTGTAATCGTACTGGTCGAGTTTGACCATGATCAGCAGCGGCAGAATTTCGGTTTTCATTGGCATGTTGCCGGCGATGAAAATCACCGAACCGTACTCGCCGACCCCGCGGGCAAAGGCCAAAGCGAAACCGGTCAGCCAGGCTGGCAGCAGCGCCGGCACCAGAATATGGCGGAAAACCTGTAACGGTTTCGCCCCCAGGCAAGCCGCCGCCTCCTCCACTTCACGCGGGATATCAGCCAGTACAGGCTGTACCGTACGTACTACGAATGGAAGCGTTACAAAAGTCAGCGCCAGGGTGATGCCGAGGGGGGTATACGCGATCTTGAAACCTAGGTCCGCCGCGAACTGACCCACCAGACCGGTGGGGGTGTACAGCGCGGTCAGCGCGATACCGGCCACCGCTGTGGGCAAAGCAAAGGGCAGGTCGATCATCGCGTCGATGACTTTTCGTCCCGGGAAGGTGTAGCGCACCAGCACCCAGGCCAGCAGCGTGCCAATGATGCCGTTGATGATCGCGGCATAGAGCGCGGTGCCGAAGCTCAGCTTCAACGCCGCCAGTACCCGTGGCGCCGAGATGATCGCCCAGAACTGCTCCCAGGTAAGTTGAGCGGCATGCACGAACATCGCCGCCAGTGGAATGAGCACAATCAAGCTGAGGTACACCAAGGTGTAGCCCAGCGTCAGCCCGAAGCCGGGTATGACGGGGGAGATACGACGCGACATAAAAGTCCTTGGTTGAGAACGCGCTCAGCCCCGACGGTGAAATCGGGGCCCGTTAGCCAATGCCAGCCAGTTAAGGATTTGGACACTGCAGCCCTTGTGGGAGCGAGCCTGCTCGCGATAGCGGCGGGTCAGCCAACATTTATGCTGAATGTACCGCCGTCATCGCGAGCAGGCTCGCTCCCACAGGTTCAGCACCTTAACTGCCTGGAATCAGGTCCATTGACTGATCCGTTTCAGGTTACTGCGCCTGATAAATCTGGTCGAACACGCCACCGTCATTGAAGAATTTCGGTTGCGCGGTTTTCCAGCCGCCGAAATCCTTGTCGATGGTCACCAGCTCCAGTGTCGGGAACTGTTTGGCGTACTTGGCGGCCACCTCTTTGTCACGTGGACGATAGAAGTTTTTCGCCGCGATTTCCTGGCCGGCCGGGCTGTACAGGTGCTTGAGGTACGCTTCAGCAATGTCAGTGTTGCCCTTTTTCTCGGCGTTCTTGTCGACCACGGCCACCGGTGGTTCGGCAAGGATCGACAGCGACGGTACAACGATGTCGAACTTGTCGGCACCGCCGTCTTCTTTCAACGCCAGGAAGGCTTCGTTTTCCCAGGCCAGCAACACGTCGCCCTGACCGTTGTTGACGAAGGTGATGGTCGAGCCGCGAGCACCGGTGTCCAGCACAGGCACGTGTTTGAACAGGGTCTGCACGTACTCTTTGGCCTTGGCTTCATTACCGCCGTTGGCTTTCAGGCCATAAGCCCAGGCCGCGAGGAAGTTCCAGCGTGCGCCGCCGGAGGTTTTCGGGTTCGGGGTGATGACTTCCACGCCGTTTTTGGTCAGATCACCCCAGTCCTTGATGCCTTTCGGGTTGCCTTTGCGCACCAGGAACACGATGGTCGAGGTGTAAGGTGTGCTCGCTTCCGGAAGACGCTTCTGCCAGTCGACCGGCAGGCTCTTGCCGAGCTTGGCGACTTCATCGATGTCACCAGCCAGGGCCAGGGTCACCACGTCGGCCCGCAGACCGTCGATCACCGCCCGGCCCTGCTTGCCCGAACCACCATGGGACTGCTGGATTTTCACGTTGTCGCCAGCGTGGTCCTTTTTCCAGAAGTTGATGAACTCGGCGTTGTACTCCTGGTACAGCTCACGGGTCGGGTCATACGACACGTTGAGCAGCTCGTAATCCTTGGCAACCGCGGAACCAGCAAAAAGGGCACTGGCCAGGGCGGCCAAAGCAAAATGACGAATCGACGACATGGTGAAAGCTCCTGGAATACTGGGTGTGTTGGCTTTTCTTATGGATTTCTGGAATCGGGTTGCCTGTTCAAAGATCGCAGCCTTCGGCGGCGCCCACAGGCGCGTAGGAGCTGCCGAAGGCTGCGATCTTTTGATCTTTCAATCTTTCGCTTCAGCTCGGCTTGTTGCCCGGGCTCTGCAAACGGAATTTCTCTTTGCGTTCGATCTGAACCACCTGGGCGTTATGCACGGTGATTTCCACCGCGCCAAAGCGCAGATCGCGCAAAGCGCTTTGGATCTCACGCAAAATGGTGGCTTCGTCCTGCCCGTCAACACTACGTAGGGATGCGCTCATGGTGCTGCTCCTTAATGAGATATGCCTGGCAGTGGCGGGCACTGCTTGCGGCGTAGGGGCAATAGTAGATAGGCGCGGATATTCTTAAAAAGACTATTTAAGAATGTTTATATAACCAGAAGACTGATAGTTCCCATGCTCCGCGTGGGAATGCCGCCCGGGACGCTCTGCGTCCCTGATCGAGAGGTGACGCAGAGCGTCACTGGATGCATTACCACGCAGAGCGTGGGAACGATCATCAAGCGCTCATCCAATCGTTGGCGCCCGGGCCCAATCCAATGATGCCGCCGGCACTGGCCGCCCAAACCAGTACCCCTGCCCCAAATCGCAGTCATGCTCGAACAGGAAACTCGCCTGCTCGACCTGCTCGATCCCCTCGGCATGCACTTGCATCCCCATGCTCTGCGCCAGCGCAATGATTACCCGCGCGATCGCCGCGTCATCCTCATCACCCGGCAAGCCTGCGACAAACCCTTGATCAATCTTGAGCTTTTGCACCGGCAAACGCTTGAGCCGCAGCAACGATGAATAGCTATTAGTGACCAGCACCCCTTCACGGGTGCAATCGAACACCGCGGCCGCCTGACTCAAACGTTCCCGGTCGGCATTGCGCTCGCGCAACTTGGCGCCGACACCCAGACAGCGAAACAATCGCGCCCGCGCAATGAAGATCAGCCCGGCACTGAACGCCACCCAGGCATAACCGTTGATCAGCTGCCAGCGCAGCAGGTCGGGGGAACTATCGAAGAACCTGTTCAGTAAATAACCACTAAACTGGAACCAGGCGACGGAAAGCACCAGGTAGAGCAGCGCTGCACGCAAAGCATCGCGATAGGTGGCTGACATTAGAACGGCCATGTCCCTACAAAAAGGCTGGAATTATAGATTAAAGACACATCCAGCCACTCTTATCTGAAAGGGCGACTGGTTTTATCTGTGGGCTAAGTGATAATGCAACGGCTGTTTTTTTCTTTATCGAGGGTCCTATAGGCTATGTGGTACGAAGGTTTTCTTGGCTTATCGCCCTGGTCACTGGTGGCAGTCACCCTACTGATGACCCACGTGACGATCGTCGGCGTCACGGTTTATCTGCATCGCTATTCAGCCCATCGCTCGCTTGAGCTCAATGCCGGCCTGAAACATTTTTTCCGCTTCTGGCTGTGGTTGACCACGGCGCAGAACACCCGCGAGTGGACAGCTATCCACCGCAAACACCACGCCAAATGCGAAACCGTCGACGACCCGCACAGCCCGGTCATCAAGGGGCTGTCCACCGTTCTGCGCAAAGGCGCCGAGCTGTACCGCGCCGAAGCGGAAAACCCCGAGACCCTGCGCATCTACGGCAAGAACTGCCCCGAAGACTGGATCGAACGCAACCTCTACAGCCGCTTCCCGCTGTTGGGCGTGGCGATCATGGGCGTCATCGACCTGCTGCTGTTCGGCACCATCGGCATCACCATCTGGGCCATCCAGATGATGTGGATCCCGGTGTGGGCCGCAGGCGTGGTCAATGGCCTGGGCCATGCCATCGGCTACCGCAACTTCGAATGCCGCGATGCGGCGACCAATCTGGTGCCTTGGGGCATCCTGATCGGCGGCGAAGAACTGCATAACAACCATCACACCTACCCTAACTCCGCCAAACTGTCGGTGAAGAAATGGGAATTCGACCTCGGCTGGGCCTGGATCCAGGTTTTCAGCTTCCTGCGTCTGGCCAAGGTCCAGCGGGTTGCGCCGATCGCCCACCGCGTTGAAGGCAAAGGCAGCCTGGACATGGACACTGCCATGGCGATCCTCAACAACCGCTTCCAGATCATGGCTCAATACCGCAAGCTGGTGATCGCGCCGCTGGTCAAGCAAGAGCTGGAAAAGGTCGATCACTCGGTCCGTCATCAGTTCCGCCGGGCCAAGCGTTTGCTGTCGCGGGAAACCAGCCTGCTGGACGACAAGCACCATATGCGCATCCAGACCATGCTCGAGCACAGCCAGGCGCTGAAGGTAATTTACGAGAAACGCCTGGCCTTGCAACAGATCTGGGTCAAGACCAGCTCAAATGGTCACGACATGCTGGCTGCCATCAAGGATTGGGTACACGAGGCCGAGGCCAGCGGGATTCAATCCCTGCGTGACTTCGCCGGCCAGTTGAAAACCTACTCCCTGCGCCCTGCCAACGCCTGATCCTCTGATAACGGCTTGCCTCTGCTGAAGAGGCTTGCCTGTGGCGAGGGAGCTTGCTCCCGCTCGGCTGCGCAGCAGACGTAAAACCTGACGACGCGTTTTAGTTGAAAAAAACGCATCGCCAGTACCGCCCAGCGGCCTCCTCCCCCATCACCACAAATACCGGGAACTTCGCTCCAAATCCCCTATCTCAAAGACACTTCGCCATCCAGGCGGGCTCTGTTTTTGGCCGCTGTCGACATAGCGGCATGCCCTTTGAGATTTGTGCCGATGGTCCATAAAAACCTACAAGACACATCCCTTCCACAGTGGCCCGAGGCCGCGCAAACCCTGATGGCGCTGATGCATGCCCAGGGTGAAGTGGCACGCCTGAGCGAACGTGAACAGCTGTTCAGCTCGCTGCTGGTCAGCGTCAACGCCGTGCTTTGGGCATTCAACTGGGAAACCCGTCAGGTGCTTTACGTCAGCCCGGCCTATGAACGGATTTTCGGCCGCCCCGCCGGTCTGTTGCTGTCCGACTACAACCATTGGCGCGACAGCGTCTATCCCGACGATCTGGACTACGCCGAGCGCAGCCTGGCGCAAGTGCTGGTCAAAGGCGCCGTTGAAGACCGCGAGTACCGCATCATCGCTGCCGATGGCCAGGTGCGCTGGCTCAGCGACAAGTGCTTCATCAACCGTCAGGCCGAGCCGGGGCAACCGGTGATCATCGTCGGCATTGCCGAAGACATCACCGAAAAAAAGCAGATGGAAGCCGAGCTGCAACATCTGGCCAGCACCGACGTGTTGACCCAAAGCAGCAATCGCCGACACTTCTTCGAATGCGCCCATCGCGAATTCGAGCAGGCGCGGTTGAACGGTGCGCCGATGGCGTTCCTGCTGCTGGACATCGATGACTTCAAAATGGTCAATGACACCTACGGCCATCAGGAAGGCGACAAGGTGCTGCAACGCATCGCCGAGAGCGGTCGCGCGGCCCTGCGGCGTGGTGATCTGTTCGGACGGATCGGCGGTGAGGAATTCGCGGCGGTGTTTCCCGGCTGTGCACCGGACATGGCCATGCAAGTGGCCGAGCGTCTGCAACGGGAAATTCAGCGGTTAAGCTTCAGCCATGACGACCAGACCTTCGGCATCACCGTCAGCCAGGGCCTGAGCAGCCTTACATACGAGGATGAAAGCATCGACAGGCTGTTCGCCCGCGCCGATGCGGCGATGTACCAGGCCAAGCGCCAGGGCAAGAACCGGATTATTTCTGGCTGAGAACTATCCGCAGCTGATACCTGTGGCGAGGGGGCTTGCCCCCGTTCGGTTGCGCAGCAGCCGTGAAACCAGAGCGCGCGGTATTCCAGGCGGAGCGAGATTGCGAAATTCAGGACTGCTTCGCAGCCCAACGGGGGCAAGCCCCCTCGCCACAAGCTCGCTCCCACAGGGTTTCGTGTCAGATTCACTTCTTGCGCAAACGCATCAATTCCGGCAACCCGATCTTGAGCAACCGCGCTGTGCGGCTCTTGGCCAGCACCTCGATCCCCTCATGCTCGGTCAGGCGCGCCAGTTGCGCGGCCATGTTCATCACCAGCGCTTCGCGGGAGTAAACCCCGCCACCGAACTGGTAAACCGCCGCAATCAGCTCCCGCAGCTCCAAGGGCAGCCGCCAGCGGGTCCGTAGCGCCGAACCATAGGCCGCGCCGAATTCGGCCAATACATCGCCGACTTCTTGCCATTCATCCAGCTCACCGCCGGCCTGCTTCCACTCCTGCAAACAACGCAGCAACGCCAGGTCGCCGAGGCAATGCAGCATGCCTGCGCAATAACAGCGCGCCTGATCCAGATCCAGCAAACGCGCCAGTGTCCGGGCGTATTCGGCGGTGTGCAGCGACAACTCCCAATAACGCTCGGCATAGTCCGCCAGCTGCGGATCACTGAGCCGGGCACTGCGTTTGAGAGCGAGCCCCAGAATCAGGTTCATGCTTTGCCCGGTGCCCAAGCGTTGCAGTGCCTGGGCCAGGGTTTGCACAGCGACGCCATGATGCTGGGCTGCGCTGTTGGCGGCGGCGATCAGGACAGCGGTAATTTGCGGATCAGTGCGGATTTCGTCTTCCAGCCGCGTCAGATCGAGGCCATCGGGATTGAGGCTACGTTTGATAGCCACCTGCACATCGGTCATCAACGGCGCACCCTCCGCCAGTTCGCGACGTCGCTCCAGGTACACCGACAAGGTCATGCCTGGCGCCAATGACGGCGCCTCACAGGACACCTCTTCGCCGGCGTTCAGCAACAAATCCTGCAGGCGCTGGGTCAGGCTTTCGATGTTCAAGGGTTTGGTCAGGTACGCCGTGGGCGCCAGGGGCAAGACTTCGCGCACGCTGGCGCTGTCGTTACGGCTGCTCATCAGAATGAAGGGTAGCGGCGGATTACGCTTACGCTGCCGGACACTGCGCAGAACGTTCAGGCCATCGACGCCAGGCAACTCCCAGTCGACGATTACCAGGTCATAAGGATTTTCCGCCAACAGCTGCAAGGTCTCCTGGCCATCGGCACACAGGTCCAGCCGCGCGTCGCAGCGCACATTCAACAACACCTGCTTGAGCAGATCGCGAGACCAAGGGTCCGCCTCGGCAATCAGCACACGCGGTACAGCAGGTAAAACCACAGCAGTCATCGCACACTCCAACGGCAATGCTTGCACCTTAGTCAATGCTGGCCATTCGATACAGCTCAATTGCCCTGATGTGTTTCAAGCACCATAAAAAAACCCGCCGAAGCGGGTTTTTTGTCGATCAGATCACAAATGAATCAGAGCACTCGGATCACAGCTCAGAGAAGCACTCTTCGATGATCGCCAGACCTTTATCCAGTTGCTCGTCCGGCGAGGTCAGCGGTACCAGTACGCGCAGAACGTTGCCGTAGGTGCCGCACGACAGCAGGATCAGGCCCTTGTCACGCGCCTTGGCCACAACCGATGCCACAGCAGCCGCGTTCGGCTTGTGGCTGTCGCCGTCGACGAACAGCTCGACCGCGATCATCGCGCCCAGGGCACGCACTTCGCCGATGACCGGGTACTTGGCCTGGATAGCTTTGAGGCCAGTCACCAGACGCTCGCCAACCGCTTTGCAGCGATCCAGCAGGTGCTCTTCTTCGAACACTTCCATCACGGCCAGGGCCGCGGCGCAAGCGATCGGGCTACCGGCGTAAGTACCGCCCAGGCCGCCTGGAGCGATAGCGTCCATGTATTCGGCCTTGCCGCACACACCGGCCAGCGGGAAACCGCCAGCGATGGATTTGGCGAAGGTGGTCAGGTCGGCAGCAACGCCCATCTGTTCCATGGCGAAGAAAGTGCCGGTACGGCCAGCACCGGTCTGCACTTCGTCAGCGATCAACAGAATGCCGTGCTGGTCGCACAGGGCGCGCAGACGCTTCATGAACTCTTTAGGCGCAACGTAGAAACCACCTTCGCCCTGAACCGGCTCGATGATGATGGCAGCGATGTCACGCGGCTCGGCGTCGTTCTTGAAGATGCGCTCGATGCTGGCGATCGAATCGTCGATGCTCACACCGTGCAGTTCGTTCGGGTACAGCGCGCGGAAGATGCCGCCTGGCATCAGGCCCATGCCGGCCGAGTAAGGCACGACTTTACCGGTCAGGCCCAGGGTCATCATGGTGCGACCGTGGTAAGCGCCGGTGAACGCGATCACACCGGCACGGCCAGTGGCGGCGCGGGCGATCTTGATGGAGTTTTCCACGGCTTCGGAGCCGGTGGTCACCAACAGGGTTTTCTTGGCGAAATCACCTGGCACCTTGGCGTTGATTTTTTCGCACACTTCCACGTACGGCTCGTAGGCCAGTACCTGGAAGCAGGTGTGGGTCAGCTTGTTCAGCTGTTCGGTAACGGCGGCGATGATTTTCGGGTGCACGTGACCGGTGTTCAGCACGGCGATACCGCCGGCGAAGTCGATGAACTCGCGACCTTCAACGTCGGTCACGGTGGCGTTCTTCGCGGACTCGGCGAAGATCGGGTGAATCTGGCCAACACCGCGCGGTACAGCGGCTTCGCGGCGTTTCATCAGGGATGCGTTAGTCTTGTTCATAGTGTCCTCATTCACCGCTCATCGGGCGGCGTGGTTCAAGGAAAATGCGGCGGGGAGGCAACTACGGCAGCATGCGATGATCGACTGCCACAGCTTTCCCGGCCACAGAGAAAATTCCGTTTGAAGCGTCGCAAAGGGACAGCGCTCTCGTGCCCTTTGCGCTTGAAGCAATGCCTTGCCTTACCGGGCTTAGATGCCCAGGCAGAGGTATTTGATTTCCAGGTAATCTTCGATGCCGTACTTGGAGCCTTCACGGCCCAGGCCCGACGCCTTGATGCCGCCGAACGGCGCGACTTCGTTGGAGATCAACCCGGTGTTGACGCCGACCATGCCGTATTCCAGGGCTTCAGCCACACGGAACACACGGCCCAGGTCGCGAGCATAGAAGTACGAGGCCAGACCGAACTCGGTGTCATTGGACATCGCGATCACGTCAGCTTCGTCTTTGAAGCGGAACAGTGGCGCCAATGGACCGAAGGTTTCTTCCTTGGCCACGGCGGCGTTGTTCGGCACGTTGGTCAGGATGGTCGGCTCGAAGAAGTTGCCTTGTATGCTCTTGCCGCCCGCCAGCACGGTAGCGCCTTTGCCGACGGCGTCAGCAATGTGCTCTTGCACCTTGGCCACGGCTTTTTCGTCGATCAGCGGACCAGTGGTGGTGCCGTCTTCCAGACCGTTGCCGATCTTGAGTTTGGCCACGGCCACTTTCAGTTTTTCGGCGAACGCGTCGTAGACCGAATCCTGAATGTACAAGCGGTTGGCGCAGACGCAGGTCTGGCCGTTGTTGCGGTACTTGGAAATGATCGCGCCTTCGACGGCCTTATCCAGGTCCGCGTCGTCGAACACGATGAACGGCGCGTTGCCGCCCAATTCCAGAGAGACTTTCTTGATGTCTTTGGCGCACTCGGTCATCAACTGACGGCCGATTTCGGTCGAACCGGTGAAGGACAATTTGCGCACGATCGGGTTGCCGGTCAGCTCGCTGCCGATATCGCCGGCGCTGCCGGTCACCACACTGAACACGCCGTTCGGAATACCGGCACGCTGAGCCAGTTCAGCCAGGGCGAACGCCGAGAACGGGGTTTGCGAAGCCGGCTTGAGCACCATGGTGCAACCAGCGGCCAAGGCCGGACCGGCTTTACGGGTGATCATCGCGGCCGGGAAGTTCCACGGAGTAATCGCAGCGGTCACGCCGATCGGCTGCTTGATCACGATCAGGCGCTTGTCTGGCTGGTGGCCCGGAATCACGTCACCGTAGACGCGCTTGGCCTCTTCGGCAAACCACTCGATAAAGGAAGCGGCGTAAACGATCTCGCCCTTGGCTTCAGCCAATGGCTTGCCTTGCTCCAGAGTCATCAGGCGCGCCAGGTCGTCCTGGTTCTCGATGATCAGCTCGAACCAGCGACGCAGCTTGTTCGCGCGCTCCTTGGCGGTCAGTCCACGCCAGGCCGGCAGCGCTTTATCAGCGGCTTCGATCGCACGGCGGGTTTCGGCAGCGCCCATTTTCGGCACAGTGCCCAGAATTTCGCCCGTTGCCGGGTTATTGACCTTGATCGTCTGACCGTTGTCCGCATCGACCCAAGCGCCATCGATAAAGGCTTGCTGGCGGAACAACTGGGTGTCTTTAAGCTGCATGTCGGCTTTCCTTAACAGCACCGCGGCAAACGCGGAGCGAATTATGATTGTAGAAAGGCGCCTTATAGGCTGCCGTCAGGGAAATCATTCACCGGGCTGAAGCACATAAATAGCGCACAAATCGAACTCGTGCGGTTCAGCACCCAGACAAGAGCGTTTGAAATCTCAAACGAATCCTAGGATCAAAGGGGGTAAAGGACAATAGGCTGTTCGAAAAAAAGAACGAAAACGCCGCATTTGCCTATTTTTTCAGATCAGCGTAGCAAACGCAGGTTACGCTTTTGAAAAAGGCAGACGATTCACCAGCATGGACGCCCGCAGTGCATATGAGTATCATGGCGCCCGCATCGCACCAGTAGCTCAGCTGGATAGAGTACTGCCCTCCGAAGGCAGGGGTCGTGGGTTCGAATCCCGCCTGGTGCACCATATGTTGAAACGAGAAAGCCTCAGATCTTAGGGTCTGGGGCTTTTTTGTGGGCTTTCTTCATGCCCCAAGGCGACTTGCTGAAGGGATGCAGTTGTTCGGTTTAACCGAACAACTGCCATTGATCAAAAAACCGCCAAAGCGGTTCTTTCATTCAGTCGTCCAGTCAAACTCGTCGTATTCATCATCCTCTTCGTCCTCAAACACTTCGTCATCAAGAACGTCTTCCTCAAGCGCTTCTTCTGCCTGCTTCGCCAGAAGAAACTCCTTACGACTCTCAGTCACTGCTCGCCGCAGTTCCTCACCCTTCACCGGGCAGTTGAGCATTTGGGCGATGCGGTCGATTTTTTGTGCCACGGCATCCTCCAACGCATCGGCTATAGGCCGATAGTGCGCGCTTTCGGGTGTCGATGCCAAATTTGCCGACCGCTGTTCACCTCATTTCTTCTGCAAATCCTTGAGTCGGGCCGTGAGGTTTTCCTTGGGAAAGCGCTTGTGCAGTGTCGTCAGCAGCGCCTCGGCGGCTTGGGTCTGACCGGCGTCTTGCAGGCGTATCACTTCACGTAATTGATCATCCAATGACTTGGCCGGCGCGGCGGCGCGTTTGCTGAGTTTTGCTTCGTCAGCCATTTCGCTATTGATCGACTCACGCTGCATCGGTGCAGAAAACTCCGCCATTGGCGCAGCCGGTGCGGGCATGGACATTGCTCCGGCCGGCGTAGCCTGGGAGCGAGCAGCGGGTTCATTCGCCTCAGCGGCTTCCTGTTTGGCAACCGGTGCGGACGCTTTTGGCGCTGGCGCGAAGTCATAACTCGGCAGTTGTTCCGGGGTGCGCTGCACCAGTGCAAGCATCAGCGCGACGCCGACGAGGCTGGCGAACGCAACCTGCCAGCGGGGTTGCTGGCAGGCGCGGAGCCAGCGCTGCCACAGGTTCGGCTTCGGCGCGGGAGCTTCGCGATGGGCCGTTGCGAGGATGAAGGCGTCGAGATGCGCCGGTGGTTCGCCGGTTGCGTGGTCGCGAAAATGCTTGAGCACTTCATCGTCGGGCGATGGCGGTGTTTGTCGGGCGTCAGTCATGTCAGTACCTCCTCGGCCAGCAGCCGACGCAGTTTTTGCTGGGCGTAGCGCAAGCGACTTTTAACGGTTTCCAGCGGGGTTTCGGTGAGGGTGGCGATCTGCGGCAGGTCGAGGTCGCCGTGGGCGCGCAGCAGGAACACTTCGCGCTGGTCGGCGGGCAGGGTTTGCAGGGCGGCTTCGAGACGTTGACCGTCGCGGCTCAGGCTTAGCAGTTGTTCGGGGTCGGCCGCGTCATCGATCAGGGCGTGAGCCTGTTCGTCATAGCTGTCGTGCAACGGGTTGTGGATGCCGTGTTTGCGCCAGTAATCGATCAGTCGGTTGCGGGCAATCTGGTAGAGCCAAGTACGAAAGTTCGCCCGGCCTTGTGGCTGACTGGTGCTGCGGATCAGGCTCAGCCAGGTTTCCTGATACACCTCTTCGGCCAGTTCGGGCTTGCCGCTGAGGCCGAGGAGGAATCGATAAAGGCCCTGGCGATGGCGGGCGTACAAAACTTCGAACGCCGGCCCGTCGCCCGAGCGGTAACGCGCCAGCAGCGATTCATCGCTGCCGGCGGCTGAGCTGATTACAGGATCGGACATGTCAGTGCTGGCCTCTTTCACTCTATCCGGTTGTCGTTGGGCTGTTGATTCGAGGCGGTCGGGGTTCGCAGGCTCTGCGCCAATTCCACCAATTGCACGAATTCACCGCGCAGGCCGAATTGATCATCGCCTCGTGCGCCACGGGCCAGGGCTTCGGTGTCCTTCAGGCTGAACTCACCGGTATAACGCCCGTCCTTGAGCTGCTGGGAAAATGCGGCGACGGCAGCGGCGAATCTCAGATCATCACTGGCGGCCGAGAGTTTGCCGGCCTCACCACTCAGGATTGGCCGCTCGATCAAGCGGCTATTCCCACCTTCCGGCAACTGATAACGCACTCGCAGCATCGCCATTTCCCCGTTTTTTGCGGATACATCGGCCCCAGGATTGCCATACCGCAGCGGTTCCAGCCAGCCCTTCTCGCCCTTGGGCACAATTTCATACAACGCCGTCACCGTATGCCCTGCGCCGATTTCTCCAGCATCGATTTTGTCGTTACTGAAATCCTCGCGTTTCAAGGCGCGATTCTCATAACCCAGCAGCCGATATTCACTGACCTGCGCCGGGTTGAACTCCACCTGCAGCTTCACGTTTTTCGCCACCACCGCCAAAGTCGAACCGAGCTGATCCACCAGCACTTTGCGCGCCTCGCGCAGGTTGTCGATGTAGGCGTAGTTACCGTCGCCAGCGTCGGCCAGTTGTTCCATCAGGTGTTCATTGTAGTTATCCACACCAAAACCCAAGGTAGTCAGGGACACGCCGGTCTTGCGTTTATCCACAGCCATTTGCTTGAGGCTGTCGAAGTCGCTGATGCCAACGTTGAAATCACCATCGGTGGCCAGCAGGATGCGGTTGATGCCTTTGGGGATAAACGCCTGTTGCGCCATTTGATAAGCCAGTTCGATACCCGATGCTCCGGCGGTCGAGCCGCCTGCAGTCAATTGATCGATGGCAGTACGAATTTTCGCTTTTTCCCGTCCGGAAGTCGGCTCCAGCACCACGCGAGATTCTCCGGCATACACCACCAGTGAAACCCGGTCCTGCTCGCGCAATTGATCGACCAGCAATTTCAGGGTGCTTTTGACCAGCGGCAAACCTTCGCGACGGTCCATGGAGCCGGACACGTCCACCAGAAACACCAGGTTCGCCGGAGCCAGTTCCGCCACCGCGCGATCGGATGCCTTGATGCCGATGCGCAGCAATCGGGTATGCGGGTTCCACGGCGACGGCGCCAGCTCGGTGGTCACGCCGAACGGCGAGCCATCGGTGGGCAAGGCGTAGTCGTAGGGGAAGTAATTGACCATTTCTTCCAGCCGCACCGCCCCTTCGGGAGGCAAGCGCCCCTGATTGAGCAAGCGCCGGACGTTGGCGTAAGCGCCGGTATCGACATCGGCACTGAAGGTCGAGACCGGTGCTTCGGTCACGCTGTGAATCGGGTTATCGGCCAACGCCTGATATTGCTCCCGCTGCTCATCCCGATAGCCCTGTGGATAAGCCTCACCGGCCGGCATGGGCGCGAACGCGACTAACGGTGCCGGTCGCGCGCTGCGCTTGGCCATCGCGGTATCTACCATGACCGCCTCGCTACGCACTAACGCTTCAGTTTTCAGCGCTTCTTGAATCGGTGGCGCAACCGCTTCCGGGCTGTTCGTCTCAGAGTCTGGCGTGGATGAAGCGCCGCAACCGGCAACGGCCAGCAACAACCCGGCGGCGAAACCCTGGGCGGCCGGGCGGAGGAAATGCAGAGGGAGGGACATGGGGGCTGACCTCAGGAGGAAATTGACTCATTCATCCTCTGAGACGGACAGCCCGGCAGGTTCGGGTTAATCGCCGGAAAAAATCTTCAGCGGTGATAACGCCGCACCACGCTGCTGTTTTTCAGCACATGGCCTTTGATTTGTTCCATCAGTTGCGCGCGGGTCAGGCCGGCAGGCAAGGCGTCTGGCGCCAGGTCCAGGGCGTAAAGCTGAATGATGTAGTGATGGGAGCTGTCGCCAATGGGCGGGCAAGGGCCAATGTAACCGGTGGTGCCTTTGATGTTGGTGCCGCCCACGCCTTCGAGGGCGGATTTGGCACCGACACCGGCCGGGATCTGACGAGTCGCGGCCTTGATCCCGTAATGAATCCAGTGATCGACACCCAGGCCTTTCTGACCGTCCGGGTCGTGCATGACGATGGCGTAGCTGAGGGTGCCCGGGGGGCCGGCGTTCCAGCTCAGGGCCGGGGACTGGTTCTTGCCGCCGCAACCGCTGGCATCGCTGGCCGCCGCCGATGTGAACAGACGATTGTCCGAAACACCGGGAATGCTGAGGGTGAAACGCTCCTGGGCCTGCGCCGGAAACTGCACGCAAAGGGCGACTGCAACGGCCGCCAGCCAAGGGTTCAAAAAGGTTAATCGGGTCATACCGGAGCACCTTGTGCGGGTGAGGCCGTCGTCGGCTGGCAAACTATAGCCGGACCGTTCGTGCGCTGGCAGCAGAATTGGCTGAACCTGGGAATAAGCGCCAAACTCCTAAGTGAAACACTTGCCAGGAGATCGATCATGGCCCTGCATCGCGTCGCCCGTTTCGCCGATGTCCCCCAAGACCGTGGCCTTGAAGTCCGGATCGATAAGACAAAAATCGTCTTGCTGCGGCTCGGCGATCAATTGCGTGCCTATCAGGGCAAATGTCCCCACGCCGGGGCTCCCTTGGCCAAAGGTGCGCTGTGTGAGGGGCGACTGATCTGCCCGTGGCACAAGGCGGCGTACCGGCTCGAAGACGGCGCGTTATGCGAGCCACCGTCCCTGGACAGTCTGCGACGCTACCCGCTTGAAATCCGCGACGATGAGGTCTGGGTCGATGACCAGCCGATGCCCACCGCGAGCACACCGCCGGCTGATGATAAGCGGACCTTTGTCATTATCGGCGCCGGTGCCGCCGGTACGGCTTGTGCCGCAGCGCTACGGGAGAAAGGCTTCGGCGGCCGGGTAATGCTGATCGACCGTGAGCCCGAGGCAGGCTACGACCGTACGGTATTGAGCAAATTCGTGATTGCAGGCGAGATGCCGCCAGATGAAGTCCCGCCTCTGCGCGATGAAAGTTTTTATCGCGAACAACGCATTGAACAGATAAACAGCGATGTGATGGGCCTGGATGCAGCGAACCGGACTCTGCGCCTGGCCGATGGTCAATCGTTGAACTATGACGCCGCCGTGATTGCCACCGGCGGCATCCCCAAAACCCTGTCGCTGCCTGGCGCCGATCTGCCGCAGGTATTCGTGCTGCGCTCGAAGGCGCAGGCGCAGCGGATTCTGACGAGTGCAAAACCCGGTCAACGGGCAGTGATCGTTGGTGACAGTTTCATCGCTCTGGAGTCCGCCTCTTCCCTGCGTCAGTACGGCCTGGATGTCACTGTCCTGGCCCGCCATGCCATCCCGTTTGAGGCGCACTTCGGCGATGCCGTCGGCAAAGCGATTCGTGCCCTGCACGAGGCCAACGGCGTGGTGTTTCATACCGATGGCGAAGCGGCCCGGATCGAAGGCGCAGGCAAAGTCGAAGCAGTGCTGCTGGACAATGGTCAGCGCTTGCCGGCGGATCTGGTGCTGGTCGGCATTGGCGTCACCCCGGCAACGACCCCGTTTGCCGATTTGCCCAAAGAAAAGGATCTGTCGTTGAAGGTCGACGGCGGGATGCGCGTAACCGACGGGCTCTGGGCCGTCGGCGACATCGCGACCTTCCCGCTCAACGGCCAGCCGCAACGGATCGAGCACTGGCGCCTGGCCCAGCAACAGGCGCGGATTGCCGCGGCGAACATGCTCGGCGGCGACGAACGCTACCTCGACGTACCGTATTTCTGGACCTGGCACTTCGGCAAAAACTACGACTACCTCGGTCACGCCCAGGCCTGGGACGAGGTCGAGTTCAAGGGTGATCCTGACCATCCACCGTTTATTGGCCTGTTCGGCAAGAACGGTGTGGTGGCGGCGGCCGTGGCCTGCGATGAAGAGCGGGCGATGGCGATGCTCGCTGAACGGATGAAGCAGCCGTTGTCGGTGGATGAGGCCTGGCGGCTGATTCGGGACATGAGTTGACGGCTGTTTCCCCGCCAATCACGTAAACCTCTGTGGCAAGGCGCAAACCTGTGGCGAGGGGGCTTGCCCCCGTTCGTCTGCGAAGCAGACGCAAAATCTCTAATTTACCAACGATCTTGTGAGTGCTTCGCACTCAAACGGGGGCAAGCCCCCTCGCCACAGGGAATGCGAATCTAGACGTGGCTCATTGGCTCGCGGTTGTCGTCATCTTCGGCTGGCAGGCGGATTACCAGCGGATGCTCCAGCGGGGCTAAAGGCGGCGGTAGGTCAGCCGGGTCGACCGGGAAGAAGTGCGTAACGACATGACTGACATCGCCATCCTGATCGTTATGAATGGTCATCGAACCCGGCGTGCGCAGTTTCGCCAGCCGGTCGCCGCTCAGCTTGAAGCTTTTGCTGAGCCCCTGGTCATCCACCACCGGCGCCGGCAAACGGCGCTGGGCGAAGCTCTTGCTTTTGCGCTGTTGATAACGCGCCCACGTGATCAGGATCATCGCGTTCAACAACGCCACCCACAGGTAAATCTGCAACGTGCCGAGGGCGTCGAAAAACGACGCATCGATGCGCGGGCCGTCATGGGTATCGATCAACGGCCACAACCCCCGCACCAGTAAATACAGCAGACCGACCCAAGCCAGCACGGTTAAGAAGACATCGATCACGACCAGAAAGGGCCGCTGCCGGGTTCTGATGATTTTCATTTGATGACTTCCTCTTCATCGTCATTCAGCGGCTTGATGCCCCGATCCGGACTGACCCAACGCGCGCGCTTCTGATGTTGACCGAACAGCACTTTCGGGAAGCTGACCAGGGTGGTAAGCAGGCTGATGAGCCAGAACACCAGCGGATACCAGACCACCCAGAACATGGTCTTGCCGAGGCCCTTTTCGTAACGGCGATCGATCAGGATGCTGACCGCGAATTGCACCAGGCAGACCACTGCCAATAGCAGCCCGGTAAACGCCGGTGGCATCAGGTGATCAACGGCAATGGCGGGCGGCATCTCGATGAATTTGCCAACGCCCCAGAAAATCACCGACAGCAGAAAGGTGAAGGCCCAGCCGGTGGAGAGGCAGTATTCGAACAGCAGCGGCCAGAGGTAACGATGGCGGTATTGCCAGATGCCACGGATGTTTTTGAACAGCACCTCGGCGCCGCCCTGGGCCCAACGCAGACGCTGTTTCCACAGGCCGCCGAGGGTTTCCGGCATCAGAATCCAGCACAACGCGCGGGGCTCGTAGAAAATGCTCCAGTGATCCAGTTGCAGCTTCCAACTGATGTCGATGTCTTCGGTGATCATGTCCGGGCTCCAGTAGCCGACCCGGTTCAGCGCCGTGCGACGGAAGGCGACGATCACCCCGGAGACGGTAAAGATCCGCCCGAATACCCGTTGGGTGCGCTTGATCAGGCCGATGATCGACGAGAACTCGCCGACCTGTACGCGGCCGATCAAGGTCGAACGGGTGCGGATTCGCGGGTTGCCGGTCACGGCGCCGAGGCGCGCATTGTCGAGCATCGGCGCCACCAGATACGCCGCGGTGTTCGGCGCCAGCAATGCGTCGCCGTCGATGCACACCAGATACTCGCTGCGCGCCGCAATGGCGCCCATGCGCAGGGCCACGGCCTTGCCCTGATTCTCCGCCAGGTGCAGCACCCGCAGACGCGGATCCTGCGCCGCCAGTGCATCGAGCACCGCGGCGGTGTTGTCCTTGGAGCCGTCGTTGATCGCGATCACTTCGATGTTCGGGTAATGCTGGGCCAGCGCCGCATGGATGGTATCGGCCGCGTTGTCGCCTTCGTTGTAGCAAGGGATCAGGATCGAGATCAGCGGTTCGCCGGCCAGCGCTGGCGGCAAAGTGTCGTCCTGCCACGGCCAGTGCCGCTCCCAATGCAGCCAGAAATACAGGCCGCCGGCGATCCACAGTCCCGACATGAACAGTGGATAAAAGAACACGAAGTCCATCAGGAATTGCCCGGTGAGCAGAAAGATCAGCCCGAGGGGAACCCCAAGGACGATCGCCAGAACCAGCAGGGCTAAAAGTCTGTCCAGCATGTTATGGATTCCACTTGTTGGAGAGCGCGGGCCGCACGGTTTTCAGGTCCGGCTGGTTCTCAAGGAAGTTGTCCGGGTAGTAGCCGAAACTGGTGGCGCCCTGACGCTTGAGGCGGCCCATCCACTCAGCCAACTGTTCGCCGTCGATGTCGGCGTCGGTTTTTTTCGTCCAGTCACGGGCCTGCAATTCGAACACCGTGCGCTCGAGTGCGCCGGGGCGCGATTTCACCGTTGCCACCAGCGTTTCGAGCCAAGGGCCGGATTGTTTGCGGCTCTGTTTTTCCATGAGTGGCATGGCCATCGGCGCCGTCCAGTCGTAGGCGCCCAGGAAGTCGTCGAGGTTCTGCGCGAACCAGGCTTCGCTCTCGGGGTTGAGCATTGGCTCGGCGAAAATATTGCGCGCCGTTCTTACTTGCGGGCCGCGAATGGCGCGGACCTTGGCGGTCAGTTCGTGAGTGAAATCGATCAGGTAGCGGCTCTTGAAACGCGTCCAGCGCTGCAAGGTGGCCGGATCGTCACGCAGGGCGGCAATCGAACCCGGCAGACCGTTGGCGGCGTAAACCTTCAGGGCTTCAGGGCCGGCGTCTTCGAAGTCCGACAGCACCGCGTCATCGTGATAGAGGATGCCGTCGACCGAGGTCAGGCGCGCCATGTCTTCGTAGATTTCACCGATGATGCGCCGCACGTTCGGGTCGAATGGCGACAAGCGCTTGTACTGGTCCGGATCGATCGAGGTGATGCCGGTTTTCGGGTCCCAACGAGTGACCCGTGGCAGCTTCGAATCCAGGGCAAAACTCAGCACCGGCATCCAGGCATAGACTTTGACCTGAGCCCGAGTGCGCAACTGCCAGGCCACGCGGTCGAAGATATCGGCGCGCATCGGCAGGTGCCGGTTGGGGAAGTACAGCGAGTGCACCAGGCCATCGCCGGCAGGGTCGGCGAAGGCTTGCAGAAACACCGTGTTGGCGCCCATGTCGGCCATGCGCTGGATCAGTTTGCCGAGGTTGATTTCCTGTTGGGCCGGGTCCGGGTCGTAGACGTTGTCCAGGTCCACATGCACCACGCGCATCGGCGATTCGGTCTGCACCGAAACGATGCTGTTGGCGAAGTGTTCGCCATCCGGGTCCGAGGCCACCAGAAAGCGCGGGCTGCTCATCAGGTTGTCGAGGGCATCGAGGCCATCTTCCAGAGTCAGGGCCATCTGATAACCCTGCTCGTTGACCACTTGCAGCGAAGTGCCGTCCGCCGCGCCATAGGGCCAGACCCAGACACGCGGTTTGTAACCGGTGACCTTGAGAATCTTCTCCGAGATGGCCGCCACATCGGCGCGCATCCGGGCCTGGAATTGCGCTTCGGTTTCATAGCGACCGGTAGCCGCGTCATAGCGCCGGGTCGCGGCCGCCGGTTGCAGGTTGCCTTGCGGGTTGGCCAACACGCCTTTGTGGTTGGCGTCGGTGTGGGCGGCGATTTCCACCAGGCCGGATCGGGAAATTTCGCGGATCTGCTCCCAGGTCAGGAAGTCCGAACGCTTGCGCGGTGTACCGGCGAAATCCACCGGCTGGTTCAGCGGCGTATCGATCCATACCCCGACCGGCGCCAGCAAGGCGGGCCAGTTATAGGCGCGCAGCACCGGCAAAACGCGGGTGTAGAAGCTCGAATAGCCATCGTCGAAACTCAACACGATCGCCCGTGGCGGTAGCTCGGGGCCACCGTTGCGAGCGGCCATGATCTGGTTGATGGTGACCGGCTTGTAGTTGTTCTCCCGCAGCCACGCCAGTTGCTCGAGCAGACGCTCGGTGCGCACGGCCACCACCGCCTGATCGGGGTCACGGTCTTCAACATCGTGGTAAGCGATCCCGAGTACGTGGTTTTTCGGCCACGGCTTTTCATTGGCCGGCATCGGACGTTCGGACGGCGGTGCGAAGGCTGGGGCTTGCTGGGCGCAGGCGCTGATCAACAGCACTCCCAGCAAAAGGATGAAACGCGAAATAAAAGGCATCTTCAAACTCTTCTAGAAGCGGTAAGTGAGGTCGACGAGCAGGCGCAGATCGGTTTCGCGGTCGCCGTCATAAGGCCGGTTGATCACGCTCAGCAGGCCGCCCACCTCGAATACGTCGTTCCAGCTGTAGCGCTGGCCGTAACCCAACAGGCCGACGCCGCCGGTCCCGTGATCGCGCTGGCTATAGGTGCCCGCACCGGCCTGGAACTGCTGGCTCCAGGAGGTTTCGTAGCGGTGGTAGAGCACGTGATTGACGTTCACCGTCGGCAGCACGCTGAAGTCGGATTTGGGGTTGAAATACGGCACGTCGTCGGACTTGGAGTTATGGCTGGTGCCGACCTCCAGGCCGAGGTCGACCTGCAACCCCGGCGCGCGGTAAACACCCTCGCGACCGGTGAGCAAGGCTTCGACACGGTTGTTGCCGTCGCTGAAGTGCGAGGGGCTGAGCGCCAGTCTCCACTCACGGCTCTCATTGGCGCGCCAACGGATGAAACCGCTGCCGCCGTTGGCGGTGATGTCGCTGTTCAAGGCCCGCAACGGCGTTTGCGCCGACAGGTATTCGAGGCTGCCGCCGTACTGCCAGTGATCGTCGATGTCTCGGGCAATCGCCAGGCGCGCGCCCTGTTTGTCACCGAAGCCATAGGAATGGTTGGAGACTTCTGCCTCCAGGGTCATATCGCGAGTCCGGCGTTCTAGCCCGACGCGCTGAAAACGATGGTGGCCGGTGCCTTCCTGGAAGTCGCCGGTGGCGTAACCGGCACCGGCGAACACGCGCCAGTCTTCATCGATGGGGGGGCTGTACAGCGTGGTTTCGATGCCGAAATCGCGACTGCCGTTGACCGCCCCGGCGTCGCCGTTGCCCCCGCCATAACTCTTGCCGCCGTAGGCCTCCACCCGCAGCTCGGCCATGTCATGGACCGCACGCTGGCGCTGCAAACGCTGGACCTGACGGTTGTCCGGAAAACGCGCGACCACATCGTCGGTCAGCGCATCCATCTGCCGCCACTCCTGCAGATCCATGGCGGTGTGACCTTGCGCAACTTCCAGCCCGATGTCCCGCGGCGCCATGCTCTCGGTTTCCTTGAGCTGATTCTCGGCGCGCCGTGGCCAGTCCCGGGCCAGGTACAGATCGGCCTGGGCCAGACGCAGGCCGAGGTTGCCCGGGGCCTGATCCACCAGCGTCTGCAAACGCTGCTCACCCGACGGCAGATCAGCGCCGTAGGTGCCGGCCTGGGCAGCGAGTTGCTGCGCGTCCATCCATTCATCGTTGGGATTGCCCACCGGCAAGCCCTTGAGCTCGATCCGTGGCTTCTGGGTCTTGGCCAAGTCCTCGGCGACCTGACGTGCTTCATCGGCCTTATCGCTTTCGAGCAAGGCGTAATAGAGCGCGGTACTGTCTTCCAGACGGTCGCCGACATCGGCATCCGGCGCCACCAGCACCTGACGATACAAATCGGTGGCGATTTCTGGCTGACGCTGGTCCAGATAAGACGACGCCACCCAACGCAAGGCATAGGTCGGAATCTTCACACCTTCGGCGAGCAATTTCTGGTATTCGGCGATCACATCAGCGGTGCGCGCGCGGGCCTTGAGGGCGCCCATGCGATCGATTCGCCAGCGGATGACGTCATCGTGGGCCTGAAGATCCGGCGTCCAGGTCGTCAGCAACTGGTCGTAATCGGCCAGAGCCCGATCAGCGATCAGATAACGTTCTTTTTCGCTGCGGGTGGCCAGCTCGGCCAGCCGCACGCGTTCTGCGGCCAGATCACCTTCAAGACGTCGCAGCGTGACCGGATCCAGCAGCCCCGGCCGCTGACGCGCCAGGCGCAAGGCCGGTTCTGGCAGGCGGGCGCGTTGCAGGGCAATCACGTATTCCCGAGCGACGTCGGGCTTGCTGCCGGCGCGGATGAAAGCCTGGTCGTATTCAAACAATGCGTCGTAGGTGGCACCGGCGCGAGTCAAGGCGTAGGCCAGGGCCAAGCGGCGGGAAGGGTCATCCGGTTTCGCCGCCACCAGCGCCCTGGCGCGGGCAACCGCCTCGTCAGGCTTACCGGCGTCGGCCTGGGTCATCGCCAACCCCAGCTGCAGGTCGGCATTTTTCGGGTCAAGAGCCAGAGCCTTGTTGTATACCTGGGTCGCCGAGTCCCAGCGCTTGAGGTTGCGATAGGCACGCGCGGTAGCGGTCAGGGCCTGAACCGGCAACGCCCGATTGTGCCCCTGGGTTTCATAGACCCGAACCACTTCAGCGTCCAGGCCTGCCCAGCTGGCGATCTGCAAGTGATCGCTGATCTGGCCGGTGGTGGCCTGGTTGACTGGCACCTGGCGCAATACAGCCAGCGCAGGCGTGTAGTTGCCGGCTCGTGCATCGCGAACCATTTGGTCATAAGGCGTATCGGCGAACGCCAGCACCGGCCACAGCAATTGGCCGCACAGCGCAACGCGAAACAAGGGGCGTAAACCACGATGAATAAAGGGACCTGCAATACACGGCATTCGTCAGCATCCTTACATGGCCAGCCGGGTCGCAATGTCCCTTTGCCCATTCGTAGCGGAAAGCCGGATCGAAAGACCCGGCCAGGCTTTATCGACGCAGTTTTGCATGCAAGCGTAGTCGACTATCCAGAGCACAATAATTATTCAGATTCTTGACGCTCGGGCCTTCTCTGGTACCAGTCAGCCAAGCGCAGCCCCTGTGGGAGCGAGCCTGTGGCGAGGGGGCTTGCCCCCGTTTGAGTGCGTAGCACTCACACGATCTTTGATACATCACAGATTTTGGGGCAGCTTCGCGGCCCACCGGGGGCAAGCCCCCTCGCCACAGGCCCGCTCCCACAGGTTCCGTGCCTTGATTGACTGACATTGGAACCTCCTCCCCCTCTCCCCGTTTCCAAACCCCAGACAGCAAAACGCCCGGCGTCTGCGTAATGCAGAGGCCGGGCGTTGCGGTGAGGCCTGCAGTTTTACTGGATGCTGACGTCGCCCGTGCCGCCGAGTTTGCTCATCACGAAGCCGACAAATTCCTCGAGGGTCATTTTCTGGCCGTTGAAGTCCACCTGATTGTTGGTGTAGTGCAGCTTGGTGACGACGTTGTTACCGTCCAGTTTCGCCAGTTGCGTGCCCACCGCCATGCTGCTGAACATGTCGGCGGTTGCGCTCGCCTGATCGGCAATGAGCTTGGCGTCGGTCTGACCGTCGATTTGCGATTGCACGGTGAGCACGTCAACCAGCATTGGCTTGGACACCAAGAGGTTGAAGTCCAGCAGCGCGATCAATTGCTTGACCAACTGGTCTGGCGGCAGGTCCATGGACTGCGGTTTGGTCAGGTCCAGCACCAGGTTGGCGCGGCTTTCGCCGTTGCTGGTGTTGAACGACAGGTTTTCCAGGGCCACCTGGGGACCTGCGGCCAGCAGTTTCTCCAGGCCGGTCTTGACCTGCGCCTCTTCAGCCGGGGTCAGGTTCAGCTCCGGCGCCGGTTCACCGGCGGCAGCGGCTTCAGCGGCGGCCCTTTCGTAGGGTTGCAGTTTGGTCTGGTAGATCTGCATCAGCGACATCGTTGACGGGATGTCGAGGTTTTTCAGGCTCATGGCCATCTTCGCAGAGCCGATAACCTTGCCGTTCAAGGACACTTCACCGACCTTGTAATCGGCACGCCCCGAAGCGTTGGTACCCGTTTCCTCGGTCTGGTTCTTCATTTCAAAGTTCTTGACGCCGAGTACCGATTGCTTGGCGCCGAAGGTGGTTTTGCTGCTGGTCAGCACAACGGTGTTTTCGCCGGTGTAATAGCCGTACGTGCTTTTGTTCAGGTTACTGGCCACGGTCAAGCCGTTGAGCTCGACCTGCACCGGGGTCTGATCTTCAGCCACGGTGGTCAGCTTCAGGCTGTCCATATAACCGTCTGCCTTGACCTTTTGCGCCTGGGCACTGGCGGCTACATCGAGTTTCATACCGGAAAAGGTCAGATTGGATTTGTCATCCAGTGCTGTTTCCAGCGGCAGAAACTCGAGGGTGCCCTTGGTGGAGTTGTCGTAGCCGATGTTAACCACGCCTTTGACCGGGGATTTGTCCTTGGCGGCAGCGAACCACTTTTCGGTCAGTGGGGTCTTTTCCAGCTCGTAGTGACTGGTCGCCAGGACCGGCAACCACTTCAGCGACACCAGGCGCGAGAACGGCAGCGGACCGTGTTCGATGCGGTCGACGAACAGCAACTCGACCGGTGCTTCACCAAACATCTCGCCTTCGCCCTTGAGGCGGTAGTGCGCGGTGCTGCTGAACACATGGCGATCCAGCGACACCAGTTCCAGCGACGCCGTGCCGTTGGAACCAGCCAGCGCGGCTTGCAGCTCTTTGTTGGCGTCGGTGATCGAGGTATTCAGCACCCCATCGAGTTTGCTGCCGGTGTACCACGCACCGCCAGCGCTGATTGCACCGATGGCCACGACAATTCCTAGAAGCACGCCTGCTGATTTATTCATGAAGTACCCGTTCAATGTCCGTTGTTGAAAATGTGGTCGTCTTCCCTGAACCCATGGCGGGTTGCGGTCACGACTGCGCTGAAAGTGGGATGGAGATTAGCATTTGCTCCGCAAAGCGGCCCAATGATTAAAGGTGAAAGAGTGTCTATGGATCGCGCATGGGGGCGAGAGTTTTGGTGGTCATGAGATCGCCATCGCGGGCAAGCCCGCTCCCACAAGGATTGCGCTGAACCTGTGGGAGCGGGCTTGCCCGCGATGGCGTCAGTCCTGCCAACATCAAACTCAGGAATACTGAACCTCAATCTCATCCAATTGATGATCAAAGCTCTTGAGCCGGGCGGTCCACGTATACACCAGCACTTCAAAATCCCGATTGATCACCGCCCCGCCGGTCACTTCCGCGCGCGGGTCGCAGAAATCCAGCTGATAGCGTTCACGGGCCATGGCGTTGGCGACATCCGATAGCTCTCGCGCATTGTTGAGCCAGTGCCACCCTTCATCGGCCACTTGCTTGTCCAGCGCCAGGCATTGTTTTTTCAAGGTTTCGAGGCTTTTTTCCAGCGGCGTGCCGGTGAGTTCGCCCATGACTTCCTGGAACGTGCGCCCCGGTTGCCAGTAACTGCCCCAGAAATACCGGTCGAACACCGTTTCGACGCGACGCAAAGCCACCTTGGTGTCCCAGATCAGCACCAGGGTCTTGCCTTGTTCAAGTTGTCGCTTCTTGATGCGCTGGTTCTGTAATGAAGCCCAGGCGACCACCACGATAGCCATCACGGCGATCAACGCCGCCGCGCTGTCGAGGAATATCAGCGCCGTGTCGAGCTGGTGGGCCAGCATGACGCCGTAGAAATAGGTGGCCGACAGCAAAACCAATGCCGCAATGGCGCACCAGAAGCCGGGAGCGTAAGGGTTTTTCATTATTAGATCCCCATGATCAACGCAAGCCTTGATCGACGGGTTCGCCACGCGCCCCCATCAAGTCAAAGCATAGCAACGGCCTCAGGGTTTGCCGGGGTGTGACCCTTGCGTTCGTCCGCTTTCCCGGCCGCAATGCAAGGAACGTCCGTCTGTCGTGACGTGTACAAGCTTGAACCAAAGAATGTAGTGAAGATGTATATACTTCGTCAGTACATATTCCGAGGACTTGGACATGTCAAAACAAGCCGTTTTTACGATGAAACTCGAACCCGAATTGCGTGAACAGTTCATGGCCGAAGCAGAAGCTTCTCATCGTCCTGCCTCTCAAATCGTCAGGGAAATGATGCGTCAATTCGTTCAAACCCAACGAGAATCGCGCGAGTACGAAGCGTTCCTGCAACGTAAGGTCGATAAGGCCCGAGTGTCCATGCGCGCTGGGGATGGCCTGACCAATGAAGAAGTTGAAGCAGAATTCACTGCCAGGCGAGTGCGAGCAACCATACAAGAATGAAGATAATCTGGACGCCAACAGCAGCACAGGATCGTGCAGACATTTGGGATTACCTGCATGCCGTCAACCCGCAAGCCGCCATCGACATGGACAACCGCTTCAAGGACGCGATATCCCGCATTGCCCAATACCCAGAAAGCGGCCCTGGCGGAATCATTGCAGGTACCCGCGAGTTAATTCCACATCAGAGCTATCGTGTCGTTTATGAACTGGGGCCAGACGCGATCTGGATACTCGCTCTAGCGCATACGTCCCGACAGTGGCCACCAGAAAGATGATTGTTACACCCCCCGCCCCTTCCTCAACATCACATCCAGCTGATCCACCACCTCCGCCCAATCGGCATCATCCAGAATCTCCTCACGCAGCAGCTCTGCCTGGCTCTCGCTCCAGAAGAACGCGTCGGCCAGGTGCAGTTCGGGTTTGAGCGGTGAATGGGTGGCGATGAATTTATCGATGCTTTCGGCGTCATCCGGCAGGCCGAGTTGTTTGAACAGGGATGGGAGGCTGTGGGTTGGGGATTCCATGTCGGGCTCCTTGGTGATCGCTTATTGGATGGGTGACCGCGGTGCGGCTATTCGCGGGCAAGCCCGTACCCGCAGGGTTTTCGCAAGTCCTGTAGGAGCGAGGCTTGCCCGCGAAGACGTCAGTCGGGGCGACTGTTATGCCGAAAGACTCAACTCGCACACTTCGGCATGCGGCACCATTTTCAAGAATTCCGGCACGCTCATGTGTACCAGGTTGTTGTGGTTGCCGGCTTCCAGGTAAATATCTTTCTGCCGGGTCAGCTGTGGGTCGATGACCATGTCCATCCCGTAGGATTCACCCAGTGCAGGCACGGCGCCGCGTTCGCAATCGTCGAACAGGTGCGGCAGGTTGCTTTCCCGGGTGACTTGCCATTCGCTGCTGCCACGGACTTTGCTCAGGTCCAGGTGACGGCTGGCAGGCAGCACGGCCATCAAGTAATGCCCGTGGCGGTCGTCGAGGATCACCGATTTGGCGACCCGTTCGGCAGGGATACCCGCGAGCCGAGCCGTTTCAAGGCTGCTGGCCGAGTGCGGGTGGGAAACGATGTCATATTCGCAGTGGGCCTTGTCCAGGCTGTTCTGCACGGTTTTTGCCATACGCATGATGCACCTCGGTGTCCGCAGCAACGAATCGCGGACGATGGTTAACTTTTGCCTCCCTTAAAAGTCTAGGCCCGCTGGTGGGATCCGGCGGGAAATCCGCCCGTCGGACGCTGTCGACACTGGTCAAAATTCATACCAATGCAGGGTCAACTAGACTTGTATACAGAGTCATGAACGGCTCGCGGACGGATGACTCTCCCGGAGGGTCAAGTGAACATGCGTTGCTGTGCAATTACGCTGCTGCTGGCCCTGAGCGGACCGGTTTTCGCGGCGGACACTCTCGTGGTGCTGGTTCCCGATCCCCTCGGGCTCTGGTTGATCACCTTCGGCATTGCGTTTCTGATCGCCGAGGCGGCCTTGCCCAATTACGGCGTGGTCGGCCTGGGCGGCCTTGTGATGTTCGTGATTGGGGCAGTGATTCTGACTAACGCCGAAGTCCCTGTTCCGTTGATGATCGGCTTGGGACTGATCAGCGCACTGCTACTGATTTTCCTGGTGATCCGCGCCTTGAAAACCCGACCGCGCCGCAACGTCAGCGGTGACGCCGAAATACTGGGCGCCGTGACGCCGATAACGTCGTTGCAGGCCGGTAACGCTTATATCGGCTGGGTGCACCTGCAAGGCGAGCAATGGCAGGCAATGAGCGAAACACCGCTGCAACCGGGTCAACAGGTCCGGGTAGTGGCACGCAAGGGTCTACTGCTGGAAGTGGTCGCGGCTGACGCGGCGCCCGTATGAACAATGATGGCGGAGAATAGTCATGGGTCTGCAACTGGGTTTTGCCGCGCTGCTGTTACTGCTGATTGCACTGGCGGGGTCGACCTTCCGTATCCTGCGCGAATACGAACGCGGCGTGGTGTTCCAGCTCGGACGCTTCTGGCAGGTCAAGGGCCCTGGCCTGATCCTGCTGATTCCAGTGGTCCAGCAAATGGTTCGCGTCGACCTGCGTACCGTGGTGCTCGACGTACCGCCGCAAGACGTCATCACCCGGGACAACGTCTCGGTCAAGGTCAATGCGGTGCTGTATTTCCGCGTGCTCGATCCGCAAAGGGCGATCATTCAGGTCGAAGACTTTCTCATGGCCACCAGCCAACTGGCCCAGACCACATTGCGGGCGGTGCTCGGTAAACATGAACTCGATGAATTGCTGGCCGAACGGGAACGGCTGAACGTCGACATCCAGCAAGTACTCGATGCGCAGACCGACGCCTGGGGCATCAAGGTGGCCAACGTCGAGATCAAGCACGTGGACCTCAACGAATCGATGATTCGCGCCATCGCCAAGCAGGCCGAGGCCGAGCGGGAACGTCGGGCCAAGGTGATCCACGCCGAAGGCGAGTTGCAAGCCTCGGAAAAACTCATGCAGGCCGCCGAAATGCTCGGACGCCAGCCGGGTGCCATGCAGCTGCGTTACATGCAGACGCTGAGTTCGATTGCCGGGGATAAAAGTTCGACCATCGTCTTTCCGCTGCCGATCGAATTGCTCAAGGGGATGGCGGATTTGTCGTCCAAGCCTTGATGCACCGATGACCTGTGGCGAGGGAGCTTGCTCCCGCTGGGTCGCGTAGCGGCCCTAAAACCTGCGACTGCTTCGCAGCCGAGCGGGAGCAAGCTCCCTCGCCACAAAAAGCCATTCCAATCATATTTTGCGCATTTTTTTCAAAGCCTTATAAGGCTCTAGCGCCCATTGTTGTATGCGTTCGTTAAGAAGCACCGAGGCTTCACGACGCTTGCTATCGCTGTCACCAACAAACACCTGCGACGGCTGCTTGGCATGCTGCCCCACTGCCGCGAACACTTGCTCACGCTGCAATTCATCCAACCCGAAAAACTCAGCCAACCGCCCCGCCATGGCCTGTGGCAGTTCGCTGTAGTTCACCGCCAGGCCGCCAAACGCCCGGCATTGCGCCAACCCCGACGCCAGTAACCGCCCCACCCGCCGGGCGATGTAATCCTCGCGGCTATCGAACGGCAATTCGTCGTCCAGCCCGCTCGTCCCGATCATCCCCGGCACCATGTGCATGCCCGGACGGCGCAGATGCGAGACGGCGATTTCCAGCGGATCGCGGTACACAAACAACCAAGGCGTTTCGGGAAAACACTCGTGCAACACAGGCAATTCAGTGATGTTCCAGGCATCGAGCTTAATGACCAGTCGTTGCTCCGAACCGAGCCGACGTTGCCCGTAAGCAGACAGCACCCCTTTGATGGCAGCACGGCGCTCGACGGCGGGCAAATCACTGCGCAACAACGCATCCAGCGGCGGTGGCTCGCTGACGACAATGTGGCTGTCGAGTTGCGCCAGCATCTGGCTGATCAGGGTCGAGCCACATCGCGAGGCATGAAAGATAAACGCACTCGGGGCCAGCCCAGGGCTGCAAACCTGCCAGTCAGCGAGGGTCGACAATGCAGTTTTCCGGCGAAACGCCTGATTGAACGGCAGTCGCAGCGCGTCTTCCACGGCCTCACGAAAAAACGGCTGATGCAGCGGCGTGTCACCGAACCAGCACCAGTCGACTTGCCATTGCCCGGCCTCTTGCCACACGCGAATCGGCAACCAGCCTTCCAGGTTCAGGCGCTCCATTGTTCATTCCATTGACGGCGACCGTCGCGCATCGCCGCGCGCAGTTCTTCAGCGGTGAACGCAAGTCCACGCTCGGCGGACAGTTCCAGGGTACGGACGATAAAGGCTTCGTTGTCCTGCACCCCCTGCAAGGACTTGCACAGCTGCGGATCGCTGGCCACCAACGCCTGGAACTGCGCTAAAGCGTCATGACCGAATTGCGGCGGTGGCGTGGTTGCCAACCCGTCGATAATCGCCTGCTCCAGCCAGGCACCAGGCCGGCAATCGAGCACCAGATGAACCCGTGCCCGGGTATCGCGATTGTCCACGCGATGAGGCCGCGACAGGTCGAGAAACCAGCATTCGCCAGCGGCCATCGGCATGCGCTGGCGGTCCAGCAGAAAGTCCACTCGGGGTGGACTGAGCAACGGGATATGCAGACGCAAGTCAGCGTCTGGCGCGCCCAGGTCATAGTCGCGATGTTCATGGATGCGCCCGCCCGGGCCGAGCCGCAGCAGCCGCGCGCAGACGATCTGCAGCGGCAGATCCCGCAACCCTTGCTGCCATCGAGCATCTTGCAGCCAAGGCGCACGCAACAGCGTCTCGCCGCGACCGGGCGACAGTTCAGTCAAGGCATCGGCCGCGCAAATCAGTGCCACACCGCTCCAGTCGCCAGCGTAATAATCGCTATTGAAGTGACTGTGCCAGTCGCCCTCGCCAATCACCGTCAATGCCTGCAACAGCAACGGCAAATCCACCGTTACCGGCAAGCGGGAAAAGGCCGGCCGACTCATCGTTTCGGCAGCACCGCGCATTCGCCGAGCCAGGTCAGCAAACGGTCGAGACAGGCCTCCACCGACTGCGCACCTGTGTCGAGCACCAGCGCCGCGCATGGCGGTGGTTCGTAAGGCGCGGAAATACCGGTAAACCCCGCCAACTCACCCCGTCGAGCCCGGGCGTAATGACCTTTGGGGTCACGCTGTTCACACACCGCCAACGAGGCACTGCACCAGACTTCGCGGTAGTCCTCGCCCAACCGTTGGACGAACAATTCACGTAACTCCACCAAGGGCGCGATCATCGCGAGGATGACGATCTGGCCGTTCTCGACCAACAGTGCCGCGAGTTCACTGGCGCGGCGGATGTTTTCCAGGCGATCGCTGTCGGTAAACCCCAAATCGCGATTGAGCCCGACCCGCAGTCCGTCGCCATCGAGCACCACACTCTGCACGCCGTGCTCGAACAACTCGGCGTGCAGTGCCTGGGCCAATGTCGATTTGCCCGCGGCCGGCAAACCGGTCAGCAGAATTGCCGTGCCGCGATGGCCGTTGCGGGTCTCCCTTTGGGCGCGGCTGATGCTCGCCGTCGGCGCCAGCAGATTATTGGACCGGGGCATGGGCCACCGGCACAGAGATATTGCCCGCCGCCCACGCCTCTTCGCGATTGGCCAGGGCCGTGGCGATGGACTGGACTTCGGTCGATTGCACTTCGTCCGGCAGGGGATCGAGACCGGCGCTGGCGAAGATTTGCCCGTAAGCGTTGCGCAGATCGGCGTAAGACAGGTCGCGTCGCAGATCGGCCTGCAAGGTGTTCAGCTCGCCCTGGATCAGGTCCAGTTCGCCCAGCCCGGCCGCCTGATGACGATTGCGCAGTTGGCCGACGATTTGTCCATCGATGTCTGACAGTTGCTGATTGGTCTTGAACTGCCGCATCGCCTCGCGATAGTTGGCGTTGGCCACGTAAAGCTGCGCCAGTATGGCAATCGACATCGCCTGCCTGCGCGCCGCGGCGACTTCTTCACCGGCCTTGGCAACGTCAATCGCGGCGGGCGCGGAAATCACATTGAACAGGTTCCAGGTGACTTTCACCCCGTAATCCGCCCAGCCCTGCTCCACCAAAAACGAGTTGCTGTCGTAATGCCCGCCAGCGGCAAACTCCAGCCCCGGCAGCAGACGCAGCATGGCTTTGCGGGTTTCGGCGGCGCTGATCCGGGTCTGGTAATCCTGCTCGCGCAACTCCGGCCGACTGGTCAGGGCTTCCTGTTCCAGGCTGGCGAGATCGACCTTGAGTTCCGGGATGATGTAATCGTCCTGGGTTGCCAGCGTCAGCTCGGTGCTCAGCGGCAGGTTGATCAGCGTTGCCAGTTCGGTTTTCGCCAACGACAGTGCGCGGCGTTGTTCTTCCAGTTGCCGGGTGGCTTCGATCAGCGAGCGTTGATAGCCCAATGCCTGAATCGGATCGCCGATACGCTGCTCGCTCATGCTCTGGCTATTGGTGCGAGCGGTTTCGACCCGAACCATGAGGCTGTCGATCTGTTTGAGCAAACGTTCGGCGGCCATGGCTCGCCAATAGGCCGAGCGCACGTCCTGCACGATGGTGTTGATAACCTTGCGCCGACGCTCCTGGACGATCAGTCGCTGGTCGCCCTGTTGCTTGGCGCTGATGTAGCTGACACCAAAGTCGAGCACGTTCCAGACCATGGTCAGGTCCGCCACTTCACGGTCGCGGTCCTGGGAGGTCGACGGTTCCAGGGACTGGGCCCCGGTCTCGACGCTCTGGCTGCTGGAGGCGCTGACGTTGTTACGCCCCACGTAACCGGCGTCCAGCGCCATGCGCGGCAACATGTCGAAGCTGGCGAGGTCGAGTTGGCGCTTGGCCAAGGCCTCTTCCATGATCTTGAGCCGGCCTTCGAGGTTGTATTTCACTGCCCGGGCCATGGCCTGGTGCAGGGTCAGCGGGCCGCTGAGAGGCTCCTGCCCCTTGTACATGTTTTGCAGATCGCTTTTGGCGCGCTGTTGGCTGACGCTGCGTTCGATCGGTTCACTGGTGACTGCACACCCGCTGATCGCCAGCGCCAGCAGGCTGGCGCCGAATAACTTCTGACTTCTCTTCATCCTTGGAGCCCCCAGATGCCGCCCTGCTTTAATGGTTTTTTCAGGCCTGCATTTCACTGATGCCGACCTGGTGCAAAGCCGCGGCCAGGCTTTCGATCTGCCGCTGCTCGGTGTCCTTGAGTTGTTGCAATTGCTGACCAAGACTCGGTGCGCCAAACACACCACGCAGTCCTTGGGAAGCATCTCCCATCCTGATTGAGTTATTGCCGAAGGCGTTCAGCGATTCCCCCTCACTGCCCGTGTCCTGATTGAACAGATTTGACAGCGTGCTGCTGCCAAAGACCCCGCCGTCGCCACCGCCAAAACCGAGGAAGCCGTGACCTGAGCCATCGCCACCGTTTTCACTGCTGCTGAATACCTGCGCGATAAAGCTAGGCGTCAGCGCCCCGTGGCTCATGAAAATATCGCCCAAAGGCCGAATGCCGTTGCCGATCACTCGCTGTTCAAACAGCGGGGTAAAGGTCAGCGGCGAGCCGAGATCGCCAGTGGGCGCAGTGAAGATGATCGGTTGTAATGGCACGTTGGGCAGATCGGGCACGGTGACAGGAACCGTGACCCGGAACTCGGGTTCCGGCGGCACCACGACAGGCGGGGACGACGGTGCAACGACCGTATTGATCGCATAGCTGTTCGACAGGCTGACACCGCTGCCCGTGTTGCCTGCTGAATCGCTGACGCCAGCGACGCTCAGGCTGATCGCATTGTTGCCACTGCTGACATTGGCGTTCGGCGTCAGGGTCGCGGTCCAGGTTCTACCACCATCGCTGCTGCTTAAACCGGACAAGCTGCCGTTCGCCACGCTGACGTCGGACAGGTCGAAGCCACTCACTACTTCGTTGAAGGTGAATGTCACCAATGAGGTCTGGCCCACGCCCAGGTTCGGGTTGGCAACCACCACCGTGGCCGTCGGCCGTTCGCCGTCGATGGCGTAGTTGTTGGACACCGCGACGCTGGCGCCGATGTTGCCCGCCAGGTCCGTCACGTTGCTAGTGTCCAGCGCAATGAAATTGCTCGGGTCGGTGATACTCGCGGTGGGTGTGAACGTTCCGGTCCAGGTCTTGCCGCCGTCGCTACTGGCCAGATTGGTCAGCTCGCCGTTGGTGACGCTCAAGTCCGACAAATCGAAGTCGCTGACCGCCTCGCTGAACGTGAAGGTCACCAGCGTCGTCTGGCCAATGCCCAGGTTCGGGTTGGCAACCACGATGGTGACGGTCGGGCGAGTCGCATCGAGTGCGTAGTTGTTGGAAATGGCGATGCTGGCGCCGGCATTACCCGCCGCGTCGAGCACATTGCCGGTGTCGAGCAGGATCAGGTTGGTCGCATCGTTGAGGCTCGCGGTCGGTGTGAGTGTGGCGGTCCAGGTCACACCGCCGTCGCTACTGGCCAGGCTGGACAGCACGCCATTGGCCACGCTGAGGTCCGACAGGTCGAAACCGGACACCGCTTCGCTGAAGGTAATGGTCACCGTGGTGGTTTCACCAATGCCCAGCTTATTGTCCGCCACCACAATGGTCGCATCAGGACGAACGGTATCAATCGCGTAGTTGTTGGAGTCGGTCACGCCGACACCGCTGTTGCCCGACGCGTTGGTCACACCGCTGTTATCCAGGCTGATCAGGTTAGTGGTGTCCGTCACGCTGACCGCAGGGGTGAAGGTTGCGGTCCAGGTCACGCCACCATCGACGGACGAAACGTTGCTGAGGGTGCCGTTGGCTATTGTCAGGTCAGCGTTGTCAAAACCACTGACCGCCGAGCTGAACGTGATGGTGACCAACGAGGTTTCTCCGACCTTCAGCGCATTATCGGCAACCACGATGGTGGCGGTCGGCACTTCGGTTTCCACTACATAATTGGCCGAGTTGGTGGTGCCAGACCCGGCATTGCCGGCCAGGTCCGAGATGCCGCCGTTGCTCAACGTGATGAGGTTGCTGGTATCGGTAATCCCGGCGGTGGGGGTGAAGGTCCCGGTCCAGGTGATGCCGCCGTCGCTGCTGCTCACCGCGCTCAACGTGCCGTTGGCGATACTCAAGTCAGCGTTGTCGAAACCCGTTACCGCCTCGCTGAAGGTGATGGTCACCAGCGCGGTTTCGCCCGGTTTCAGGGTCGTGTCGCTCAGCACGATGGCGGCGGTCGGGCGTAGGCTGTCGATGGCGTAGTTATTCGAATCGGTGGTCCCGGTCCCCGTGTTGCCTGTTCCGTCGATCACTGCGGTGTTGTCCAGGGTAATCAGGTTGGTCGAGTCGGTGATGCTCGCCGTCGGCGTCAGGGTGGCGGTATAGGTGATGTTATCGCTGGTGCTCAGATTGCTCAGGGTACCGTTGCTCACCGTCAGATCGGCCGTGGTAAAACCGGTCACTGCCTCGGAAAACGTGATGGTCACCACCGAGGTTTGCCCCACCGCCAGCGCCGCGTCCGCGACCACGATGGTGGCCGTTGGGCGCACTGTGTCGATGGCGTAGTTGTTGGAATCGGTGGTGCCGCTGCCGGCATTGCCCGAAGCGTTTTGCACACCGCTGTTATCCAGGGTGATGACGTTGCTGGTGTCGGTGATGGCGTTGGTCGGTGTGAAGGTCGCGGTCCAGGTGACGCCGCCGTCGCTGCTGCTCACCGAGCTCAAGGTGCCATTGGCGATGGTCAGGTCAGCGTTGGTGAAACCACTGACCGCTTCACTGAAGGTGATGGTCACCAGCGAGGTTTCACCGATTTTCAGCGCATTGTCGGCAACAACGATAGTGGCAGTCGGCAGCACCGTATCGATGGTGTAGTTGCCGGAGTTGGTGGTGCCGCTGCCCGTGTTGCCGGCCAGATCCGCCACGCCGGTATTGGCGAGGGTAATGACGTTGCTCGGGTCATTCACGCCGACGGTTGGCGTGAAGGTCGCGATCCAGGTGATGCCGCCGTCGCTGCTGCTCACGGCGGTCAAGGTGCCGTTGGCGATGGTCAGGTCGGCGTTGGTGAAACCACTGACCGCTTCACTGAAGGTGATGGTCACCAGCGAGGTTTCGCCCGCTGTCAGTGTTGGATCGGCCAGCACAATCGTCGCGGTCGGGCGCACGGTGTCGATGGCGTAATTGTTGGAGTCGGTGGTGCCGCTGCCGGCGTTGCCCGCCAGATCCGCGATGCCCGTATTGTCCAGGGTGATCAGGTTGGTTGTATCGTTGATGCTCGCGGAAGGTGTGAAGGTCGCGGTCCAGGTGATGCCGCCGTCGCTGCTGCTCACCGCGGTCAGGGTACCGTTGGTAATGGTCAGGTCCGCGTTGGTGAAACCGCTGACCGCTTCGCTGAAAGTGATGGTCACCAGCGACGTTTCGCCGATTCTCAGCGCGGTGTCCGTCACCACGATCGTTGCCGTTGGCCGCACTGTATCGATGGCGTAGTTGTTGGAATCGGTGGTGCCGCTGCCCACGTTACCGGTGCCGGCAGCCTGCACGCCGGTGTTGTCCAATGTGATCAGGTTGGTCGCGTCGGTAATGCTGACGGTCGGGGTGAAGGTCGCCGTCCAGGTGATGCCGCCGTCACTGCTGCTCACCGCGGTCAGGGTGCCGTTGGCGATGGTCAGGTCGGCGTTGGTGAAACCGCTCACCGCCTCGGAGAACGTGATGGTCACCAGTGACGTTTCACCGATTTTCAGGGCGTTGTCGGCGACCACGATGGTCGCGGTCGGCAGCACCGTATCGATGGTGTAGTTGCCAGAGCTGGTGGTGCCGCTGCCGGTGTTGCCAGCGATGTCGGTCACACCGGTATTGTTCAGGGTGATGACGTTGCTCGGGTCACTCACGCCGACGGTTGGCGTGAAGGTCGCGGTCCAGGTAATGCCGCCGTCACTGCTGCTCACCGCGCTCAACGTGCCGTTGGCGATGCTCAGGTCGGCATTGGTGAATCCGCTGACCGCCTCGCTGAAGGTGATGGTCACCAGCGAAGTTTCACCTGCTGTCAGTGTCGTATCGGCCAGCACAATCGTGGCGGTCGGACGCACGGTGTCGATGGCGTAGTTGTTGGAATCAGTGGTGCCACTGCCAGCGTTGCCCGACAGATCCGCGATGCCGGTGTTGTCCAGGGTGATCAGGTTGGTCGTGTCATTGATGCTCGCGGAAGGTGTGAAGGTCGCCGTCCAGGTGATGCCGCCGTCGCTGCTGCTGACCGCGGTCAGGGTGCCGTTGGCGATAGTCAGGTCGGCGTTGGTGAAACCGCTGACCGCTTCACTGAAGGTGATGGTCACCAGCGAGGTTTCGCCGATTCTCAGCGCCGTGTCCGTCACCACAATGGTTGCCGTAGGCCGCACAGTGTCGATGGCGTAGTTGTTGGAATCGGTAGTGCCGCTGCCTGCATTGCCCGCCAGATCAGCCACGCCGGTGTTGTCCAGGGTGATCAGGTTGGTCGTGTCGGTGATGCTGGCGGTCGGGGTAAACGTCGCTGTCCAGGTGATACCGCCATCGCTGCTGCTCACCGCGGTCAAGGTGCCGTTGGCAATGGTCAGGTCGGCGTTGGTGAACCCGCTGACCGCTTCACTGAAGGTGATGGTCACCAGCGAGGTTTCGCCGATTTTCAGCGCATTGTCCGTCACCACAATGGTTGCGGTCGGACGAAGCGTATCGATCGCATAGTTGTTCGAATCGGTAGTGCCGCTGCCGGCGTTGCCCGCCAGATCGCTGACCCCGGTGTTGTTCAGGGTGATCAGGTTGGTCGCGTCGTTAGTGCTCGCGGAAGGTGTGAAGGTCGCGGTCCAGGTGATGCCGCCGTCGCTGCTGCTCACCGCGCTCAAGGTGCCGTTGGCGATGCTCAGGTCGGCGTTGGTGAAACCGCTGACCGCTTCACTGAAGGTGATCGTGACCAGCGAGGTTTCACCAATTTTCAGCGCATTGTCCGTCACCACGACGGTTGCCGTTGGCCGCACGGTATCGATGGCGTAATTGTTCGAATCGGTGGTGCCACTGCCGGCGTTGCCCGCCAGGTCGCTGACCCCGGTGTTGTCCAGGGTGATCAGGTTGGTCGTGTCGGTGATGCTCGCGCTCGGCGTGAAAGTCCCCGTCCAGGTGATGCCGCCATCGCCGCTGCTCACCGAGGTCAAGGTGCCGTTGGCAATCGTCAGGTCGGCATTGGTGAGACCGGTGACCGCTTCGTTGAAAGTGATGGTCACCAGGGAGGTTTCGCCGATTCTCAGCGCCGTGTCGGTAAACACGATGCTGGCGGTCGGGCGTACGGTGTCGACCGTGTAGTTATTGGAGTTGGTGGTGCCGACGCCGGGGGTGCCCAGGCCGTTTATCACACCGGTGTTGTCCAGGATGATGACGTTGGTCGTATCGGAAATACTGGCGGACGGGGTAAAGGTTGCCGTCCAGGTGATGCCGCCATCGCCGCTGCTTACCGCGGTCAAGGTGCCGTTGGCGATGGTCAGATCCGCATTGGTGAGACCGGTTACCGCCTCGGAGAAGGTAATGGTCACCAGGGACGTTTCGCCGATGCTCAGTGTGGTATCAGCGACCACAATGGTCGCGGTCGGCGGTGGCGAATACGCGGTGTTGAGTACACCACCGTCGTTGTAGATGGTCGCGACAGAGGTCGGCGAGGTGCCGGTTGAACCACCGCCCTGCGCGGTACCGCCTGCACCACTGGCCGCGGCATTACCGGCCAGGGCCGCGAAGTTGGCGGCTGTGATCAGTAGCGTGCCTTTGTTCCAGATCGCACCGACGCCACGGCCACCAATGCCGCCATTGCTGGCATTGCTGCCTTGGCCACCACCACCGCCACCGCCGCCACCAGCGCCGATGTTGTTGCTGATGGTCGACGTGCCGACGATGGTGATGGTGCCGCTGCTGGCGTTGTAGATCCCGCCCACCGCGTTGCCGCCGGCGCCACCGACCTTGTCCCATCCGGCCCCGCCGCCACCGCCGCCAATGGAAATCGTGCCATTGGTGGCCGTCGCACCGTTACCGCCGTTGCTGTAATAGGAAACACCTATGCCGCCAGCCCCGCCAGTGGTGGTACCGCCGCGACCACCCATGTGGGTGGCGTCATAACCGCCGCCGTAACCACCAACACCGCCGCCGCCCGCCTGGCCGCCCAATGTGCCGGTGCCCGGCCCTGCCGAACCGCCATGCCCGCCGCCCTGGCCGCCCAAGCCGCCGCCGCCACCACCGCCACCGCCGTAAAAAGCGCCGGTGACACCGCCGCCGCCGCCACCACCGGAAGCGGCGTTGGAGGTCACGGTAACGTTGTTCAGGGTCAGAATCCCTGCGTTGAAAATCCCCCCGGCCATCGCGCCCGTGGCACCGTAGCCACCGTTGCCGCCCGTGCCCGACACCAGGCCACGGGTGATCACCAGGCCATCGAGGGTCACGATACTGCCGGCCGTCACTTCAATCACTCGGGTCCTGTACTGACCGTCGAGAATCACGTCAGCCGCACCGTCGTTATTCAAGTCGCCATCAACGGTGATGTTCTTGTTGATCAACAGTTCGGACGTCAGCTGCACCGTCATGCTGCTGCTGAAGGTGACGATGTCGCCGTTCTGCGCCGAGGCGATGGCCGCGCGCAGCGAACCGACGCCCGTGTTGGCGTTGTTAGTGGCGTTCCAAGTAGCCAGCCCCCACTGATAGTCGGTCATGGCCGTGGTCGAGAGGACATTGGCGCTTTCAATGTTGCCGGTGGCAATTTCCAGATCCCAGTCGCCACCGAGCCCGGTGCGATCGCTGGAGGCAGCCACATCGCGGCCGGTCAATTGAGCCAGCGAGTCGATAAAACTCAAGCCGCGCTCGCCTTCGGCGGTGTAGCAGCCGTAAATCAGGATGTCGCCGCCGACGTTCATGTCCTTGCCGATTTTCGCCAGCACCGCGCTGCGAGCCGCGACGTTGTCGGCAGACAAGTAGCTGTTGCCCAGCCACAAATCGCCCGCGTTGCCGTGGGCGATAATCTGCACCGAGCTGATGCCCTGATGGCCGTCCAGATAATCGGCGATTTGTTGCAGGCCATCTTTGCTGGCATCGAGCTGAACCACCTGGGTACCGGGAGCAATACCCTGAAGCAGACTGCCAGCGTCCTTGACCCGAGAATCGACGAACACCACGCTCTGCCCCGGCACCGCAACGGGTGCTGGCGCCGGTGTGGCATCGGCCTGGCCGTGGGTGTCCTTGCTGGCGACCGGTTGATCGGCGGTCGGCGCTTTGACCGCCTCGGCGGTGGCATGGCTGTCGGCCTGGGCAGTGTCGGCGACCGTGGCGGCCACCGCACCGTCGAACAGCATGCGTGGCTCCAGGGACATGATCATTGGCGAGGCCAGCGCTCGTGCGCCTTCGGTAACCCGCGACTTGCCTTTGCTCCACCACATGCTGCTCACCCGGACTCGAACTTTCTGAGGCATCAATGAAAAACGCCGCGATCAACTGATCGCGGCGTCGGCTTTCATACGAATGACATTGGCGGCGCTGGCTGAGCCATCGAGCCAAAAAGACAACTCGGCGTACTGCTTGAACAGGTCCGGCGGCAGGATCGTTCGCCTGGATTGCAATTGGACCTTGGCCTTCACCTTATGCAACCCCGAGAGGCCGAGGGCCTGGTCGAATTCCGGTGCGTCGTAGGCCAAATGGTCGAAATCATGTTCGAACCAGGGTTCGCCAATGAAATCGTAGACCAGACGCATCACCCGCTCAGGCGCCTGGCTCAGCAGGTCGTAATCGATGATCAGCAACGAATCGGCGTGTTCGCCGTAATAGGCTTCCTTCAGGGCGGCCCAGGAAAACCCCACCAGCCGATTGCGCTGGGCCAAGGTTTCGCAACGGCTATAGACCGTGTTGCGTTCGACCGCATCACCGAACAGCTTGGTGTTTTCGAAGGGGTTGGCGCGGTACAGGCGCTCGATGCTGTCCATGACCCAAGCGACATTGCGCACGCAGGCAATGATTTTGGCTTGAGGGAACAGATCGCTGATCGCCGGCAGGCGCGAACTCCACAGGCGGTTCGTGTCGAACACCACCGGTTTGTCGGCCTTGTCGGCGTAGAAAGAATCGAACAGGCCGCGCAACAGACGGCGACGCAGGTCGGTGTCGATCACCGCACCGAATTCGCTGCCGGCGCTGCACTGTTCCAGAACACCGGAAAAGAGCGCCCCCACGGGGCTGGTCATACCGGCATGAAAACGCGGATTCTGCAAAAGAATGGCAGAAAGCAGGGTCGAGCCTGAACGCGGCAAGCCGGAAATAAAGTGAAAGTGCTGCATCCATTCACCCGTCATAAGTCCTTTCACGTGACGAGCGTAGACCATGAATGGTGTTGCGACTAGTGGTGCTTTGATATCAAATCGGAGCTAAATCGACTGGAAAAAACGATTGATATAACCGGCTGAAAGATGAATCGATTAAGCCTTGAAAACACGGGCTTAGTTCAGCACATACAAGCGTGCCCTGGCGCCTCCCGCCCCGGTTTCACCGATGCGTTGCCAGCCCTCGGGCAAAGGGGCGAACTCGTCCGGTCCATCGACGCTACCGACCAGCCAGACGCGACCATTGCCCTTGGGCAAGCTGCCGAGGCTATCCAGATAGACCTCACCGGTCACCAACGTGCCAAAACCGTAAGCGTTCGGCCGGCTCGACCTGCCATTGGCCAACGGCGGGGTGTACAGCAATGGTTTGGCATCAGTGCGGTTGTAATAGACATAACTCAGGTACCAGAGCATGTCGCTGGTGACGATTCGGTCGCCGGGAGCGAAGTGCTGGTTCACATAGCTGACCATGACGCTGATCTGATCGTCGGTATCCACCGTGGCATTGTTCTTCAGCCCCACCAGCTCGACGCCGACAAACAACATCAGCACGGCCAGCGCCACTACCTTGAAGTCCGCGTACAAACGATCGATGGCCAGCGCCACAAGCATCGGCAAGCCCAGGGCATAAGCGGTCAGGTAACGCTCGATGAACACCGGCGATATGAACGACACCGCAAATACCAACAACAACGGGAGAACGGTGTAGATCAGCGCCAGCGCACTGCCACGGAAAACACTGCGATCGCGCGCCAGCGCCACGCCCGCCAGGGCCAGCAGCGCCAGTGGCAACGCAATAAAAATCAGTGTGGGCAGGTTCTCGCCATCGTCCTGGATCAGGAACGACCAGATCATTGAAGGCAGTGAGCCGAGCGTGACGGGCGCCTCCCACCCCACATCGCCATTGGCTTTGAGCTGATCCATGTGCTGCACCAGATCGAACAGACTGGGCAGCCATGGCAGGTACAACGCCACAATCGCCATATTGGCCAGCCACCAGCCGGAGCGCTGAATGTGCCGCAATCGATACCCTGGCTGCACGCGGATCAGTCCCAGATACAGCCAGTGGCAAAGCACGCACAGCGCCGTGAAGTAATGGGTGTAGAACGCGGCACTCATCAGCAGGGTGTACATCACCAGATAGCGCGTGCGTTGCGGCCGCCTGATCCAATACATCAAGGCGATCGTGGCGCCGATCAGCCACAGGCCCAGCAGCGAATACATCCGCACTTCCTGGCTGTAACGCACCGCCGTGGGCAGCAGCGCCAGCAGGACTCCGCCCAGCAACGCGGCGCGGCGGGTCGCGAGCAGGTCCACCAGCCAGACGCCGAGCCCCACCGTGGCAATCCCCGGCAGCGCACTCAGGCAGCGAATCGAAAAAATGCCGTCGCCGAACAGGCCGATCCAGCCGTGCAGAAGCATGAAATACAGGGGTGGATGCACATCATGAGCCGCATGTTCCCAGATCCCGGCCAGGGAATACTGGCTCAGCAACAAGCTAGACCCTTCGTCGCCCCAGATCGCCGCCGCTGTCAGGTCGTAAAAACGCGCCAGCGCGGCCAATACCAGGATCGACAACAGCCAGTGCTCCCGCGCCCATCGCAGCAAGCGACGGACAGCCGCCCACAACCCCGGCATCGCATGCGGGTCCTGAGTATCGCCCAGCGGTGTTTCTCTGCGCGCCTCCATTACCTCCCCTTGCAACGGCCATGTGAAAACCGAAGCTTCCCCAGCACTGTAGGACAGGCGCGAGCCCGACGTCGATGCTGGCCTTGCGACGGACGACGTCCGGCAATCATTCAGATCAGCGTCTACGCTTTGGCGTGGCGTGACCCAGCCACGGAGATGAAAGGAGTCGGCTGATCAGCGCGAACTGCCCGGTTAACCGGGCCTGCAACGTGACGTATCAGACACTAACCTGAGGGATGAGGAACCATGGAAGTATTCATCGGCACTATTCAGTCTTTCGCCTTTAACTTCGCGCCCAACGGCTGGGCCCTGTGCAACGGCCAGACGCTGAGCATCGCGCAATACAACACGGTTTTCGCACTGCTGGGAACCTACTACGGAGGCAATGGCACCACCAATTTCATGCTGCCCAACCTGCAAGGTCGCATGCCAGTCGCCATGGGCAACGGCTTGGGCCTGACCCCGCGCGTCATCGGCGAAGCCTCCGGGACCGAAAACGTCACCGCGACCATCACTAACCTGCCCAACCACACCCACGCCTTGTCCGGACTCACGGCCACCACCACCCTGCAACTGGCCAGCCCGGCGAGCAACCCGGTCACCAACCCGACCGCAACCAACTCGTTCATTGGTGCCTCGGGCGGCGGTCCCGGTTCGGCGAGTATTTACTCCGATCAGCAAGGTGCTGCGGCCGTACCGCTCAAGGGCGTGGCCACTACGGTAACAGGGGAAATCTCGTCCGCCGGCAACGGCTTGCCCATGGAGGTGATGAACCCGTTCCTGGTGCTCAACTTCAGCATCGCCCTGAACGGTCTTTTCCCTTCGCGCAACTGAGGGTCTGGCCGGGGGATGCCAATCCCCCGGCCACTTTTGCTGATGGAGTGATGCCATGCTGCAACAGGTTCAAAGCCAACACTTTCAGGCACTGCTGGGCAAGACGGGGACGCTGCGGCTGCCCGATGGCAGTGAACTGCCGATCCATATCGACACCCTTGCAGAAACGCCCCGCTCACAGCTGCCAAACAGCGAGCGCATGCCGTTCAGCGTCGAGTTCAATAGCCTGCAACCCACTGACTTTGTCGATGGCTTGTGTGTGATGGAATTGCCGGAACTGGGCCGGGTGAAAGACATTTTCGTGTCGAGGGTCCCCCCGATGGGGCGGGATCCACAGCTGGGCTACTTCTACATCGCGTTCAATTAAAGCGACGCCGATCGCCTTATGTAGGAGCTGCCGCAGGCTGCGATCTTTTGATCTTGCTCTTTCAAGATCAAAAGATCGCAGCCTGCGGCAGCTCCTACGCGGGATTGTGGTCGGCTCCACCCCAGGGCTTGCCCCTCGCCATAGACCCTCCCACATTGAATACTCAGTGAGCCTGGCCATGCCATGGCACGAGTTTGCGTTGCAGGGCACGCAGGCCCATTTCCATGGCGAAAGCGATCAGCGCGATCACCAGAATCCCCAGCACCACCACATCGGTGACCAGGAATTGCGCGGCCGATTGCACCATGAAGCCCAAACCACTGGTGGCGGCGATCAACTCGGCGGCCACCAATGTCGACCAACCCACACCCAGACCAATCCGCACGCCGGTCAAAATGTCCGGCAAGGCACTGGGCAGAATCACATGCCGAATCAACTGCGCCCGAGTCGCACCCAGCGACTGTGCGGCGCGCAATTTCGCCGGGTCGACGGTGCGTACGCCAGTGGCGGTGGCTATCGCGATCGGCGCGAAGATCGCCAGGTAGATCAGCAACACTTTCGACAACTCACCGATACCGCACCAGATCACGATCAGCGGCAGATAAGCCAGCGGCGGAATCGGGCGATAGAACTCGATCAGCGGATCAAGAATGCCGCGAGCGATGCGATTGTGGCCGATGGCGATGCCCACCGGCACGGCGGTCAGCACGGCGAAGCCCAGGCCCAGGCCAATACGGCTGAGGCTTGCGCCCAAATGCTGCCACAAGGTCGAATCCATGTAGCCGGTGGTTACCAGCAGCCAGCCTTTTTGCAGCACGGCGGACGGCGGCGGCAGGAACAGCGGTTCGATCAAACCTGTGGCCGTGACGGCCCACCAAATGGCAACGAGAGCGACCAGCGTTAGTACGCTGATCCAGCGTGTGTTCAAACTGCGACGCAGCGCAATGACCGTCGAGCTCGACTTCACCGTCGCGGCGGGAATTTCATAGGTGCTCATGCGCGCTCCTGTCGCTGGACGGCACTGCGTTGGGAGAACACTTTGGCGAGCACGTGTTCGCGGGTTTCGATAAAGCGCGGGTCGGACTTGATCGAGCGTGCCGACTCACCGGCGGCATAACGCTGACCGAAATCCAGGTTCAGGCGCTCGACGATTTGCCCAGGATCAGGCGCCAGCAGAATCAGATCCGTGGCGAGGAATACCGCTTCTTCAATGTCGTGGGTAATCAGGAACACCGGTTTGGCGGTGCGCTGCCAGACTTGCAGCAACAGCTCCTGCATCTGTTCGCGGGTGAAGGCATCGAGCGCACCGAAGGGCTCATCCATGAGCAAAACCCGAGGGTCTGCGGCGAGGGCGCGAGCGAGGCCGACACGTTGTTTCTGCCCGCCCGAGAGTTGCCAGATTCGGCGGTGTTCGAAACCGCAAAGGTCCACCAGCGCGAGCATTTCCCGGGCGCGAATTTCGCGTTTGTCCCTGGCAACGCCAGCCAGCTCCAGACCGAAACCGACGTTGGCCAGCACGTCCTGCCAAGGCAGCAGGGCGTCGTCCTGGAACACCACGCCACGCTCGGCGCTCGGGCCTTTGACCGGCACACCGTCAAGGGTGATGCGCCCGGAACTGGGTTCGACAAAACCGGCAATCAGGTTCAACAGCGAGGTCTTGCCACTGCCGGACGGGCCGAGGGCAACCAGCAACTGCCGGGGCCCCAGGCTCAGGGAAATATCCGCCAGCACAGGTTCCGCTGCGCCGGGATACTGTGCGCAGATACGCTCCAGCTGTAGCAAAGCCATTGCGGTTAACTCCCGATCAGTTGGTGATGTATTTGGCGCTGACGTACGGCGCGTAGTCCGGCAGCACGGCCTCGACCTTGCCCTGTTCCTTGAGGAACACTGCGGTGTCGGTGATGGCCTTGGTAGTCGGCGCGCCGAGGGTGATCACCTGATCAGCCGCGAGCGGGAACACGTTGCCTTGCAGCAGCAATGGAATGTCGCTGGCCTTGGCACCGGAGAGCTTCACCAGTTTGTCGACATTGCTTTGGTTGGCGAGCCAGGCTTTTGGGTCTTTGCGGTAGTCGGCGTAGGCATCGAGAGTCACTTTGGCGAACGCGGTGACGATTTCCGGGTGCTTCGCGGCGAAATCCTTACGCACGATCCAGGCATCGAAAGTCGGTGCGCCGAACTTGGCCAACTCGCCCGAGGTGATCAGCACTTTGCCGTTCTCCTTGGCCACGCCGAGGGCAGGGTCCCAGACGTAGGTGGCGTCGATATCACCGCGTTTCCACGCAGCAATGATCGCTGGCGGCGCGAGGTTGAGCACGGTGACTTTCGATGGGTCGATGTTCCAGTGTTTCAGCGCGGCCAGCAGGCTGTAGTGGCCGGTGGAAACGAACGGTACGGCGATTTTCTTGCCGATCAGGTCTTGCGGGGTCTTGATCCCGGAACCGTCTCGCGCAACCAGCGCTTCGGCAGCGCCTATCTGAGTGGCAATGAGGAAAGTTTCCACCGGGACTTTGCGGGTGATTGCCGCCGTCAGGGGGCTGGAACCGAGGTAGCCGATTTGCACATCGCCGGAAGCGATGGCGGCAATAATGTCGGCGCCGTTATCGAATTTGCGCCAGTCGATGTCGGCTTTGGCGGCTTTTTCGTAGGTGCCGTCGGCTTGGGCGACTTTGGCCGGGTCAACGGTGGTCTGGTAGGCGACGGTCACATCTGCCGCCTGAGCCAGGAAACTCGCCGAAGCCAGAAACGCGGCGGCCAGAAGGCGAAGAGGAGAAGTCAGTTTCATCGGGAAAGCTCCTTGTCAGGCGACCGAGAGTCGGCGTGAAAAGGAGACTAAATGATATAAGAATCCGAAAATAAATAACTTTTTCGAATTACCTTATGAGCGGAAAATTCTAAGGGAGCATAGTTGTTTATCGATCGTTCCCACGCTCCGCGTGGGAATGCAGCCGGTGACGCTCCGCGTCACCTGGACGCGGAGCGTCCCTTGAGGCATTACCACGCAGAGCGTGGGAACGATCATAAAACCTGTAGGAGCGAGGCTTGCCCGCGAAAAGGTCCGAAGGACCTTCAGAGTTTAGTTGCTGATCGCCAGAATACTCGCCTGATACGACCCGACAAACACATCGAAATCGCCAACTTCGTTCTGTTCCAGCTCCACCTGCTGAGCCAGCGACGAACGTGCCAACTCTTCAAATCTAGTCTGTTCTGCGCTTGAAAGCGGCTCGCTGCGGAAAAACTCTGCGTGCGCCTGGCTCTGACGCAAGGAGAACTGAGCAAAACTTTCCTTGTGCTCGGCCATCGCCGCCAACACCTGAGCCGATGGCGTCAGGGACGAGTCCTTGACCTTGGCCAGCTGTGCGTCCAGTGCCTTGCTGTGAGCATCGCCGCCATGGCTCTGATCCAGTAATGCCGCTAATGGCGCAATCTTTTCCAGCAATTCGCCGGCCCATTCCTTGAGGTCTACCGGGAGCCCGTCGCGTTGCAATTGCAGGCCTGGACGACGACCTTCCTTGACCACGCTGAGGAAGTTCGAGGTCGCGTTGCCGCACGAGGTACTGGTCAGCAGCGGGCTGTCGTTCAGCGCGCAGTACAGCAGGAACGCATCAAGGAACCGCGACTCGGTGAGGTCGATGCCCATCGGCAGGAACGGGTTGATGTCCAGGCAGCGCACTTCGACGTACTGAATGCCACGGGCCACCAGCGCCTGAATCGGCCGTTCGCCGGTGTAGGTCACGCGTTTCGGGCGGATGTTGGAGTAGTACTCGTTTTCGATCTGCAGGATGTTGGTGTTGAGCTGAACCCACTCACCGTCCTGGTGCGTACCGATCTCGACGTACGACGGGTAAGGCGTGGCCACCGCTTTGCGCAGGCTGTCGGTGTAGCTGGTCAGATCGTTGTAGCACGGCGTCAAACCGGCCTGGGCGTTGCTCTGGTAACCCAGATCGCTCATGCGCAGGCTGGTGGCGTACGGCAGGTACAACGTGTCCGGGTCCAGCTGTTCCAACTGATGCGAGCGACCGCGCAGGAAACCGGCGTCCAGGGCAGGCGAGGCACCGAACAGGTACATCAGCAGCCAGCTATAGCGACGGAAGTTGCGGATCAGCGCGATGTAGGCCGACGACTGATAGTCGCGGTCGGTGCCGTCAAAGCCTTCAGCCTCTTTGAGCAGGGGCCAGAGCTTTTCCGGCAGGGAAAAATTGTAGTGGATCCCGGCGATGCACTGCATGGTCTTGCCGTAACGCAGAGCCAGGCCCTTGCGATAGACGTACTTGAGCTGCCCGATGTTGGAAGTGCCGTAATAAGCGATCGGGATGTCTTCCTCGGCCGGCAACGGGCACGGCATCGATGGACTCCACAGGTACTCGTTGCCGAGCTTGCTGTAGGCAAACCGATGGATCTTATCGAGGCTCGCCAGGGTATCCACCGGGTCTGGCAGGGCCGGCGTGATGAATTCCAGCAGCGACTCGGAATAGTCGGTGGTGATTTGTTCGTTGGTCAGCGCGGAACCCAATTCTTCCGGGTGCGGCGTTTGCGCCAGGCGACCTTCGCTGGTTACGCGCAGGCATTCACGTTCGATGCCGTGAAGGCACTGTTCGAGCAGAGAGAGGTTAGCGCGCTCGCCGAGCAGAGCCAGGCGGCGGTTGAGAAGTTCGCTCAAGTTGGATTCCTTCACGCGTCAGTCGCCCCAATATGGGGGTGGGCAAGACGGTCTACAAGGGTGAAGTTAAAACTGGCGTTTTCGCCTGGTTCTTGAGCCGCACAGAACAGATGCCAGCCAATTAAGGATTGATCACCGCAATTCCCTGTGGGAGCGGGCTGTGGCGAGGGGGCTTGCCCCCGTTGGGCTGCGAAGCAGCCCCAAAATCTCTGATGTTCCAGGATCTTGTGAGTGCTACGCACTCAAACGGGGGCAAGCCCCCTCGCCACAGGCGCTCCCACAGAAAACTCCGACGCTGCAGTCACAGCGCCGAAATTAACTCAAATTGATGATTGGGGGCTACAGGACAGCGAACGTGCCTTGTGCTTTTGCGACCAGTTTGTCGCCTTGCATCACGTCGGCTTCGACCACCAGCGTGCGGCGGCCCGGATGGATCACCCGTGCCGTGCACATCACTTCACCGTCGGCGACGGCGCGGATGTAGTTGATCTTGCACTCGATGGTTGCGCTCTGCTGGTCAAAGCCGTGGGTGCTGGAACAGGCCAGCCCCATGGCAATGTCTACCAGACTGAACAAAGCGCCGCCGTGCAGTTTGCCGCCGCGATTGCGCAGTTCTGGCGCAAGCACCAGGGCGACTTGCGCCACCCCGGTTTCCAGACTGTGCAAGCGACACCCCAGCAGCTTGAAAAACGCGCTTTCGGTCAAGCCGGCCGGGATTTCCATCAGCGTTTTTTCAACTGTTTGGCGTTAGCGAACAGCGAGGCCATGGCGTTGTTGGCCGGGGCTGCTGCCGTGGTTTCCTTGCGCGGTGCGGTGTTCTGGGATTGGCGTGGTGCCGACCCCGGACGCGCGCCACGGGCACCGTCGATTTTCTCGCCCGGGGTGTCGCTCATACGCATCGACAGGCCAACGCGTTTGCGCGGGATGTCGACTTCCATGACCTTCACCTTGACCACATCACCGGCCTTCACCGCTTCGCGCGGATCCTTGATGAACTTCTCCGACAGCGCGGAGATATGTACCAAACCGTCCTGATGCACGCCGATGTCGACGAAGGCGCCGAAGTTGGTCACGTTGGTGACCACGCCTTCGAGGATCATCCCCAGTTGCAAGTCCTTGAGGTCTTCGACGCCTTCCTGGAACTCGGCAGTCTTGAACTCGGGACGCGGGTCGCGACCGGGTTTTTCCAGCTCTTGCAGGATGTCGGTGACCGTCGGCAAGCCGAACGTTTCGTCGGTGTACTTCTTCGGATCGAGACGTTTGAGGAAGCTCGCGTCGCCGATCAGCGAGCGAATGTCGCGATCGGTTTCAGCGGCAATGCGCTGCACCAGCGGATAGGCTTCCGGGTGGACCGCGGACGAATCCAGCGGGTTGTCGCCGTTCATTACGCGCAGGAAGCCTGCAGCCTGTTCAAAGGTTTTTTCACCCAGACGCGCGACTTTCTTCAACGCCGCACGGGTTTTGAAGGCGCCGTGCTCGTCGCGGTGGCTGACGATGTTCTGCGCCAGGGTCGCGTTGAGGCCGGAGATGCGCGCCAGCAGCGCCACGGAAGCGGTGTTGACGTCGACGCCCACGGCGTTCACGCAGTCCTCGACCACCGCGTCCAGGCCGCGCGCCAGTTTCAGCTGCGACACGTCGTGCTGGTACTGGCCAACGCCGATGGATTTCGGATCGATCTTCACCAGTTCGGCCAGCGGATCCTGCAGGCGACGGGCAATCGACACCGCGCCACGGATCGACACGTCGAGGTCCGGGAATTCCTTGGAAGCCAGTTCCGACGCCGAGTAAACCGATGCGCCGGCCTCGGAGACCATGACTTTGGTCATCTTCATGGCTGGGTATTTTTTGATCAGCTCAGCGGCGAGCTTGTCGGTTTCACGGCTGGCGGTGCCGTTGCCGATGGCGATCAGGTCCACCGAATGCTTGGCGCACAGGGCGGCGAGCACGGCGAGGGTCTGGTCCCACTTGTTGTGCGGCACGTGCGGGTAAACCGTGGCGTGATCCAGCAGCTTGCCGGTGGCATCGACCACGGCGACCTTGCAGCCGGTGCGCAGGCCCGGGTCGAGGCCCAGGGTGGCGCGCGGGCCGGCCGGGGCCGACAGCAGCAAGTCGTGCAGGTTGTGTGCGAACACATTGATTGCTTCGGTTTCTGCGCCGTCGCGCAACTCACCCAGCAGGTCGGTTTCCAGGTGGGTGTAGAGCTTGACCTTCCAGGTCCAGCGCACCACTTCGCCCAGCCATTTGTCGGCGGCACGGTTCAGGTTCTGGATGCCGAATTGCTGGCCGATCATGCCTTCGCACGGGTGCATGGTGCCCGGCAGTTCATCGCCGACTTTCAGCGCGGAACTGAGAATGCCTTCGTTGCGGCCACGGAAAATCGCCAGCGCGCGGTGCGATGGCATGCTTTTCAGCGGTTCGTCGTGTTCGAAATAGTCGCGGAACTTGGCACCTTCCTCTTCCTTGCCAGCAATCACGCGGGCACTGAGGGTGGCTTCCTGCTTGAGATAGTTGCGCAATTTGTCCAGCAGGCCAGCGTCTTCGGCGAAGCGCTCCATGAGGATGTACTTGGCGCCTTCAAGGGCGGCTTTCACATCGGCCACGCCTTTTTCGGCGTCGATGAAACGCGCGGCTTCGGCTTCAGGGTTCAGGGTCGGGTCGTTGAACAGGCCGTCGGCCAGTTCGCCGAGGCCGGCTTCCAGGGCGATCTGGCCCTTGGTGCGGCGCTTCTGCTTGTACGGCAGGTACAAGTCTTCGAGACGGGTCTTGGTGTCGGCGAGTTTGATGTCGCGTTCGAGTTGCGGGGTCAGTTTGCCCTGCTCTTGAATGCTGGCGAGGATGCTGATCCGCCGTTCGTCGAGTTCTCGCAGGTAGCGCAGACGCTCTTCCAGATGACGCAACTGGATGTCATCGAGGCTGCCGGTCACTTCTTTCCGGTAGCGGGCGATGAAGGGAACGGTAGACCCTTCATCGAGTAGCGCGACGGCCGCTTCGACCTGTTGTGGGCGTACACCGAGTTCCTCGGCGATGCGGCTGTTGATGCTGTCCATAAAACCACCTGACAAATTGTGAAAGCAGGCTCGCAGGCGCAGAGATAAGGGCTCGGCGAGTCTGGTTGAGCGGCCTGGCGTGCGCCGCTACCTGGGTCAACAGGCTTCCCGTTGACCCGTGAAATCGAACAATTACTGCCCGCGCCATGAAAAAAAAAGCGGCTGCTTACAGTAACGATCAGACGTTGCCTGACACAAAAGGCCGCGCATTATAACCAGCGTTCTGTCCATTCGGGGGCATCGCGGGCTGTAGGCACAATGCCCGGTTTTCTGGCGGTGAAGGAAAAATCTGCTAACAATGCACACGGTGCGTATAACGGCAGCTACGCCATAATGCGCGCCGAGATCAAAGGAGCATCCAATGAGCAGCACTGCAAACATTGCTGAAGGCGAAAAAATTCTTATTGTTGACGACGATCCCGGGCTGAGCAGCCTGCTGGAGCGCTTTTTCGTCAGCAAGGGCTACCGTGCCCGCGCCGTCCCGAACACGGAACAAATGGACCGCCTGCTGGCGCGTGAAGTGTTCAACCTGGTCGTCCTCGACCTGATGCTGCCCGGCGAAGACGGCCTGACCGCTTGCCGCCGCCTGCGCACGGCGAACAATCAGATTCCGATCATCATGCTGACCGCCAAGGGCGATGAGCTTAGCCGCATCAAGGGACTGGAACTGGGCGCCGACGATTACCTGGCCAAGCCGTTCAACCCGGACGAGCTGATGGCTCGGGTCAAAGCGGTTCTGCGTCGTCAGGCGGCACCGGTGCCGGGCGCCCCGGGCAGCGAAGACGAAAGCGTGACCTTCGGTGACTACGAATTGTCCCTGGCCACCCGCGAACTCAAGCGCGGCGACGAAGTGCACATGCTCACCACCGGTGAGTTTGCGGTGCTCAAGGCGTTGGTCATGAACGCGCGTCAGCCACTGACCCGCGACAAACTGATGAACCTGGCCCGTGGCCGCGAGTGGGATGCCCTGGAGCGTTCCATCGACGTGCAGATTTCCCGTCTGCGCCGGATGATCGAACCCGATCCGTCCAAACCACGCTACATCCAGACTGTCTGGGGCGTGGGTTACGTGTTCGTTCCGGATGGCGCCGCCACGAAGTGATCGGTGATTTGTAGGAGCGGGTCTTGCGGGCAAGGGGTCAGATGACCTTTCCCGCAGACCCGTGATCCGCAATATGCGAGCATGCTCGCTCCTGCAAGTGTGTAGCGGTTACTCATGAAAACCCCTGTTTGGTTCCCCCAGAGCTTCTTCTCCCGCACCCTGTGGCTGGTGCTGATCGTCGTCCTGTTCTCCAAGGCGCTGACCCTGGTTTATCTGTTGATGAACGAAGATGTGCTGGTGGATCGCCAATACAGCCACGGCGTCGCCCTGACGCTGCGTGCCTATTGGGCCGCCGACGAAGAAAATCGCACCAAGATCGCCGATGCCGCGACCCTGATTCGGGTGGTGGGTGCCGGTGTGCCGGAAGGCGAACAACACTGGCCTTACAGCGAGATCTACCAGCGCCAGATGCAGGATGAACTGGGCGCCGACACCGAAGTGCGATTACGCATGCACTCACCGCCGGCGCTGTGGGTGCGGGCACCCAGCCTGGGCGATGGCTGGCTGAAAGTGCCGTTGTATCCGCACCCATTGCGCGGCCAGAAAATCTGGAATGTGCTCGGCTGGTTCCTCGCCATCGGCCTGCTGTCCACCGCCTCGGCGTGGATTTTCGTCAGCCAGCTCAATCAACCGCTAAAACGCCTGGTCTATGCCGCGAGGCAACTGGGTCAGGGCCGCAGCGTGCGCCTGCCGATCAGCGATACACCGAGCGAAATGACCGAGGTTTATCGCGCCTTCAACCAAATGGCTGAAGACGTCGAACAAGCCGGCCGCGAGCGAGAACTGATGCTGGCCGGGGTCTCCCACGACCTGCGCACGCCCCTGACCCGTTTGCGGCTGTCCCTGGAACTGATGGGTGCCCACAGTGACCTGACAGACGACATGATCCGCGACATCGAAGACATGGACGCGATTCTGGATCAGTTCCTGGCCTTCATTCGTGACGGACGTGATGAGTCGGTGGAAGAAGTGGACCTGAGCGATCTGGTTCGCGAAGTTGCCGCGCCATATAACCAGAACGAAGAGAGAGTGCGCTTGCGCCTCGAACCGATCCAGCCGTTCCCGCTACGGCGGGTGTCGATGAAACGGTTGCTGAACAACCTCATCGGCAATGCCTTGCATCACGCCGGCAGCGGCGTTGAAGTGGCGGCTTATGTGTCCGGAGATTCCAGTGCGCCGTATGTGGTATTGAGCGTCATGGACCGTGGCGCGGGAATCGACCCGTCGGAGCTGGAGGCGATCTTCAACCCGTTCACCCGTGGCGATCGGGCCCGGGGCGGTAAGGGGACCGGGTTGGGGTTGGCGATCGTGAAGCGGATCGCTTCGATGCATGGCGGGAATGTCGAGCTGCGCAACCGCTCCGGTGGTGGGCTGGAAGCGCGGGTGCGGTTGCCGCTTGGGTTGATGTTGCCGAGGGATGCCGTCTAACCCGATCGTTCCCACGCTCTGCGTGGGAATGCCTCTTCGGACGCTCCGCGTTCGGCTCTGGAGGGGACGCGGAGCGTCCCGGGCTGCATTCCCACGCAGAGCGTGGGAACGATCACCGAGTCAGCTTCAGCCTTTACCTTTGGTCCGCGTCATATTCGGCCCGCCATTCTTCTCCAGATGCTCAATAATGATCCCCGCCACATTTTTCCCGGTGGTGGTTTCAATCCCTTCAAGCCCCGGCGACGAGTTCACTTCCATCACCAGCGGGCCATGATTGGAGCGCAGGATATCCACCCCCGCCACCGCCAACCCCATGACCTTCGCCGCTCGCAACGCGGTCATGCGTTCTTCCGGTGTGATCTTGATCAGGCTCGCACTGCCACCGCGATGCAGGTTGGAGCGAAACTCCCCCGGCTTGGCCTGGCGCTTCATCGCCGCGATCACCTTGTCGCCAACCACGAAACAACGAATGTCCGCGCCGCCGGCTTCCTTGATGTATTCCTGAACCATGATGTTTTGCTTCAGGCCCATGAAAGCCTCGATCACCGATTCCGCCGCCGTGGCCGTTTCACACAGCACCACACCGATGCCCTGAGTGCCTTCCAGCACCTTGATCACCAGCGGTGCGCCGTTGACCATCTCGATCAGGTCGGGAATGTCATCCGGGGAGTGGGCAAAGCCGGTGACTGGCAAACCGATCCCCCGGCGCGACAGCAATTGCAGCGACCGCAGTTTGTCTCGCGAACGGGCAATGGCTACCGATTCGTTGAGCGGAAACACCCCCATCATTTCGAACTGGCGCAGCACCGCGCAGCCGTAAAACGTCACCGATGCACCGATCCGCGGAATCACTGCATCGAAACCCTCCAGCGGTTTGCCACGGTAGTGGATCTGCGGCTTGTGGCTGGCAATGTTCATGTAGGCGCGCAGGGTATCGATCACCACCATTTCATGGCCACGCTCTATACCGGCTTCGACCAGACGACGGGTGGAATACAGACGCGGGTTCCGCGACAGCACAGCGATCTTCATGCAACACCTGTGGAGAAGGTAGATACCGGGAACACCGGCTTGTCTTGTACATATTTGATGCCCGGATTGACCACCAACTGGCCGTCGATCAGGGCTTTGGAACCGAGTAACAGGCGATAACGCATGGACTTGCGGCAGGCAAGGGTGAACTCGACCCGCCAGACCCGATCACCGAGGGCCAGGGTGGTGCTGACCACATAGCGCATCTGCGCATGGCCATTGGAGCTTTTAATGGTTTTCCTCGTTACCAGCGGGGCTTCACAGCGCCGGTGCCGCAGTTGCACCACCGTGCCCAGGTGCGCAGTGAAGCGCACCCACTGTTCCCCGTCGCGCTCGAACGGCTCGATGTCGGTGGCATGCAGGCTGGAGGTGCTGGCGCCGGTGTCGATTTTTGCCCGAAGGCCAGCGACTCCCAAATCCGGGAGCGCCACCCACTCGCGCAGACCGATAACGGTCAAATGGTCAAATGTCTTCAAAAGTGCTCAACCGGCAAAAACCGCTCAGACCGCGTGCGGCCGAATTCGCGGTATTCACGCAGAATAATGGGTAAAAGGCGACAGATATCTACGGCCCGAATTTCCATCCCTCAATGTGCGGGGGAATGCCTGCATTCTAATCCACAGCGTGGTGATTCATGGCACGACAGAAACGGTAGTACAGTTCATCGATATTTCAGAATGAGGTCATCCAATGGCACAAAAAAGCGAAGAGGACGACAAGGTCCGTCTCGATAAATGGTTGTGGGCCGCGCGTTTTTATAAAACACGTGCCTTGGCCAAGGCCGCGATTGAGAGTGGCAAGGTGCATTGCCGGGGCGAGCGCTGCAAGCCAGGCAAGGAGCCGAGGGTCGGCGATGAGTTTCAGATTCGCACCGGCTTCGAGGAACGCACGGTGGTGGTCCAGGCGCTGTCGATCGTGCGTCGTGGCGCGCCGGAGGCTCAGGCCCTGTATGCCGAAACCGAAGCCAGCATCGCCAAACGTGAAGCGGCTGCGGCCATGCGCAAGGCCGGGGCGTTGGGCGTGAGCACCGATGGCAAACCGAGCAAGAAGCAGCGCCGGGATCTGTTCAAGTTTCGCGGTAACAGCAACGACGAGTAGTGATCGCCGTCGGGCACAGACTTGCAATCGCGCACCTGTGCAGCCATATGGGTGTACTCGACAGCGGCAAAATGAAAATACCGTTCGTCGAAAACCGAGGTTTGACCTTGCTTGGAACAACCCCGGATTGTTCATAAAATGCCCTTACGGCTGAACTTTACCCACCCAAAAATGCGGAAACGACGCGATTTTTCTTTTTTGTCACCCTTTCAGATACCCAGACCTATGACCAATCTATCGGATAACGACTACACCCAACGCTTCATCTTCGATGACAGCGACACCCGCGGCGAGCTGGTTGGGTTGGAGCGTAGCTATGCCGAAGTCCTCGCCAAACACGCCTATCCGGAGCCGGTCGCACAACTGCTGGGCGAGTTGATGGCAGCGGCAGCGTTGCTGGTTGGCACCTTGAAGTTCGATGGCTTGCTGATTCTGCAGGCCCGCTCCGAAGGCCCGGTGCCGTTGCTGATGATCGAGTGCTCCAGCGAGCGCGAAATCCGTGGCCTGGCTCGTTACGAAGCCGACCAGATCGCCCCCGACGCGACCCTCGCCGACTTGATGCCCAATGGCGTGCTGGCGCTGACCGTCGACCCGACTCAGGGCCAACGCTACCAAGGCATCGTCGACCTCGACGGCGCGACCCTGTCGGAGTGCTTCACCAATTACTTCGTCATGTCCCAACAAACCAATACCCGCTTTTGGCTCTACGCCGATGGCCGTCGTGCCCGTGGTCTGTTGCTGCAGCAATTGCCTGCCGACCGTCTGAAAGACGAAGAAGAACGCGCCGCCAGCTGGCAGCACATCACCACGCTGGGCGGTACTCTGACCGCCGATGAATTGCTGAGCCTGGACAACGAAACCGTGCTCCATCGCCTCTACCATGAAGAGCAGGTGCGCCTGTTCGATGTGCAGAAACTACGCTTCCATTGCAGTTGCTCCCGGGAACGCTCGGGCAATGCGCTGGTCAGTTTGGGTCTGGAAGATGCTCAGAAGCTGGTCGTCGAACATGGCGGCCGCATCGAGATCGATTGTCAGTTTTGTAACGAACGTTACCTGTTCGACGCAGCCGATATCACCCAATTGTTTGCTGGTGCAGGGGTCGATACGCCGTCAGATACCCGTCACTAAAACGTTTCAGTGCAGGTAAATTCACTGCTTAACGCCGGAATAACGCCGTTCTGACGGGAGGGCCCTACACTTTTTGGGCTTTTCTGGCATAATCCGGCCCACTTTTTTCGCGGTAGTAGTGCACGACTTTCTACTACAAAACGTTTGGAGCACTCGGCCACTGGCCGACGGGGAACCTCATGACGCAAGCCAATAACGCCGTGTACACCGATCTGAGTGTTGATGATCTGGTTAAAGAAGCCCTGAATCGCGGTGAAGGCGAGCTTGCCGATACCGGCGCGCTGGTTGTTCGCACCGGTCACCGTACCGGCCGTTCGCCAGTCGATCGTTTCATCGTTGAAGAGCCGACCACCCAGGACGCCATCGCCTGGGGCCCGATCAACCGCAAGTTCCCGGCCGACAAGTTCGATGCCCTGTGGGCTCGCGTCGAGGCCTTCAACAACGCGCAAGAGCATTTCGTTTCCCACGTGCACGTAGGTGCTGCCGAAGAGCACTACCTGGCCGTGAAGATGACCACCCAGACTGCCTGGCAGAACCTGTTCGGTCGTTGCCTGTTCATCAACCCGGCCCAGTACAACCCGGCTGGTCGTGACGAGTGGCAAGTCCTCAACGTTGCCAACTTCGAATGCGTGCCAGAGCGTGACGGCACCAACTCCGACGGTTGCGTGATCCTCAACTTCGCCCAGAAGAAAGTGCTGATCGCCGGCATGCGCTACGCCGGTGAAATGAAGAAAGCCATGTTCTCGGTGCAGAACTTCCTGCTGCCGGCCGCTGACGTGCTGCCAATGCACTGCGCTGCCAACATCGGTGAAGCGGGCGACGTAACCCTGTTCTTCGGTTTGTCCGGTACCGGCAAGACCACCCTGTCCGCCGACGAAAGCCGTTACCTGATCGGTGACGACGAACACGGTTGGGGCGAAGGCGTGGTGTTCAACATCGAAGGCGGTTGCTATGCCAAGTGCATCGACCTGTCCGAGAAGAACGAACCCGTCATCTGGAAAGCCATCAAGCACGGCGCAGTCCTGGAAAACGTGGTGCTGGACGACGCCAAGAAGGCTGACTACGCCGACGGCAGCCTGACCCAGAACAGCCGCGCCGCCTACCCGCTGGAGCACGTCGAGAAGCGTTCCGAGAAAAACCTCGGTGGCGAGCCAAACGCTGTGATCTTCCTGACCTGCGACCTGACCGGCGTTCTGCCGCCAGTCTCGATCCTCAGCGAAGAACAAGCGGCCTACCACTTCCTGTCCGGCTACACCGCTCTGGTGGGCTCGACCGAAATGGGTTCCGGCAGCGGCATCAAATCGACCTTCTCCACCTGCTTCGGCGCACCATTCTTCCCGCGCCCGGCTGGCGAATACGCAGAACTGCTGATCAAACGCATCCGCGGCTTCGGCTCCAAGGTCTACCTGGTCAACACCGGCTGGACCGGCGGCGGCTACGGCGTCGGCAAACGCTTCAACATCCCGACCACTCGTGGCGTGATCGCAGCGATCCAGAGCGGCGCGTTGATCGGTGCTGAGACTGAGCACCTGGACACCATCAACCTGGACGTGCCACTGGCCGTACCGGGCGTTGAGACTGGCCTGTTGAACCCACGTAACACCTGGGCTGACAAGGCTGCTTACGATGAAGCTGCTAAAGCACTGGCTGGGTTGTTTGTTGAGAACTTCAAGAAGTTCGACGTGAGCGACGCGATCAAGGCTGCTGGGCCGAAGTTGTAAGGTCTGGATTTAGCGAATGAAAAAGCCGCCCTTTGAGGGCGGCTTTTTTGTGGGCGCCCAGCATGGGTGCAATCTTGTGGGTGAAGGTCCCCGTAGGCGACCGAGTGTGGGGAGGAAGCGTGAATCGAAGTCATGAGCCGTAGTTGGTGCGTTGAGGCTAATTACCTGCCAGCCGAAACGCTGGGGCCATGTTGTCTCTCTCTCGCTTCGAAAGCCCTAAAGCACTAGCCACGGTTGACCATTGGCTGACAGCTTCCCGGAAATTCTCGATAATTTCGTCTGCGTCTTTACGGCTGATACGGAAGTACTCTGCAACTTCGCGAGCGAGCTCAAGATCCAAGGCGTTGTCTGAATCGGTGATGTTGAGTTTCAATCCATCGGCATGGGGTACCGGGTTCATATCGTAGGCTTCAGACAGGCGCCATCCTCGACCAGGATCAAGGATAAAACCATGATTGCGCAGGTGGTCGTCGGTATTGGAAACCAAGATGTTGAACACGATACGAGACCACAACTCGCGAAGATCCGCGTTAGTTTCTGAGCCGTGCTTCATGAGTACTTCAGCCAACTCCAGATAGCTGGCACCTGCCGATGCATCGTCGCCGTCTACCCTATCTGTCATGGTCATGGCTGAGGCGAAGTGCAGTCGACCACCATTTTTTGTTCGGTCGAAGCGCTTAACCATGAAGCAGTGATGATCGCTCGCGAAGCGTTGCGCCACACCAGTCGCTACCCGCAGCCCGCAGCTATCCGCCAAGGCATTTGCCACCAGCTCCCAACCACCGACGTCATAGTCATCGCGAGTGCTTGGAAATTTAGCGATCCACAAATGACCAGCTTCGTCAGCGACGCTGGCCTTAGGTCTGGCTCCGCCCAATGAGCCGCCTGGTGCAATCAACATTCTCAGCCATTCGCGTCCATCGGGAGCGGTGTTGTCCTCATCGCTCTCCAGTGCGCGACTTGCCTGCTCCAAGGCGCGTAACTCGACGAAGGGTGGAGCAGCCAATCCATCGCGATCATCCAGAAAATTGCCTTGGTCATTGAGTTTGTAGCGGATCGCCCCGACCCGGTAGCGGTCATGAACCCCCAAAAGAAAGTCGGATTCGTACAGCTTGGTTCCGTCAGGTACCAAGCCCTCGCGGATATCTCGCTCCAGTCGACGTTTCATAAGCAACTGACCCCACCGATCAGGGCTTGAGTCAGCAAATAGGCCAAACCGGCTCTGATGTTGACCTGGGTACTGACGGCCTTCAAAAAGCCCGATACGAGGATCAAGAGAAATGAAATTTAACGCTGGATCGGCCAGTGCGGCAGAGTCGTACTCAAACTCAAATACGTTTGCGGAGCGAGTCTTTCTTACGTGCAAGAACCCAAGTCGTCTTGGACCGTTCAAGGTTTCCCAATCGGCATACACAGCGATTAATGTCATTTTTCACTTTCCGTAGGTTTGTTTTTTTTCTTGATCACCAAGCGAGATAACGAGTGGGTGCTGAAAGGGAAATCAGGAACGCGATTTGATTCGGGACCGGATTTTTCAATGAATTGGCCGCTCTTTTCATTAGCGGGGGGCGGCGTTCTGGTCGCAGCAATGCTTCGTGCGCTTCGGCGTTTATTGACTGTGAGTTTCGCTCCGGGGGTTAACTGAGCATCTTGCAGTTGGCGCCCTAACTCATCCACTGCGGCGAGCTTGCTCAAGTCCTTTTCCAGCCCCAGCACCTGCATGACCGACAAATACGCGCCCATGGTCACGCCTGCTCCGCCTGACTCCAGAGAGCGCAGTGTTGTCAGTGACATGCCAGCCCTTTCGGCGACTTGCTTGGCTGTCAGTTTTCGGCGCAGTCGAGCGAGTTTCAGTCGCTCGCCAAACTCAGAGAGCAGCTTGGATGCGGCGGGCAAAAGTGGCGCTGTTTTCTTAGCCATATGCCATTATTCCTTCACTTTTAAGCATAAACTGCCAGAATAATAGCACTTAATGGAAATGCTGCTTCACTGTCTCACGAGGTTACGGGATCAGCTTGTTATGTGCCGCCATTCCTTGTTTATGCAGCAGGACAGGATTTGATCGATCATCATTAACTGCCATTATTCCAGTCGAAATAAGCTTAAACAGCCAGAATAATGCCACTTGTGTTGCGATATGCGCGTTACAGGCCTTCCAATCCTTGTGTATCCCACCGTTGCAACTTGACCGCTTGGTAAAGCATGCCAATGGTCAGTGGGATTTTGTCGCCACGTCCTTTCGCCCTGCGTTTGAGGAACACATCAAACCCTTCCGGCTGAAAGTAGCGATAGGCGTCGTAGTCCACGAAGTCGATCCCAAACTGTTCTTCCAGCGCTTCCATCAAATGCCGCGCATCAGCGCTGTCGCAGCTCAGGTCGAAATTGATCGAGGTGCTGAGGCTGAGCGTTTTGCGTTCAGGCAGGCCAAGTTCTTCGTGTAGCAGCTGCATGAGCAAGTGCATGGCGTGGTCGTCGGGGAAGTTGGGAGAGAGGTTCATGGCGCATCTTCCGTTGGGTGTGTACCGATTAAGCCTGACTTTGCGGCGCGTCGGTCGTCGATCAACGCTGCGAATTTGGCCTGAGTCAGACCGGTAGCTTTGCGGATTTCTTTGACTCGCAACGCGTCAACATGGAATTCGCGGGAAGGCTCACGCTCACCGCGCAGGATTTCGTTCATCTGTTGCACGCTTTCCATTAGCTCATCAAAAAACTTGCTCATGGTTGCCTCCAGTACTCGATGACGGCTTTCGATGTTCCACGCTCCAAGAGCCGAACGCGGAGCGTCCGTGGAGGCATTCCCACGCGGAGCGTGGGAACGATCTTCCCTCGGTGTCAGCTTGGTGCTTTCCAGCCCATCATGCGTTGCTGGGCGACTTTCAGTAGGTCGCAGCCATCCTGGGTCAGCAGGTAGAGCGCGTGGGTGATGTGGGGGATGTCTTCTACGTCGCCGTGTTTGAAGCAAACGCAGTGCAAGGTTTTGAGGAGATCGCTGGACGCTCGGATGCGCTGGAGGGCGGCTTCGAGGATGTCCTGGGGGTTGGCCTCTGTGTCGATGATCAGGGGCGGGGAATCGGTGAGGTTGGATTGGAGCGGGCGGTAACGATCGGTGAGCGGTTTCCATGAATTCATTGTGTTTATCCTCAAATGCATCAAATGAAGCCACCACCATCGTGACCAAGCGATGGGAGGTGGACTGTGTTCAGGTTGGTCAACCGGTGAGGATCACACGCATACCCGGCACGCCCGAAGGCGTCCCAAACACAGCCACCATAAAGCGTGCAGACACTTGAGGTGCCGGCAGCATACAGCGAACGCGTAAGTATGATCCATTCGGGTGACCAAGCCCGAGCCGCTGATTTGGCAGCGACAGTCACGACTATAGGTGTGAGTTGCGGGCAGCGATAGGCGACAAGGTGTCTTCGGTTGTAGGAACGGGATGAAGCTTTGATAGGCCGTTGCTGACGGACTTATCCCTTCCGCATTTTCTCTCGTTTAATTGCCATTACGCGTTTGACTTCTTCATTGGGAATGCAGGGACGAGGGTCGTCGAGGCTGGCTTGTACTTGTGCTCTGAACCATGTGCCGCAGGCCGCTTTATCGAGTTGTCGTTGAGCATCGGATGTTTCGTTTTTCATCAGGCATACCGCGTTATCGTTCATCGCGGGCAAGCCCGGCTCCCACAGGGATCTTCATGTGGGTCTGGATTTGTTTTCTGGCATCAATTGGTAGTGATTCTCGGCAGTCGCTGCCGGGCAACTTCAAGCAATTCGTGACCATCCTGGGTCAGCAGGTACAGCGCACTGACGATGTTTGGAATGTCTTTCACGTCAGCCTGTTTGAAGCACAGGCAATAGAGTGTTTCGAGCAGGTCGCTGGCGGCGCGGATGCGTTGCTGGGCGGCATCGAGAATCTCGTGAGGATTGGCTTGGGTGTCGATGACCAGCACGGGGGTTTCGCTGTAGCTGGTTTTGAGCGGGCGATAGCGGTTGGTTAACGGTTGGAACGTGTTCATCGAGGTCAGTCCTGTGGGAAATCGGGCAGGCTCGCCGGCGGGCCGACACAGTGTTTTCAGCCGAGTCGGAAACTATAGAGGGCGGCAGCGAGGCGTCGCAATAAGACGTAAATGGACGGGTTTTGTAGGGGGTTTACCGGCGCTATCGACCTTTGCCTACGCACGTACCGACTATTTTTTAAGCTTTTCCCCCGAGAGGTCGATATTCCTACGGGATTGTCAGGCGTGGCGCACTGAACCTCCGTAGGGTGCGCGCCAGATTTTGTAGGACGTTTCGAAACGTCTGAGTCAACTCTTAAAGGGAATTAGGTATGCAATGGCTACGTATGGCCTCGATTTTATTGTTGTGGGCTGGTGCTTGTCGGATGGCGGGCGCTGCTGACGTCGTTCATTCGCTGGTCCTCGCCAACATGGACCGCAACGGTTGGCCACAGGCGCTGACCACTCAGGCAGATGTCGACACCGCATCCCGCGCCGAGGTGTTGATGGTGGGCAAGGCGCTGCTGGCCAGCGAAGCGCTGGACGAACAGGGTCTGAAACAGCGGCTGGGTGTGCCGGCTGTGAAGCTCAAATCGGTCAGGCAAGTGCGTGAGGGGTTGTGGGATCGGTTGCTGGTCACCTACCACAACGCCAGCCAGAACTGTGACGGCGAACCTTTCTGCCCCCGTGTGCGAAGTGTCGCTGATTTACGTCAGTTGGCGGCGGCGTTCACGGGCGAAATCAGCCCGGCTTATGCAGTTTGGGCGAGCAAGAGCCGGGTGTTTCATGAGCAGGCGCTGGATGAGCAGTTGCGGGTGGCGGTGTTGGTCCCGTAGCCACCCGACGTCAGTCAATCGATGACTAAGTCTGTGAGGCGCCGCCCAGAGTTGTGGGTGTAGCGAGGAGCGGAGGTTCGTCAGGGAGCTTCATGCACCCGCTCAGCAGCAGAGATGCAAAGACAAGGACAATGGGTAAAAACTGAGTGTATGGCATGGTTGTTCCTTCATAAGAATCCGCGTGCGGGCGTCCTGCCTTGATGAAAACTTCGCGGATGATGGTTTTTCTCGGGGTGAACATTACCGGCTGACAGGGGCTGATGTCAGGGGGCAAAGTGCCTCGTTTGTTTCAATCCGTGGCGAAGGAATCAATGGGGTGACGCTGTATCATCCAGTATCGTTTTTACCCCCGACCTTTTCTCGACCCGCTGCGTTCGCCAGCTAGGCTTTGGGCTTCGCAGCGGTCAACGGAGTGACAGCTTATGCACAACACCCTGGAACAGGTTTTCGGTTACCCACAGTTTCGACCCGGCCAGGAGGCGGCGGTCAGTGCTGTGTTGGCCGGCCGCTCGGCGGCGGCGATTTTCCCGACCGGTTCGGGCAAGTCCCTTTGCTATCAACTGCCGGCCTTGTTGCTGCCGCACCTGACGTTGGTGGTCTCGCCTTTGCTGGCGTTGATGCAGGATCAGTTAGCGTTCTTGCAGCGCCACGGCATTGCGGCGGGCAGTATCGATTCGGCCCAGAGCCGCGATGACGCCAGCGATGTGATGGCCCGGGCAAAGTCCGGCGAGCTGAAGATTCTGATGATTTCCGTGGAGCGACTGAAGAACGAGCGCTTCCGCCATTTTTTGCAGCAGGTGCCGATCTCGCTGCTGGTGGTGGACGAGGCCCACTGCATCTCTGAATGGGGCCATAACTTTCGCCCCGATTACCTCAAGCTGCCGGACTACCAACGCCAGTTCAACATTCCTCAGGCCCTGCTGCTGACCGCCACCGCGACACCCAAGGTGATCGCCGACATGCAGGCTAAATTCGCCATCGCCCCTGAGGATGTGGTGACGACCGGTTTCTACCGGCCCAACCTCAATCTGTTGGTGGAACCGGTACGCGGCCAGGACAAGCGACGACGCCTTGTCGAGTGGATGAGCCAGCGTCCTGGCCAGCCGAGTATCGTCTACGTCACCCTGCAGAAAACCGCTGAGCACATTGCCGAGCATCTGACCCGCAGCGGCATTCAGGCGGAGGCCTATCACGCCGGTTTGCCGCACGAACAGCGCGAAGCAATCCAGCGGCGGTTCATGGGTGGGCAATCCAATTGCATCGTCGCCACCATTGCCTTCGGCATGGGCATCGATAAAAGCGATATCCGCAACGTGGTGCATTTCGACCTGCCTAAATCCATCGAAAACTACAGCCAGGAAATCGGTCGCGCCGGGCGTGACGGTCAGCCGTCCGATTGCCTGGTGCTGGCCAACCGCGACAGCCTCAACGTGCTGGAAAACTTCGTCTACGGCGACACGCCGGAACGGGACGGCATTCGTTGCGTGCTCGACGAGTTGCAAGCCACTGCGCCCGAGGGGCAATGGGAATTTCTGCTGGGGCCTTTGGCCGATCAGAGCAACATTCGCCAGTTACCGCTCAAGACTTTGCTGGTGCAGCTGGAACTGCGCGCAATGATCGCCCCGCGTTATGCCTATTACGCCGAGTACCGCTTCAAGTATTTGCAGGAACCCGAAGCATTGCTTGCCCGATTTGAAGGTGAGCGAAAGGACTTCGTCTCGGCGATCATCCAGACCTCCAGCCGCGCACGGACCTGGGCCACGGTGAATTTCGATGCGCTGTATGAGCAGTATTCCGCCGAGCGCAGTCGGGTGGTCAAGGCGCTGGATTACTTCCAGGAGAAGGGCTGGGTCGAGGTTGAAAGCAAGCAGATGACCGAGGTCTACAGCCTGCTGCAAGCGGACTTTGATTCCCAAACCCTGAGCGCTGAATTGCACGCCTACTTCACCCAACACGAGCGCACCGAGATCGCTCGGATTCACGCCATGCTCGATCTGTTCGCTACTGACCACTGCCTGGGCTATCGCCTGGCGGAGTACTTCGGCGACGAAAACGCACCGAAGCAGTGCGGGCATTGTTCCGTGTGTCACGGTCACGTGGCGCGATTGCCGGCACCGCCAGAATTGCCAGCGCTTGTGGATAAAAATTTCGAGGCGCTGTGTGGTGATTTTATCCACAGGCACGAGCAGCACACGGGGAGTGCTCCATCGGCGGAGCGCGTCACGCGGTTTCTGTGTGGGATCAGCGTGCCGCTGTTTACCAAGCTCAAGGCGCGCTCGATTCCGGGGTTTGCGGCGTTGGAGGATTATCCGTATGGCGACGTGCGCGACTGGTCCCAGTCGCACCTGCCAAGCTGAAGCACCGTCAATGTGGGAGCGGGCTTGCTCGCGAAGGGGCCATCACATTCAACATTGATGTTGCCTGACACACCGCTTTCGCGAGCAAGCCCGCTCCCACAGGGATATCGGTGCTTTTGAAAGCTTATCCATCCCCTGAATGTCGCTCATCACAGGAATAAACTTCAAAAAAGCCCGGCGCCTGACTATGGTGAGGACTGTCTTTGGATCGCTAACAAGAGAACAACCATGAGCCAGACACCGTTCGATATTCAGCGCGCCGCCGTGATCGGTGCGGGCACCATGGGCCGTGGCATTGTCATGTGCCTGGCCAACGCCGGGGTGCCGGTGCAATGGGTCGATAACAATCCGCAGATGCTTGAGCAAGCGCTGACCAGCGTAGCTGAGACTTACGCCCACAACGTGCGTCAGGGACGGATCGATCAGGCAGAGGCGGATGCGCGCATTGCACGGGTGACGGCGGCGGCTGATTACGCAGCGATCCGCGATGTCGATCTGGTCATCGAAGCGGTCTACGAAAACCTCGAGTTGAAACAGAAAATCTTCCGCGAACTCGACGGCCTGCTCAAACCTGAAGCGATTCTGGCCAGCAATACCTCAGCGCTGGACATTGACGCCATCGCCGCTGCCACTCGCCGTCCGCAACAGGTCCTGGGCCTGCATTTCTTCAGCCCGGCGCACATCATGAAATTGTTGGAGATCGTGCGCGGCGCCCAGACGGAGCCGGCGGTGCTTGATGCGGCGCTGGAACTGGGCAAGCGCATGGGCAAGGTCAGCGTGGTGTCGGGCAACTGCCATGGCTTCATTGGCAACCGCATGCTGCATCCGTACGTGCTCGAAGCGCGCAAGATGCTGCTGGAGGGCGCTTTGCCTCATCAGGTGGATGCGGCGCTGCAAGGTTTTGGTTTCGCCATGGGGCCGTTTCGCATGTACGACGTGGTCGGCATCGACCTGGAGTGGCGCGCTCGGGAACTGGCTGGCAAAGGCCAGGATGCGCCGGAGGTTCAAGTGGACAACCGCTTGTGCGAGCTGGGGCGTTTTGGTCAGAAGAGTGGCGATGGGTATTACCACTACGAACCGGGCAGTCGCCAGGCTGAACACGATCTGGAAGTCGATGCGCTGGTACTGGAAGTCAGCGAAGGGTTGGGGTTCCAGCGTCGTGAGATCGGCCCTGAAGAGGTTCTGGAGCGTTGTTTGCTGGCGCTGGTCAATGAAGGAGCGAAGATTCTTCAGGAAGGCATCGCGGCATCGGCGCATGACATCGACCTGGTCTATCTCAACGGTTATGGCTTCCCGGCGGACAAGGGCGGGCCGATGGCCTGGGCGGATCAGCAAGGGTTGGAAGATATTCATCTGCGGTTGTTGCAGCTTGAGACCAAGCAGGGCGATCACTGGGCGCCGGCGCGGTTGATTGGTGAGCTGGCGGCAGAGGGGCGAGGGTTCGCTGACATGTGATTTTATGTGGCGTTTGTGAAGGCCCCTTCGCGAGCAAGCCCGCTCCCACACTGGATCTCAGCCGTACACAAAACCTGTGTCCAATAAAGATCGAATGTGGGAGCGGGCTTGCTCGCGAAGAACGATAACGCGGTTTTCGCTTTAGACTCGCTATTCAATTCCAGGAATCGACGCTGATGTCCAACCCGATGCCCCAACGCACCGATTACTCGCACTTGCAGCCCATCACCACTCGCTGGCACGACAATGATGTCTACGGTCACGTCAACAATGTCACCTACTACAGTTTTTTCGATACGGCGGTAAACACCTACCTGATCGAAGTCGGTGGCCTGGATATCCATGACGGCGAGGTGGTGGGGTTTGTGGTGAGTTCGGCCTGCGACTACTTTGCCTCTATCGCTTTCCCGGACCGGATCGAAATCGGCCTGCGGGTCGGCAAGTTGGGCAACAGCTCGGTGCAGTACGAATTGGCGGTGTTCAAGGCAGGTGAAGATGATGCCTGTGCGGCGGGGCGCTTCGTGCATGTGTTTGTGGATCGGACCACGAATCAGCCGGTGGCAATTCCTGTCGAATTGCGCGGGGCGTTGGAGCGACTGGCGATCTGAGAGGCAAAAAAAATCGCAGCCCGGGGGCTGCGATTTTTTGATCTACCGGTAAACGAGGCGATTCAAGCCTCAGTCGCGATAGCGATGTTTATGCTTGCGATGGCCATAGGCATGACCACGACCTGGATGGCCGCGACGGTAGTAACCACGATCGTCATCATCATAACCACGACGATAGGAACGACGATCATCGTCGTCGCTCTTGTTGCCCATGTAGTTACCCAGCGCGCCACCGGCGCCGCCACCTGCTGCGGAACCGATCAGGCTGCCGGTGGTGCCGCCCATGCTGCGGCCGACCACGTTACCGCCTGCTGCGCCCAGCGCACCGCCAATGGCGGCTTCGCCACGGCTGCGTTTGTCTGCGCCGACTGCGCTACCACCCGCGCCGCCCAAGGCCGCGCCAATGGTTGAACCTGTACTGCCGCCTAGCGATTGACCGACGACCGAGCCAAGAACCCCGCCCAATGCGCCGCCCACACCTGCTTCGGTGGTGCCGCCAGCAGAAGCGAAGCCACTGACCAGGCCAAGGGACAACAAGAGAATCGAGGAGAACTTCATAGAGGAACCTCAAGGGGATGACGGCGCGATCCTGAGGCTGTGTCATGGTTGTGACAATAGAAATCCGACGAGTAACACGACTTGAGCACAATTCTATAAGTTACTGTTTTTTGGGTGGAACTTAACTGTTTTTCGCCGGTCTTTAACTACTTCGCAAAGGCCGTTTTGATACAGAAACGGCCTTTTTTGTGGGCGATTGGAAAGTGCGGCTCGAAAAAATTCGTTGAATGTTCTACCGCCATCGCGAGCAGGCTCGCTCCTACAGTGGAGTTTCGGTCGAACACAAATGCTGTGTCCACCGAAGACCGCGATGGAGCCAGATCAGACACCGTAGAACCTACCGCTGCATCCCCCACCGCTTCACCGTCACCCGCTCCAACGTATCAAACACCAGGTTTTCCACCAGCAACCCAATCAGGATCACCACCGCTAACCCGGCAAACACCTTGTCGGTATACAGCTCATTACGATTCTGGAAGATGTACCACCCCAAACCACCCTTGCCGCTGGTAGCGCCAAACACCAGTTCGGCGGCGATCAGCGTACGCCAGGCGAAGGCCCAGCCGATTTTCAGCCCGGCAAGAATCGACGGCAACGCGGCCGGGATCAGGATGAACAACACGAAACGGATACCCTTGAGGCCGTAATTGCGCCCGGCCATGCGCAAGGTTTCCGAGACACCGAGAAACCCGGCATAGGTGTTCAAGGCCAACGCCCAGAGCACCGAATGCACCAGTACAAAAATCAGGCTGTTCTGCCCCAGGCCAAACCACAGCAGCGCCAGCGGCAACAGGGCAATGGCCGGCAACGGGTTGAACATCGAGGTCAGCGTGCTGAGCAAATCGCGACCGAATCGGGTCGACACCGCCAGCGTCGTCAGGACAAACGCCAGAACGATGCCAATCAGGTAACCCTTGAGCAAAACAACCAGCGAAATCCACACCTTGCCCAGCAGTTCGCCGCTGAGCAGGCCGTCCTGCAGCGCGCTGGCGGTTTGCAAAAAGCTCGGCAGCAGCAGGTCGTTGTTCTGATAACGGGCAACGGCTTCCCAAAGCACCGCGAGCAAAATCAGGATCAGGCTTTTGCGTAGCCAGCCTTGCTGCCAGAGACGCTGGCCGAGCGGTAATTCACGCTCCAGCGGTACGCTGGTCAGCGGCTGCAAAACAGTTTCGTACTCTTTACGCGCAGATGATGAATGGCTCATCGGGCAATCCTCCAATGGCTCAATAAGCGATGCGAATGTCGGCGAAATCCAGCTCACGCTCGGTTTCCGGCGACTGACCTTCGTCGAACAACAGCCGATGAATCCGCCGCGCCGATTCCTGGAACGCCACGCCCCCCAAGCTGTGCAAGTCGTATTGATGGCTGTGGACTTCCGCCCGCACCCGCCCCGGATGAGGCGACAGCAGCAAAATCCGGTTGCCCACCACCAACGCCTCTTCGATGGAGTGAGTGACGAACAGCAACGTGAAACGCACCTCCTCCCAGAGCAGCAACAACTCTTCCTGCATCTTGCGTCGGGTCAGCGCGTCGAGGGCGGCGAAGGGCTCGTCCATCAACAGGATCTTCGGCTGCATCGCCAAGGCGCGAGCAATGGCCACGCGAGCTTTCATGCCGCCAGACAAGGTATGCGGATAGGCATCGGCAAACGCCGCCAGACCGACTTTGTCCAGATAATGCAGCGCCCGCTCCTCAGCCTCTTTGCGCTTGAGGGTTTTGGACGCGAGCAGCGCAAACATCACGTTCTGTTTGACGGTCTTCCACGGTGGCAGTTGATCGAACTCCTGGAACACCACGATCCGGTCCGGCCCTGGCGCATCGACCCGCTGGCCTTGCAGGCGAATCTCACCCTCACAGGGCGGGATGAACCCGGCAACGGCTTTGAGCAACGTCGACTTGCCGCAGCCCGAAGGACCGAGCAGCACAAAGCGGTCCGCCGGATCAATCTCGAAACTGACCTGATGGGTCGCTCGAACCACCCGCGCAGGCGTGCGGTATTCCAGGCTGACCTGGTCGACCGACAGCAGCGCTTGAGCTGCCGCGATCGGCTTGCTGGCCGTGTGGCCTTGCAAAGGGGCGTTCATGTCGGTCAGCTCCCTTGCAGCGGCTTGGTGTCCTGGAAGAAGTAATCCTTCCACGAATCCGGTTTGTTTTTGATCGCACCGACGCGGAAGAGAAACTCGGCCAGCGGGTAGGTGTTTTTCGGCGTGATGCTGAATTCGAACTGCGGGTTGTCGATGATTTTCAGCAACACCGCGCGGTCGATTTTGGCCTTGGTGACGCGGATGTAAGTGTCGGCCGCCGCACCTTTATCGTTCTGCGCAAACTCGGCCGCTTCGGTCAGTGCGGCGATGAAGGCTTTGTAGGTTTTCGGGTTTTCGTTGCGGAATTTCTCGGTGGCGAACAGCACAGTCGGCGAGTTCGGACCAAGCAAGTCATAGGTGTTCAGCACCACATGCACGTTGGGGTTTTGCAGCGCTTGATCCTGGAACGGCGGGTTGGAAAAGTGCCCACTCAATTCGGTGCCACCGGCAATCAGTGCCGCGGTGGCATCCGGGTGCGGAACGGCGATGGTGTACTTGTCGAGGCGATTGAATTCCTTGTCGCCCCATTGCTTGGCCGCCGCGTATTGCAGGAAGCGCGACTGCACCGAGACCCCGACCGCCGGCACCGCAATGCGGTCCTTTTCGGTGAAGTCGGCGATGGTTTTGACCTTGGGATTATTGCTCACCAGGTAGTAAGGGAAGTTGCCCAGGGAGGCCACGGCTTTGACGTTTTGCTTGCCGTGGGTGCGGTCCCAAATGGTCAGCAGCGGGCCGACGCCGGCTCCGGCAATGTCGATGGAACCGGAAAGCAACGCATCATTGACCGCTGAGCCGCCGGAGAGCTGGGTCCAGTCGACCTTGATGTCGATGCCTTCCTGCTTGCCGTACTTCTCGATCAGGTTCTGATCGCGCACCACGTTGAGCAGCAGATAAACGATGCCGAACTGTTCGGCGATACGGATTTCACCTTCGGCGTGAGCGACGGTCGGCGCCACCAGGCTGCCGGCGAGCAGGCTGAAACCCAGGCCAATGGCCGCAGCCAAGGGTGCAAATGGAAGACGTTTGGACATGGGAGTTCTCCGAAATCAGAAAGGCGCGTCGCCCTGGATGGTGGTGCGATACAACTTGCGGCGCAGATGGCTGGGGCATCCGGCGGCGAGGTGAATCAGCGAACGGTTGTCCCAGAACACCAGGTCGTGGGCCTGCCATTGATGGCGGTAAATGTTTTGCGCCAGCACGCTGTGGGCGTAGAGCTCGTCGAGCAATTGTTTGCTTTCGTCTTCCGGCAAACCGACGATGCGGGTGGTGAAGCCCTCGCTGACGAACAACGCTTTGCGTCCGTTTTCCGGGTGGGTGCGGACGATGGGGTGAACCACTTCGGCGACCTGAGCGAGTTGCTCCGGCGTCAGGGTCGGGCGCCAGTTACCCTCGAATTTGCTCTCGCTGTAGCGCGCCGTGTAGGAGTGCGCGGCCGAACGACCTTTGACGGCTTTGCGCAGCGCCTCGGGCAGGTTGTCCCAGGCTTTGTGCATGTCGGCGAACAGCGTGTCGCCACCTTCGGACGGCAGCTCTTGGGCATGCAGCATCGAGCCCAGGCTTGGTAGCTCTTTATAGGAAAGGTCCGAGTGCCAGAACTTGCCGGCATCCCCGAGGCCGATGGATTGGCCGTTCTCGATGATGTTCGAAACGATGAGAATTTCCGGATGCCCGGCCAGCAGGAATTGCTTGAGTACATGGATCTGCAACACACCGAAACGGCGGCTGAAGGCGATCTGCTGTTCGGGAGTAATGCGCTGGTCGCGGAACACCACCACGTGATGATCCAGGTGCGCACGATGGACGCGGGCAAAATCCCGGTTGTTGATCGGGCGGGACAGGTCCAGGCCGATGATTTCAGCACCGACGGCGCCGCTGAACGGGCGGATTTCGAAGGATTGCGACGCGATAGCGGCGACGCTGGTTGAGGCAGGCTTTGGAGAAAAAGAGACGGCTGACATAAAAATCACTCCCACGCACAGCGCGCTCAAGGGCGCGCATCGATCAGAAACTCACGGAGGTCCCGTGTTGGTTCGTGTCGTGCGGCGCGCCGATTGGTCGGCAGGTACGCAGGGGAGTGACTTTATAGGTATAAGAATTGAAATTTAAATACCGTTAGTGAATAACGATATGGCAGAACAGGCGATGAGTAACCTGTGGCGAGGGAGCTTGCTCCCGCTGGACTGCGTAGCAGTCCCTTTTTTTGGAGGGCCGCTTCGCGCCCCAGCGGGAGCAAGCTCCCTCGCCACAGGTTTAGCGTCCTACCGCTCGTGCAACGCCTCGGCGCGCGCCCGAATAATCGGCTTGAGCAAATAACTGAGCACGGTCTTCTTGCCGGTAATGATATCCACCGATGCCACCATCCCGGGGATGATCAACAACGGCTTCTCATCCGTCCCGAGGTGGCTGCGCTCTGTGCGCAATTTGATGATGTAGTACGTGGTCTTCTTGTCTTCGTCGGTGATGGTGTCGGCACCGATCTGCTCCAGCTTGGCTTTCAGGCCGCCGTAGATGGTGTAGTCGTAGGCCGTGAACTTCACCGTGGCGTCCTGCCCCGGATGCAGGAACGCGATGTCTTGCGGACGAATTTTGGCTTCTACCAGCAAGGTGTCATCCAGTGGCACGATCTCCACCAGATCGCTGCCCGGCTGGATCACGCCGCCGATGGTGTTCACCAGCAACTTGTTGACGATACCGCGCACCGGCGATGTCACCAGCGTCCGGCTAACCCGGTCTTCCAGGGCCTTGCCAGTGGCTTGGGCCTTGTTCAGATCGGTGCGCGCTTCGTTAAGTTGGGTCAGGGCTTCGCTGCGGAATTTGCCGCGAGTCTCGTCGATCTTGCGCTGCACTTCCTTGATCGCCGATTCGGCCCGAGGAATCGCCAGCGTAGTGGCGTCCAGTTGGCCGCGGGTTTCGACCTCGGCACGCTTGAGTCGCAAAACCTCCACCGGCGACACTGCGCCCTGAGCCACCAACGGCTCGGACATGTTGATTTCCTGACGTTGCAGCGACAACGCGTTGCGATACTGAGACTGTTTGGAGGTGAACTCGCGCAGCTCTTGCTGACGCTGGATCAACTGCTCTTTCAAGCCACCGATTTCATCGTACAGTTGCTGACGACGGCTGATATACAGCGACTCTTCACTGGCAGCCTGAGTAGGAACAGCCTTGAGCACGTCGGCGGGGAAGTTCAGCGGACGGTCATCGACCTCGGCGCTCAAGCGCTCCACACGCAGCAGCATCGACAGCCGATCGGCTTCGGTTTCACCGACATTGGAGGCAAACCGTGTGTCGTCGAGACGAATCAGCGGCGCGCCAGCCTCGACGATCTGCCCTTCGGTGACGAACAACTCGGAGACAATACCGCCCTCAAGGTTCTGGATTTTCTGGATCTTCGACGACGGAATCGCCTTGCCGTCGCCCTTGGTGACTTCATCGATCACCGCGAAGTTGGCCCAAAGCATCAAGAATACGAAGAAGCCGATGATCGCCCAGATCGTCAACCGCACCACGCGCGGGGCGTCTTCGATCAGCGCTTTGTTGACCTCGGGAAGGGGCTGGCCTTGCAGCGATGCGGAGCCTTTGAAGTAACGGCGGATGGAATCCTTGACCCCGGACTTAAGCAACACTGATCTGCCCCTTCTTCAACGCTTCCATCACGGCGGCTTTCGGGCCATCGGCGAGTATCTGCCCACGGTCGATCACCAACAGACGATCCACCAGCGACAACAGCGAAGCCCGGTGCGTCACCAGCACCACGGTCTTGTTCTCAACCACCGCAGCGAGGCGTTGCTTGAGGCGTTCTTCACCGGTGTTGTCCATGGCGCTGGTCGGTTCGTCCAGCAACAGGATCGGCGGGTTGAGCAGCAGCGCTCGGGCCAGGGCGACGTTCTGACGCTGACCACCGGACAGGTTCTGCCCACGCTCACCGACTTGCAGCTCATAACCTTGCGGGTGCAGACGGGCGAATTCGTGGACGCCGGCCAATTCCGCGGCTTGCAGCACCAATTCGTCTTCGACATAGCGCGCGCCCGACACCAAATTGTCGCGCAGGGTACCGGCAAGCAACTGGATGTCCTGGGGCACGTAGCCGATGTTGTGGCGCAATTCGCTGACGTCGATCTGACGGATATCCACACCATCCACCAGTAGCGCGCCGTCGTCCGGCTGATAGAGGCCCACCAGCAGTTTGGCCAGGGAGCTTTTGCCCGAGCCGCTGCGACCGATGATGCCGATCTTCTCGCCGGGCTTGATGATCAGGTTGATGTTCTTCAGCGCGGGGTTCTGCTGATCCGGGTAAGTGAAGCTCAGCTGACGGCATTCAATGGCGCCTTGCAGCACCTTGCGGCTCAGTGGGCGCTCGTCGAAATTGCGCTCCTGGGGCAGCTCCATCATCTGATCGACCGAGGTCATGGTCACACGGGCTTGCTGGTAGCGGGTCAGCAGGCCGGACAACGAAGCCAATGGACTGAGGGCACGACCGCTGAGCATGTAGCACGCGATCAAGCCGCCCATGCTCAGGTGGCCGTCGATGATCTGGTACACGCCGAAGACGATCATGATCACCCCGGCCAGTTGCTGAATCAGCAAGGTGATGTTCATCGCCAGACCGGACAGCATTTTCACCCGCAGCTCGAGGCGGCTGAGGGTGCCGATGGTTTGTTCCCACTGATACTGGCGTTCGCTTTCGGCGTTATTGACCTTCACCGCATCGAGGCCGGCGAGGGTTTCGATCAGGCTCGACTGACGCTCGGCGCCCAGGGCCATGGTTCGTTCCATGGTCGCCACCAGCGGCTTCTGCAAGGCATAACCGATCAGCAAGGCAATCGGGAACGCCAGCACCGGAATCCACACCAGATGCCCGCCCAGAATCGCGATGACCATGAAGATCAGCAGCGTAAACGGCAGGTCGATCAGGCTGGTGAGGGTCAGCGATGCGAGAAAGTCCCGCAGGCTCTGAAACTCATGGATGTTCTGGGCGAAGCTGCCGACACGGGCCGGGCGGTATTTCATGGCCATACCGACGATGCGCTCGAACAGCGTCGCGGAGATGATCAGGTCGGTTTTCTTGCCGGCCAGGTCCAGGCACAGGCTGCGCAGGCTCTTGAGGATCAGGTCGAACAGATAAGCGCCCGTGATGCCGATGGCCAGTACCCACAGGGTCGACTCGGCCTGGTTTGGCACCACGCGATCGTAGACATTCATCACGAACAGCGGCGCGGCCATGGCAATGATGTTGATCAGAAAACTGGCGGCGATGGCGTCGGCGTACAGCCAGCGCGAACGCTTGAGGGTGTCGCGAAACCACGAACGCGCGCGCGGGATCAGCGTGCCGTGGTTAACGTCGAATTTATGTTGGGGTTGGGCGAAGAAGACTTTGCCGCTGTAATCGTCGGCGAGCAGTTCACGGCTGACACAGACCTCACCACCATCGCTTTCGCTAAGCAGCAGGCGGGCCTGGTCTTCACCGTGCCAGCCGAGCAGCACCGCGCTGCGACCTTCCTTGAGCAGCAACAGCGCCGGCATGGCAATCGCCGGAATTTGCTCCAGCTTGCGTTGCAGTACCCGCCCTTGCAGCCCGGCGCGAGCGGCCGCGCGGGGCAGCAGTTCGACGCTCAGGCGTTGTTTGGGTAACGGCAGGCCGGTGGTCAGCATCGCGGCGCTGGCCGGTTTCTGGTGCAAAGTGCAAAGGGCTAGCAGGCCGTCCAGTAACGGATCGTCATGCAGCGCGCGCGGATCATGAATGAGTTGAACTCGACTGACTTCTGATTCCACGCTCGACACTCTTGGCTAACGATTAAAATGAGGCAGGACTCAATTCATCCCGGGCAACTGAACCTTGGGCTTCACGTCGTTTTGCACAACGGATGCCAACGGTGCGACTACGCCCTGACTTTTGAGCAATTCGCCCATGGTCGCCTTGATTCGGTACTGAGTAAATAACTGAATGTTCTTGATCTCGGCCAGCCGACGGGAAGCGCTGAACAGCTCGTTTTCACTGTCGAGCAGGTCGAGCAAAGTGCGTTCTCCGAGGCTGAACTGCTTCTGATAAGCACTGCGTACACTGGCGCTGCGATCGACATACTGCTGGGCGATCGGCACTTGGGCATTGGCGTTGTTCAAGGCATTCCAGGCCAGGCCCAGTTCTTCATTCAGCACGCGCAGGGCATTGTTGCGAATATCCAGCGCCTGGTTCGACAGGTAGGACTTGGATTCCAGATCAGCCTTGTTGCTGCCACCGGCGAACAAATTGAAGCGCATGCGCAGCATGGCCTGCCATTCGTTGCTGTGACCGTTCTGACCGTCAATATCGTTGTCGGCGCTGCGACCCAATTCGGCATCGAAGCGCGGATAGAAGCTCGACTTGGCGGCTTCGTACTGTTTCTCGGCGGCAGCGATATCGGATTCGGCGGAGCGCAGGATCGGGCTGTTTTCCAGCATCTGCGCCCGGGCTTCATTCAGGTTGGCCGGCAACAGCGCCATGAAATCGGCAGGCCGCTCCAGTTGATCGGGCATCTGGCCGACGGCGCTGAGGAAGTTGGTTTCGGCATCAGCCAGGTTGGTCTGTTCAGTGATCAGGTTGTTGCGGGCCTGGGCCATGCGCGCGTCAGCCTGATCCAGGTCAGCTCCGCTGCCGACGCCGCGCTGGGTGCGCAACTTGATCTGGTCAAGAATCCGTTCGTGGTTCTTCAGGTTGTCTTCGGCCAGGCGCACGAATTCGCGGCGGGTCAATACATCGAGATAGACCTGAGCGACGGTCAGCCCGGTACGTTCCGACGTGCCCAGCAAGGAATAAGCGCGGGAATTAACGGTGGCTTGTTGACGCCCCACTTCGCTGGACGTCGCAAAACCGTCAAACACCATCTGCGACAGACGTAAACTTGACTCGCTACGGTTCAACGTTTCCCAGTGGTTATTGTTGCCAGCGGCGCGGGTGGTGACGCTGTCGGTGCCTTCACGACCATAACCGCCCAGCAGATCGACCCTCGGCAGGTATCCCCCTTTGGCGGCCTTTAACTGATAATCCGCGGCCAATCGGCTGTTAACCCCTGCCTGAATTTCCGGATGAACATCCAGCGCCTGCTGCATGGCCTGCGGGAGGCTTTGCGCCTGAACAAAGCTGGCGGCAAGGGCGAAGGGTAGAACCTTGAACAGGTGCAAACGCATAGTTGGAATTTCCCGGGACTTCTTGTCTTGAATCACTGCAGTACGTGGCGCTGCATCGGATGATGGCAACCGGAATGACCGTATGTCGGAAAGTTCAAAATCGGAACTGGATCACACGCTGCAGGACAGGTCGCCGCTTAAATATCAATGTGACATTACTAGGACGATTGTTTAGGATGGCTCCCCTAAGGTCAATAGTTTGGCATAAAGTTAACTTCGAAAAAATATAGCCAAGTTATTGACGATTACCGCGTCAAAGTTATGCATCAAACATCTTAGAAAGTACGTCCAGCCCCGATCGGCGAACACGCCGAGCGGTTCATGGAGGTCAACTGAACGTGACACCCGGAGAGTCTTCAATGAGCAGTGTTGTTGCCATCGTCAAAAGCATTGTTGGTCAGGTTTTCGCGGTGTCGCCAGAAGGCGTCCGCCGCGTACTCGTTGAAGGCGACCGGTTGTTGGTCGGCGATCAGGTAGACACCGGTGCCGCCGGCGCCATTACGCTCGAACTGGCTGATGGCCGGACCCTGGACCTGGGCCGCGACACTCAGTGGAGCGGCAGCGATCCGGATTCCAGCACCGACCTTGTGCAAGCCACTGCACAAGCCGCGCCATCGGTTGACGAATTGCAACAAGCCATCGCCGCCGGTGTCGACCCGACCACCGCTCTTGAAGCCACCGCGGCCGGCCCTACGGCTGCGAGCGGGGGCGGCTCTACCGGTGGTGGCCACAGCTTTGTGGCCCTGGAGGCAACCGCTGCCCGGGTCGACCCGACTATCGGCTTCCCGACAGAGGGTCTCGCCACTGCCGCGTTGGCAACACAAGACACCACCGGCGGCCAGACTGCCGACACCAGCGCCAATGCCCTGCGCGAATCGACCCTGAGCCTGAGCGCCACGCCGACCATCACCGAGGCCGGTGGCGTGCTGGTTTACACCGCGACCCTGACCCAGGCGCCGCTGACCGACCTGACCATTACCCTGTCCAACGGCTCGGTGATCGTGATTGCAGCCGGCCAAACCACCGGCACCGTCAACGTTCCGCTGGCACCGAACGACACGGTTTATAACGACTCGACCCAGATCAATGTGACCGTCACCGGCACCACGGGCGGCAGCGGTATCGTGATCACCCCGCCGACCGTTCCGGCCGTGACCCAGGTCACCGACACCGTCGACACCACCACCGTCACACTGTCAGCGGGCTCGACCGTCACTGAAGGTGGCCAGATCACCTACACCGCGACATTGACCAACCCGGCGCAAACGCCGGTCACCGTCACCTTGTCCAACGGTTCGACCATCACCATCGCCGCTGGCAACACCACCGGCAGCGTCAACGTTCCGACGCCGGCCAACGACGTCTACAACAATGGCAGTACCGTCAGCACCACGATTACCGGCGCGACTGGCGGCAACTTCGAAAATCTGGTGCCGAATCCAACCCCGGCCGTCACCACCATTACCGATTCCGCCGACACCACCACCGTCACGCTGACGGCGGGTTCGACTGTCACCGAAGGCGGTCAGATCACCTACACCGCGACCCTGACCAACCCGGCGCAGACACCAGTCACCGTCACCCTGTCCAACGGTTCGACCATCACCATCGATGCCGGCCAGACCACCGGCAGCGTGAACGTTCCGACGCCGGCCAATGACGTCTACAACAATGGCAGCACCGTCAGTACCACGATTACCGGGACTACCGGCGGCAACTTCGAGAGTCTGGTGCCGAACCCGACTCCGGCTGTCACCACCATTACCGATTCGGTCGACGACACTGGCCTGACCCTGTCCGCCACCGGCAGTGTCACTGAAGGTGGCCAGATCACCTACACCGCGACCCTGACCAACCCGGCGCAGACACCGGTCACCGTGACCCTGTCCAACGGTTCGACCATCACCATCGAAGCCGGTAAAACCACCGGCTCCGTGAACGTCGAAACCCCGGCCAATGACGTCTACAACAACGGCAGCACTGTCAGCACCACGATCACGGGCGCTACCGGCGGCAACTTCGAGAACCTGGTACCGAGCACCACGCCTGCCGTCACCACCATCACCGACTCGATCGACAATACCGGCCTGAGCCTCAGCGCCACCGGCACCGTCGTCGAAGGCGGCCAGATCACCTACACCGCCACCCTGACCAACCCGGCCGGGACGCCGATGACCGTGACCTTGAGCAACGGCTCGGTCATTACCATCGAAGCGGGCAAGACCACCGGCAGCGTGACCGTCGATACGCCGGCCAACGACGTCTACAACAACGGCAGCACCGTCAGCACTACGATCACCGGCACCACCGGCGGCAATTTCGAGCAACTGACCCCGAGCAGCGAGCCGGCGCTCACCACCATTACCGATTCGAAAGATGACACCGGCCTGAGCCTGTCTGCGTCCACCGAAGTGGCCGAAGGTGGTCAGATTCTGTACACCGCGACCCTGACCAATCCGGCCGGCACGCCGGTCACTGTGACCTTGAGCAACGGCGCGGTGATCACCATCGCCGCCGGCGCGACTACCGGCAGCGTGAGCGTCGATGCGCCTGCCGATGATGTTTATAAAGATGCCGGCAAGGTCGAAGTCACCATCGCGGACACCGCCGGTGGCAACTTTGAGAACCTGGTGACGGACCCGGCGGCAGCGGTCACCGAGGTGACTGACACTCTCGACACTTCGACGGTTAATCTGACGGCGACGTCTACTGTCGCTGAAGGCGGGACCGTGGTTTACACCGCGTCCGTCAACGCACCGGTCACCGGTTCGCCAGTGGTTGTCACCCTGTCCAACGGCCAGACCATCACCATCCCGGTCGGCTCAAGCAGCGGTTCTGTCAACTTCACCGCGCCGAACGATGCGCTGGCTGGCGGCGGCTCGTTGAGCGTGAAGATCGACGATGCCAAGGGCGGCAACTACGAGAAACTGGAGGTCGACGGCAAGTCAGCGGACACCTCGATCACTGACACCGCTGACATGACCAACCTGTCGCTGACTGCCAGCGGTTCGGTGGATGAAGGCGGCCAGATCACCTACACGGCAACCCTGACCAATGCGGCCGGTACACCAGTGACCGTGACCCTGTCGAACGGCGCCGTGATCACCATCGAAGCGGGCAAAACCACCGGTTCCGTGACTGTCGATGCGCCGAAGGACGACGTCTACAAAGACACCGGCACCGTCGAAGCAACCATCAAAGACGCGACCGGCGGCAATTTCGAGAATTTGGTTGCCAGCAATACCCCGGCGGCGACCACCGTCAACGACACCATCGACACCAGCACCGTTTCGCTGACTGCCACTTCGAGTATCGCTGAAGGCGGGACCGTGGTTTACACCGCCTCCGTGTCGGCACCGGTCACAGGCTCGCCAGTCGTTGTCACCCTGTCCAACGGCCAGACCATCACCATCCCGGTCGGCTCAAGCAGCGGTTCTGTCGACTTCGTTGCGCCAAACGATGCCCTCGCTGGCGGCGGCTCTCTGAGCGTCAAGATCGACGATGCCAAGGGCGGTAACTACGAGAAGCTGGAAGTCGACGGCAAGTCGGCGGACACCTCGATCACTGATACCGATGACACGACCAACCTGTCGCTGACTGCCAGCGGTTCGGTGGATGAAGGCGGCCAGATCACCTACACGGCAACCCTGACCAACGCGGCCGGTACATCAGTGACCGTGACCCTGTCGAACGGCGCCGTGATCACCATCGAAGCGGGCAAAACCACAGGCTCCGTGACCGTCGATGCGCCAAAAGACGACGTCTACAAAGACACCGGCACCGTCGAAGCAACCATCAAAGACGCGACCGGCGGCAATTTCGAGAATTTGGTTGCCAGCAATACACCGGCGGCGACCACCGTCAACGACACCATCGACACCAGCACCGTTTCGCTGAGTGCCACTTCGAGTATCGCTGAAGGCGGGACCGTGGTTTACACCGCCTCCGTGTCGGCACCGGTCACAGGCTCGCCAGTCGTTGTCACCCTGTCCAACGGACAGACCATCACCATCCCGGTCGGCTCAAGCAGCGGTTCTGTCGACTTCGTTGCGCCAAACGATGCCCTCGCTGGCGGCGGCTCTCTGAGCGTCAAGATCGACGATGCCAAAGGTGGTAACTACGAGAAGCTGGAAGTCGACGGCAAGTCGGCGGACACCTCGGTGACTGATACCCAGGACACCACTACCCTCAGCCTTTCGGCGACTGACTCGGTCGCCGAAGGCGGTTCGATCGTTTACACCGCGACCCTGACCAACACAGCCGGGACTCCGGTCACCGTCACGTTGAGCAACGGCGCCGTGATCACCATCGCCGCCGGTGCGACCACCGGTTCTGTAACCGTCGACGCACCGAAGGACGACGTTTACAAAGACGCCGGCCAAATTGAAGTGACCATCAAAGACGCCGCGGGCGGAAACTTCGAAAACCTGGCGACCAACCCGGCGGCAGCGGTCACCGAGGTGACCGACACCCTCGACACCTCGACCGTCAACCTCACCGCGACCAGCACCGTGGCTGAAGGCGGGACCGTGGTTTACACCGCGTCCGTGACTTCGCCAGTCACCGGCTCGCCGGTGGTTGTCACCCTGTCCAACGGTCAGATCATCACCATCCCGGTCGGCTCGAGTAGCGGTTCTGTCAACTTCGTTGCGCCAAACGATGCCCTCGCTGGCGGCGGCTCTCTAAGCGTCAAGATCGACGATGCCAAAGGTGGTAACTACGAAAAGCTGGAAGTCGACGGCAAGTCGGCGGACACCTCGGTTACCGACACCGCTGACACCACCAACCTGTCGCTGACCGCGACCGGCACCGTGGATGAAGGCGGCCAGATCACCTACACGGCAACCCTGACCAATGCCGCCGGCACACCAGTCACCGTGACCCTGTCGAACGGCGCCGTGATCACCATTGAAGCGGGCAAAACCACCGGCTCTGTGACCATCGATGCACCGAAGGACGACGTCTATAAAGACACCGGCACCGTTGAAGCGACCATCAAAGGCACGACCGGCGGCAACTTCGAGAACCTGGTGGCTAGCGACACCCCGGCGGTCACCACCGTTAACGACACCATCGATACCAGCACCGTTTCGCTGAGTGCCACTGCGAACGTCGCCGAAGGCGAAACCGTGGTCTACACCGCGACGGTCAGCGCACCCGTCACCGGTGCGCCAGTGGTCGTCACCCTGTCCAACGGTCAGATCATCACCATCCCGGTCGGCGAAACCACCGGCAGCGTGAACTTTGTCGCGCCAAACAGCCCCCTTGCGGGCGGCAGCTCCCTGAGCGTCAAGATTGACGGCACAACAGGCGGTAATTACGAGAAGCTGGAAGTCGACGGCAAATCGGCGGACACCTCGGTGACTGATACCGCGGATACCACCACCCTCAGTTTGAGCGCAACCGACTCGGTCGCTGAAGGCGGTTCCATCGTTTACACCGCGACCCTGACCAACGCCGCCGGGACTCCGGTCACCATCACGTTGAGCAACGGTGCGGTCATCACCATCGCCGCCGGTGCCACCACCGGTTCTGTAACCGTCGATGCGCCTAAGGACGACGTCTACAAGGACGCCGGCCAAATCGAAGTGACGATCAAGGATGCCGCAGGAGGCAATTTTGAGAACCTGGTGACCAACCCGGCGGCTGCGGTTACCGACGTCACCGATACCATCGACACTTCGACGGTCAACCTGACCGCGACGTCTACCGTCGCCGAAGGCGGCACCGTGGTTTACACCGCGTCCGTCAGCGCACCGGTCACCGGTTCGCCAGTGGTTGTGACCCTGTCGAACGGCCAGACCATCACCATCCCGGTCGGCTCGAGCAGCGCCGGCGTCAACTTCACCGCACCAAACGATGCGTTGGCTGGCGGCACCTCCCTGAGCGTCAAGATCGACGATGCGAAGGGCGGCAACTACGAGAAGCTGGAAGTCGACGGCAAATCGGCGGACACCTCGGTGACCGATACGGCAGACACCACAACCCTCAGCTTGAGCGCTACTGACTCGGTCGCTGAAGGTGGCTCCATCGTTTACACCGCGACCTTGACTAACGCCGCAGGCACGCCAGTAACCGTCACCCTGAGCAACGGTGCCGTGATCACCATCGCCGCCGGCGCCACCAGCGGTTCCGTAACCGTCGATGCGCCGAAAGACGATGTCTACAAAGACGCTGGCTCCGTCGAAGTCACCATCAAGGACGCCGCAGGCGGCAACTTTGAAAACCTGACCACCAGCCCAGCGGCTGCGGTTACCGATGTCACCGATACCCTCGACACCTCGACCGTGAACCTCACTGCGACCAGCACTGTGGCTGAGGGCGGGACCGTGATTTACACGGCGTCCGTGTCTGCTCCAGTCACCGGCTCGCCAGTGGTTGTCACCCTGTCCAACGGCCAAACCATTACCATTCCAGTCGGGTCGAGCAGCGCCAGCGTGAATTTCACTGCGCCGAACGATGCCTTGGCCGGCGGCGGCTCCCTGAGCGTCAAGATTGACGGCGCAACGGGTGGTAATTACGAGAAACTGGACGTCGACGGCAAATCAGCCGACACCTCGGTTACCGACACTGCTGACACCACCAACCTGTCGCTGACTGCGACCGGTGCCGTGGATGAAGGCGGCCAGATCACCTACACGGCAACCCTGACCAATGCCGCCGGCACACCAGTCACCGTGACCCTGTCGAACGGCGCCGTGATCACTATCGAAGCGGGCAAAACCACCGGCTCCGTGACTGTCGATGCACCGAAGGACGATGTCTACAAAGACGCCGGTACCGTCGAAGCGACGATCAAAGGCGCGACCGGCGGCAACTTCGAGAATCTGGTGGCTAGCGACACCCCGGCGGTGACCACCGTCAATGACACCATCGATGCCAGCACCGTTTCGCTGACTGCCACTTCGAGTATCACTGAAGGCGGGACCGTGGTTTACACCGCGTCCGTGACTTCGCCAGTCACCGGCTCGCCGGTGGTTGTCACCCTGTCCAACGGTCAGATCATCACCATCCCGGTTGGCTCGAGCAGCGGTTCTGTCAACTTCGTTGCGCCAAACGATGCCCTGGCTGGTGGCAACTCGCTGAGCGTCAAGATCGACGATGCCAAGGGCGGCAACTACGAAAAGCTGGAAGTCGACGGCAAGTCGGCGGACACCTCGGTTACCGATACTGCGGACACCACCACCCTCAGTTTGAGCGCAACCGACTCGGTCGCTGAAGGCGGTTCCATCGTTTACACCGCGACCCTGACCAACGCCGCCGGGACTCCGGTCACCATCACGTTGAGCAACGGTGCGGTCATCACCATCGCCGCCGGTGCCACCACCGGTTCTGTAACCGTCGATGCGCCTAAGGACGACGTCTACAAGGACGCCGGCCAAATCGAAGTGACGATCAAGGATGCCGCAGGAGGCAATTTTGAGAACCTGGTGACCAACTCGGCGGCTGCGGTTACCGACGTCACCGATACCATCGACACTTCGACGGTCAACCTGACCGCGACGTCTACCGTCGCCGAAGGCGGCACCGTGGTTTACACCGCGTCCGTCAGCGCACCGGTCACCGGTTCGCCGGTCGTTGTCACCCTGTCCAACGGCCAAACCATCACCATTCCGGTCGGGTCGAGCAGCGCCAGCGTGAACTTCACCGCACCAAACGATGCCCTGGCTGGTGGCAACTCGCTGAGCGTCAAGATCGACGATGCCAAAGGCGGTAACTACGAGAAACTGGAAGTCGACGGTAAGTCGGCGGATACATCGGTGACTGATACCCCGGACACCACCAACCTGTCGCTGACCGCCACTGACTCGGTGGCTGAAGGCGGCTCGATCGTTTACACCGCGACCCTGACCAATGCGGCCGGCACGCCGGTCACCGTGACCCTGTCGAACGGTGCAGTGATCACCATCGCCGCTGGCGCAACCACCGGCAGCGTGACCGTCGATGCGCCGAAGGACGACGTCTACAAAGACGCCGGCCAGGTCGAAGTCACCATCAAGGATGCCGCAGGCGGCAATTTTGAGAACCTGGTGACCAACCCGGCGGCTGCGGTTACCGATGTGACCGATACCCTCGACACCTCAACCGTGAACCTGACCGCGACGTCTACCGTCGCCGAAGGCGGCACCGTGGTTTACACCGCGTCCGTCAGCGCACCGGTCACCGGTTCGCCGGTGGTTGTCACCCTGTCCAACGGCCAGACCATCACCATTCCGGTTGGCTCGAGCAGCGCCAGCGTCAACTTCACTGCCCCGAACGATACGTTGGCCGGTGGCACCTCCCTAAGCGTCAAGATCGACGATGCCAAAGGCGGCAACTACGAGAAGCTGGAAGTCGACGGCAAATCAGCCGACACCTCGGTTACCGACACCGCTGACACCACCAACCTGTCGCTGACTGCGACCGGTGCCGTGGATGAAGGCGGCCAGATCACCTACACGGCAACCCTGACCAATGCGGCCGGCACACCAGTGACCGTGACGCTGTCGAACGGCGCCGTGATCACTATCGAAGCGGGCAAAACCACCGGCTCCGTGACTGTCGATGCGCCGAAAGACGATGTCTACAAAGACGCCGGTACCGTCGAAGCGACGATCAAAGGTGCGACCGGCGGCAATTTCGAGAACCTGGTGGCCAGCGATACACCGGCGGTAACCACCGTCAATGACACCATAGACACCAGCACCGTTTCGCTGACTGCCACTTCGAACGTCGCTGAAGGCGAGACCGTGGTTTACACCGCTTCGGTGTCTGCTCCAGTTACCGGCTCGCCAGTGGTCGTCACCCTGTCCAACGGCCAAACCATTACCATCCCGGTCGGCTCGAGCAGCGCCAGCGTCAACTTCACCGCGCCGAACGATGCGTTGGCCGGTGGCGGTTCGCTAAGCGTCAAGATCGACGATGCCAAGGGCGGCAACTACGAGAAACTGGACGTCGACGGCAAGTCGGCGGACACCTCGGTGACCGATACTGCGGGCACCACGACCCTCAGCCTCAGCGCTACGGATTCGGTCGCTGAAGGCGGCTCCATCGTTTACACCGCCACCTTGACCAACGCCCCCGGCACGCCAGTGACCGTCACCCTGAGCAACGGCGCGATCATCACCATCGCCGCCGGTGCGACCACCGGTTCCGTGACCGTTGATGCGCCAAAAGACGACGTCTACAAAGATGCCGGCCAGGTTGAAGTCACGATCAAGGACGCCGCAGGCGGCAACTTTGAAAACCTGGCGACCAATCCGGCGGCTGCGGTCACTGACGTGACTGACACCATCGATACTTCGACGGTGAACCTCACTGCGACCAGCGCTGTGGCTGAAGGCGGTACCGTGGTTTACACCGCGTCCGTCAGCGCACCAGTCACCGGTTCGCCGGTCGTTGTGACCCTGTCCAACGGCCAGACCATCACCATCCCGATCGGCTCGAGCAGCGCCAGCGTGAATTTCACCGCGCCAAACGATGCCCTGACTGGTGGTGGTTCGCTGAGCGTGAAGATCGACGATGCCAAAGGCGGCAACTACGAGAAACTGGAAGTCGACGGCAAATCGGCGGACACCTCGGTGACTGACACCCAGGACACCACCAACCTGTCGCTGACTGCCACTGGCGCTGTGGATGAAGGCGGCCAGATCACCTACACCGCGACCCTGACCAACGCCGCCAGCACACCGGTCACCGTGACCCTGAGCAATGGCGCCGTGATCACCATCGACGCCGGCAAAACCACTGGCACCGTGACTGTCGATGCGCCGAAGGACGACGTCTACAAAGACGCCGGCACCGTCGAAGCAACCATCACTGGCGCCACCGGCGGCAACTTCGAAAACCTGGTCACCAGCAATACTGCTGCGGTCACGACTGTCACCGACACGATCGACAAAACCGAAGTCAGCATCAGCGGCAGCACCTCGGTCACCGAAGGCCAGACCGCCAGCTACACCGTCAGCCTGACTCACCCGGCGCAGACCGAAGTAACCCTGAAAATCGTCTACAGCGGTACTGCCGCCGACGGTTCGGACTTCACCGGCGTGTACACCGTGAAAATCCCGGCGGGCGCCAGCAGCGCAAGCTTCAACGTCGCGACGCTGGACGACAAGCTCACCGAAGGCACCGAGAACTTCGTGGTCAAGATCGACTCGGCCACCGGCGGCAACTTCGAAAACCTCGCAGTCAGCGCCTCCAACGGCAGCGTCAGCACCTCGATCATCGACAACGATGCTGCGCCGGTTCTCGACCTGGACGCCAACAACTCCAGCGGCGCCACCGGGGCCAACTACAACGTGACCTTCACCGAAGGCACTACCGGCCAGGGCGTCTCGATCGGCGACACCGACCTGAGCATCACCGACCCGGACAGCACGATGCTGACCGGCGCGACCATCGTGCTGACCAACCGTCAGCCGGGCGATGCGCTGAACCTGGGCAACAGCGTCAACGGCATCAGCATCAACGCCAACAGCCAGGACGGCACCGTCACCCTGACTCTGTCGGGTAACGCGACGCTGGCCGACTACATGCAGCAGATCAAAAACATCAGCTTCACCAACAGCAGTGAAGATCCGAGCACCGTGCCACGGATCATCACCGTGACGGTGACCGATGGCAGCAACTACTCCAACACCGCGACCACCACCGTCAACGTGGTGGCCGTGAACGACGCGCCGACCGCCGCACCGGTTAACGTCACCGGCACCGAAGACACCCCGCTGATTCTCGGCTGGTCGACCTTCGGCGTCAGCGATGTCGACAGCGCAACCGCCAACCTGGGGGTGAAAATCACTCAACTGCCGGGCGACGGCAAGTTGCAGTACCTGGACGGTGCGACCTGGAAAGACGTGGCGACCAACCAGACCTTCAGCAAGGCCGACATCGACGCCGGCAAGTTGCGCTTCACGCCAGATGCCAACGAATCGGGCGTCGATGGCTACGGCGGCAGCGGCGTGGGCAACAAACAGGCGGACTACGCACAGATCAAGTTCCAGCCAACCGACGGTCAACTGCTGGGCAACACCGGCACGGTGAAAATCGACATCACGCCGGTTGCCGACGCGCCGTCCCTGAGCGTCGCGGACAACAGCGTCAAGTCCACCGGGCTGATCAGGGAAGTCTGGACCGGTCTGCCGGGCCTTGGCACCGATGGCAGCGGCGCGTCTTCCGGCACGCTGAAATCGGTCATCGACGGCGCGGGCACACCGAACTCCAGCAGCACCGTGACCAACGTGCAGTCCAATGGTGGTGTCACGGCCGGCACGGCGTCGAAAACGTCGGGCCTGATTTACCTCGAAGCCGGCAAGACGTACACCTTCAGCGGTACCGGTGACGACAGCCTGTTGGTGACCATCGGCGGTAAAAACGTGGCCGCAATCACTTGGGGCGCGGGCGGTAACCTGAACGGTTCGTTCATCCCGACCACCAGCGGTTATTACACCCTGGACATCTACCACCACAACCAGAGCGGCCCGGGCAGCTATGACGTCAACCTGTCGGTCAATGGCGGTGCGGCGGTCGACCTGAGCAGTGCCGGCGTGCCGCTGTACACCGGCGTGGCGGATCTGGCCGCTTCTGGCGTGACAGTGTCCGACCTGCACGGCACCAATGGCGAAGGCTACTACGACGGCTACAAACTCAACGAAGGCGCCGAAGGCACCAGCGTTCACCTGTCCGCGATCAAAACGGCGCTTACCGACACCGACGGCTCTGAAAGCCTGAGCGTGAAGATCAGCGGCATACCGGAGGGCTCGGTGCTCAGCGATGGCGCGGGCCACACCTTCACCACCACCAACGGTGAAGCCAACGTCACCGGCTGGAACCTCGGCACGCTGACCGTCACCCCGCCGCCGTACTACAACGGCCAGTTCACCCTGACCGTGACATCGACATCCACCGAAGCCCATGGCGGTTCGGCACCGAGTACCGCGCAGATCCCGGTCACGGTGTACCCGGCGGTTTACAACGCCACCACCGCCACAGCGGCCGACGACACCATCACCGGCACCGACGGCAACGACATCATGGTCGCCGATATCGGCGGGCTGACCGTGGTGCCGGGCACCAACTACAACATCGCCTTCATGGTCGACAGCTCGGGTAGCATGAGCCCTTCTTCGATCAGCGCCGCCAAGGATTCGCTGACCGCGGTGTTCAACACCCTCAAGCAAAGCATGGGCGGCAACTCCGGGACGGTGAACATCTTCCTGGCGGACTTCGATAACCAGGTCAACAAGTCGGTGTCGGTGAACCTGAACGACCCGAATGCCCTGACCTTGCTCAAATCCGTGCTGGACTCGATGTCGTCCGGCGGCGGCACCAACTACGAGGACGTGTTCAAAACCACGGCCAACTGGTTCCAGAGTGCCGATGCGATGGCCAACACCGGAGCGAAGAACCTCACGTACTTCATCACCGACGGCAAGCCGACCTACTACCAGGGTGGCGAGCAAACCAACCCGACCTTGTTCGGCAATGTGAGGCTCGATGACGTCATCACCACCTCCAATTACAAGTTGGGGCAGACTTATTCCGTTGATCTGGACAGCACTCACTACCTGACCATCGACAGCGCCGGCAACGTCACGCTGCTGACTCAGAATAAAAAGGGCAACTGGCACAGTTCTGAACTGGGCACCCTCCATGCCGAGGGTAACGGCACGTACGAACTGTCCTATCGCGATGGCACCGGCTACAGCACCGATTCCACCGCCATCGACAACTCCTCCAGCGGCTTCACATTGCTGAGCAACGTGTCGACGGTGGAAGCGATCGGCCTGAACACAGACGTCACCCTCGGCGACCTCAAGCCGTACGATTCGGATCAAACGCCACAAACCAACATCGACCCGAAAGACCTGGCCAACTCGATCATCGGCCATACCGAAGCGACGATGCCGGGTGCCGACACGGTCAGCGGCGGCGACGGCAACGACCTGCTGTTCGGCGATCTGGTGAGCTTCAACGGCGTTGCCGGTGAGGGTTATCAGGCCATGCAGGCGTTCGTGGCCCAGCAGACCGGCGTCGACGCCAGCAAAGTCACCACCAGCAACGTGCACCAGTACATTACCGAGCACTACACCGCGTTCGACGTGTCTGGCGCCCACGACGGTAACGACACGCTGCTGGGTGGCGCGGGCAACGACATTCTCTTCGGCCAGGGTGGCAACGACCTCCTCGACGGCGGCAAGGGCAATGACATTCTGCTGGGTGGCAGCGGCAATGACTCGTTGATCGGTGGTCAAGGCAACGACATCCTGATTGGCGGTTCGGGTGCCGACACCTTCATCTGGAAGGCTGGCGATACCGGCAGCGACGTGATCAAGGACTTCAAGGCCAGCGAAGGCGACCGCATCGACCTGCGTGATCTGTTGCAGGGCGAAACCGGCAGCACCATTGATAACTTCTTGAAGATCACCACGGTGGATGGTGTGTCGTCCCTGCAAGTCAGTTCTGGCGGCAAGTTCAACGGCGCCGATGCCGCAGCGGCCGCCCCGGACGTGACGATCAAACTGGAAGGCAACAATTGGTCCAGCGCCAGCATCAACTCGTTGATCGCCGGCAGTGACCCGACCATCAAGGTCGATCACAACAACAGCTGATCCGCGAACTGACGGCCGCCCAGACCGGGCGGCCGTCACGTTTGCGTCCACCTCACGGGTGACGATTTCGTCGTCGCACCGCATACTCGCCTGCGTTGGCCTATGCTGCTGACAGCATGACGCTGGTCCATTTCCGAGGGATGCTCAATGTTTTACGTGCAACGCGATGCGCAAGGTCAGTTAGTGCGCGTGGAAGCCACGGCCTACGCCGAGGCCACGGAAACGCTGCCGGCCGACAACCATGAAATCCAGGCCTGGTTTGCCCACGAAGTGGTTGAGACCAGCCTCAAGCAGCTCAAGCAGAGCGACCTGGAAATGATCCGGGTACTCGACGACTTGATTCAGGTGCTGACCCAAAAAGGTGTGATCCGCGTTACCGACCTGCCGGCCGCCGCGCAGGCCAAGCTGATGGACCGGACCCAGGCCCGTGAAGCGTTGGGCGGGTTGAGCCAATTGATCGATGATGATGAGACGGGGTTGATCTAACGCCCGACGCCGATCGTTCCCACGCTCTGCGTGGGAATGCCTCAAGGGACGCTCCGCGTTCCAGCCCCACCGCCGACGTTGCGCCTGGCACCATTGTGACGCGGAGCGTCACGGGCTGCATTCCCACGCAGAGCGTGGGAACGATCATCTGTGCTACCTCACGCTAAACCTCGGCCCGAGCCTGCAGCTGCGGCGATTCAAGGTGATCCAGCGCCCGTTCCACCAATAACTGCACGCCATCGGCCAAACGGCTGAGCGCCAGGGCGACTGAACGCCGTGAGCCTTCCACATCGTCCGCCAGGTCAGCGGCGATGGCGCTGATGGACAGCAGGTCTTCGGAGGCGTTGGCCAGAAGGGCTTCGGTGTCGATGTCGGGGGAGACGGTGAAGAGGCGGCCTTTGCGGGGCTCAGGCGGATTTGGAGTTACTTTGAACATAAGAAATACCCTAAACAGTAAGTTGGAGCCGTCACCGTTCGCTTGCACGCGAATAGGGGTGGCGGCCGTGCGCAGGTGTGCAAGACCGGGACTGTTTAGGACACCCAGCAGATCCGAGGATCTCCTGCGCGCAGCCGCCATAAAGCAGTGAACATCGAAATGCTCATTGAGAGGAATGGCAGCACGCTACCTAAACAGTTTGGTCGGACTTGCACGTCCGTGTCACCGATTATTCAGTGACAAAGCCAGACTAGCCCTGAGTTTTGGCCAAAACAAGTTCACCAAAACCGCTACAACTTGAAGGAAATCTCCTAGGACTTTGCTAGCGGTAATCGTTCCCACGCTCTGCGTGGGAATGCCTCAAGGGACGCTCCGCGTTCCAGCCCCACCGCCGACGTTGCGCCTGACACCGTTGTGACGCGGAGCGTCACAGGCTTCATTCCCACGCAAAGCGTGGGAACGATCAGTGGGCTACTGCCAAGGCTTAGGCTCACCAAACAACTGCCCCTGAACCCCATACAACCCCATCTCACGAATCACCGCCAACTCCCCTTCGGTCTCGACCCGCTCGGCAATCAGCGGCAAATCAATGCTATGCGCCGCCCGCTGAATCGCCTCGATGAACAGACGCTTGTCGCTCTCCTGATCAATCGCCCGGATGTAACTGCCGTCGATCTTCAGATACGCCAACCCCAGCCGCGCCAGGTTGCCGATCATGCTGAAGCGCCCACCAAATCGTTGCAGACTCAGCGAGAACCCAAGTTCGCGCAAACGCCGCGTCAGCTGTTCCAGCACCGCTTGTTCAGGCAATTGCTCTTCGCCGATTTCCAGGGTCAGTCGTTCCCCGAGATTCGAATGCTGACGCAGAATCTCGAACACTTTGTTCAGCGCCTGCGGATCCGCCAGCGTTGCCGAAGACAGGTTCAGTGCCAGCGACTCTTCATGCTCGGCCATCTGCTCAAGCACCAGCTCCAGCATCAAACGGTCCAGACGCGCAGTCCAGCCGAAACGCTCGAGCCACGGCAGGAAACGCCCGGCGGGAATGGTCTGGTCCTGCTCATCGAGCAGGCGCGATAGCACTTTGTAATGCAGCACCACTTGCGTGTCGTGGCTGGCCACCACCGGCTGGAAGTACAGCTCGAAACGCTGCTGATCCAACGCCTGATCCAGCAAGGTGTGCCAGGCATGGTGGTCATCGCCACCCCGGGCCGATGCACTGTGATCGAGGCACGCCCAGCTTGGTTCGCCCTGACTTTCCGCCTGGGCCAACGCCTGATCCGCCAACCCGATCACTGCTTGCGGCGAGTCGCCATGGGCAAACGGCGCCAGCCCGATCGAGGCCACCGACGCCACGTCCGTGGCGCCCGTCGCATGCAGGCTCGCCAAGGCGCTGTCGAGGTTGCTCGCCAGTTGCAGCGCTTCTTCGCGCACCAGCCCCGGCGCCAGCACGGCGAATTCACCGCCACGAATGCGCGTGACAAGGTTCTGGGTTTCCGGGTACTTGGCGCACTCCCGGGACAACTGCTCGCCCACCGCTTTCAACAACTCATCGGTGCGCTGACCACCCAGCCGCTGGTTCAAACCAGCCAGGTCCTTGACCCGCAGCAGCAGCAAATAGCCGGAACTGGCCTGCTCGGCATTGCTTACTCGCGCGTTCAATTGCATTTCGAAATAGCGCCGGTTGGCCAGGCCGGTCAGGTTGTCCTGATAGGACTCGGCCCGCAGTTTTTCACTGCGTTCAGCCTGTTCCTGGAACAGCGCCTTGAGCTTCTCGACCATCTGGTTCATGGCCTGCACCACCCGCCGCAGTTCCGGGGTGCGCGGCAGTTCCGGCAGGCTGAGGAATTCGCGGCGAGCAATGGCGTGGGATTGCTTGACCATGTAATCCAGCGGCTTCAGTTGCCGGCGCAGCAACAGCGCGCCCAGCACCGCACTCACCGCGCCGCAGATCAGCAACCAGCCGAGGCTGCCCAACGCGCTCTGCCACAACTTGGCCAACGCGAACATCGGATGGCTGACCACCTCGACCCGCGCGGCCTGCTCCCAGCCACGGCTGACAAGCGCGTCGCCACCGGCCGGTTCCAGGCCGATCAGCCTGACGAACCAGTCCGGCACGCTGGTGACCGCCGGGATGCCGCTGCGCTCGACAATTGTCTTGTCGTTGGCCAGATCGACCACACGGATGCTCGCGTAATAACCGCTGTCGAAGATCGAACTGACCAGCAGCTCGACCATCGCCGGGTCATCGATGTTCGGCGTCAGGGACAGCGCCAATGCTGTCGCGGCATCCTGGGCATGGGAGCGCAACTGGTTGACGTACTGGGTACGCGAGCTTTCCAGACTGACCATGAAGCTGCCGGTGAAGGCGACCACCAGGAACAGACAGATAGCGATCAACAGCTGTTTGAACAAAGACATCTGAGCGCGTGCTCCTAGTTAGTCGTCTCGACCGGAAAACCTTCGGCCTGCATTTTCTTCAACACATCCTGCCAGCGGGACAGGCGTTTGGTGTCTCCGACCTTTTTGTTGCCTTTGGCACCCGGCAACCACAACCCTTCGGCATTGAAAGAGTAGACCGGCAGCAAATCGGTTCGCTGGCTGGCAGGCTTGATCGCGTCGATCAGGCTGTCGAGCACCAACGGCATGGCCTCGGGGCTCGAATAGTAGGTCAGGACCATGTGCGCGCGGTTCAGGCGCAAAGCCTTGACGTAGGTGATGCGCAGCTTGTCACTGGAGACACCGAGATGGCGCAGGCTGAAATACTTGGCGATGGCGTAGTCTTCGCAGTCGCCGGCGCCTTTCCATAAGCCTTCGATCGGCGTTTCCCAATAATCGACCTCGTGCCACAGGTCGATGTCTTCTTCGTAGCGCATCTGCTTGTTGAAGAACCGGTTGACCACGTTGAGCTGTTCCAGCTCGCCAATCTGCTTCTGCGTGGCCAGCAACTGCTGCCAGGCATCGATGCGCTGCTGCCCTTCACCCAAAGGCCCGTACAACGCCTGCGCGCGACGGCTGATCAGCGAAAAATCCCAATCGGCATGCAGCCCGCCCAGCATGGCGCCGGCCAGCAGCAGTGCGCAGCCTAGCCAGCGCAAAGTCCGAGGGATCGCGAAACGTACCGCCAATGCGAGGCATCCAGGGTAGGCAGGTGGAAGTCGGTTGATGGTGCAGGTTAGCCCGGTAAAAGACAATGGCACGGTGAGATCACCGTCGGCACGCTAGACTTTAAGGTAATGCGATCTTTTGCCCGTTTGACAACCTGTCAGCCAGTCACTAGGGTCCATTTGGATCCAGAATTTATCAGCCAATCAGGGTGCGTTTGTTGTGACACAGAAGCCTAGCCCTCTCAGCAGTATCAAGGTCAACGGGCCGATTCCCGCTCATCTGGCACGCTCGGTGATCGAAGAAACCCTGCGCGCGGCCATCCTGGACGGACGCCTGCCGCGCAGTACCGCCCTGCGCCAGCAGGAACTGGCGGACCTGTTCGGCGTAAGCCGCATGCCGGTGCGCGAGGCATTGCGCCAGTTGGAAGCGCAATCACTGCTTAATGTGGTCCCGCACAAAGGCGCCGTGGTGGCCCCGCTGATCGACAACGATGCGGTCGAGACCTACGCCTTGCGCTCGGTGCTGGAGTCATTCGCTTTGCGCCTGTCCATTCCGCTGCTTGATGACAGCGACCTGGCGCGGGCGGCCCAATATATCGAGCAACTGGAAGCGCAAACCGATTACGCCGAGATCGGCAAGCTCAATCGGCTGTTTCACATGTCGCTTTACCACAAGGCACCTAACCGCAAGCTTTTGGGCCTGATCGAACGAGAGCTCAATGAAGAAGAGCGCTTCCTGCGCTTTCATCTGTCGTCCATGGGGCTGGGTAAACTCACCCAAGACGACCACCGCGCACTGCTCGAGGCCGCGAGGGCCAAAGACATCGATAAAGCGGTTGCCTTGCTGGAGCAGCACCTGGAAAAAGCCTCCGCCACCATGCGGCGGTATCTGGATCAACAGCTAAAACGTTAATCGCTCGCCGGCAACCTGGCCGGCGTATCACTTTCTTACCTATCGTTCCTCCTTCCCCTTCCTATTCGCACCTGCCTGGCGCGGCGTTCGGCCGTGGCCGCCTCTCTCGCCGCCATCAGTTCAATGGCACTGCCATTGATTTAGGCTCACTCTTGCATTTGTCGATTCAAACAGACCAAAAGAAGTCAGCGCCTGACTGTAAACCAGGCGAATCGAAGCCATTACGCAAGGAGCGTCGCCCAACAGGCGGGATGATCGGAGGTCCGACCGACGTCCCTCCCATAAAACATAAACTTCTTGATTCCCTGCTCCCTGAAGCGCCCCGAGTGAGGCATTCACTCAAACTATTAAATTCTGATGAATACCATCGGAAGGGGCATCTTCGTCCAAATAAAACTTACATTAGAAGTTTTAATAAACTTCCTCGCGCCCAATAAACACTCAACTTTAAAAAAATAAAAAAATGCTTGCCGCCTACTTGTTTCGTGTATTAGTTTTTTCTTAGTCGAACCGTTATCGACCGTTTCTGATTTATTAAAAGGCTTAAAGAGCAAGGCTTACAGAGCGACACAACGCATTCAAAGCGAACACTTAAGTAACTTATGTATTACATGGACTTCGGTTCAGGCACCCGCTCATCTTTATAAAAGAGCGGGATTCCTTGCCGAGAACATCATTGATGAGGACGTTCCAATGCAACCGACCAGCGAACAACTTTTTCTGAAAAAACGCGAACTTGGCCAACACCCGGTTTTTTCCGAAATAACATCAATTAACTTATTGCGCCGTTTTATGGAAAGCCATGTTTTCGCCGTGTGGGACTTCATGTCGCTGACCAAACGGCTGCAACGTGAACTCACTTGCGTCCATCTGCCCTGGCTGCCGCCGGCGGACCCGCAAGCTGCACGCCTGATCAACGAAATCGTGCTGGGCGAGGAGTCGGATGACCGCCCCGGGGCAGGGTTTTGCAGTCACTTCGAATTGTATCTGGACGCCATGCGTGAAGTCGGCGCGGACACCCGGGCCATTGAGCGATTCATTACGCTGCAGCAGGAAGGCGTAAGCCCCCAGACCGCGCTGGACAGTGTCGAGGTCGAACCGGCGGCGGCAGAGTTCGTCCGCCAGACCCTGCACACCGCCCTGCACGCCCCGGCGCACAGCGTGGCTGCCGCGTTTGTGCATGGTCGCGAGAGCGTCATTCCGCAAATGTTCCAGCGCATGCTGGATGCTTGGGGCATTGGCCTGGATCAAGCCCCGACGTTTCGTTATTACCTGCAACGGCACATCGAAGTCGATTCCGAAGACCACGGCCCGGCGGCGGAAAAACTGCTGGCACGGCTGATCGATGGCGACCCGCAGCGCGAAACCGAAGTTCTGGCCGCCGCGCTCGCCGCCGTCCAAAGCCGCGCCGCCCTGTGGGACGGCCTGCGCCAGAGCATGGCCCAACCGGTTGCGCAGGTGACGCCATGAACGCCGTCCACTACCAATCCTTCGCTGACGCCTGGGAAAGCCGCGCCACGATCCGCACCAGGCCACGGCGCCGGCTCGAAGACGACGACAAACTGATCTTCCCCATGAGCCGCCAACCCCTGGTCCACAGCCAGACCTTTCTCAGCCACTGCCCGCAGCTGCGCGACTTTGTGCTGGTGCAGAGCCTCTACAAGTTCATCAACGACGTGGTGATTTTCGAGACCGAGCTGGTGGACAACACCGCCCGCCGCATCGCCAAGAACAACTTCGGCATTGAGTTCCCGTTCGCCTGCCGCTACGACGCGATGACGGTCGTGGTAGACGAGGATTACCACGCACTGGTGGCGATGGACTTCATGCAGCAGACCATCGACATGACCGGCATCGCACCGATCCCGTTGCCCATGCAGATCGAACTCAGCCGCGCGATACCGGCGACGCTGGCCCAGGCACCGAAGCACCTGCTCAGCGCCGTAGAGCTGATCTGCATCGCCATTGCCGAAAACACCGTGACCAATGAAGTGGCGGCCTTCGCCCGGGACGATTCGGTCAAGGCTTCGATCAAGGGTTTGATGGCCGACCACCTTATGGATGAGGGACGTCACGCCGGTTTCTGGACGCGGCTGGTGCAGATTTACTGGAGCACCGCCCCCGAAGAGGACCGCCAAGCGATAGCGCGCTTGATGCCGGGTTTCATCGCCCAGTACTTGGCGAGCGATCTGCAGCGGGCGTTCGATTTCGAGCTGATCGCTCACCTGTCCGTCGATGAATCGGTACGCCAGTCGCTGCGTGAGGACGCCAGTGCGCTGGCCTACCCCATCAACCGATTTCATCCGCTGGTGGGCAACATCACGCGCTTCTTTCGCAGCAGTTCGATGCTCGCCTCCCCCTGCGTGCGCGACGCCCTGGCCGACTACCTGACCCCCTGAGGATCCGTCCATGAGACGCCTTGAAATTGCAGTGTCTGGCAGCAGCCAGGCAATGGCCGAACTGGCCCTTGAACTTGAACTGCACGGCCATGGTGTCGTGCGTATTGAATCGCCGGCCAGTCACGGTCCGGTGGATTTGTTAATCGATGACGGGACGGCGCCTTGCGCCCTCCAGGCCCGCTCTCGCCTGGAGGTACGCGTGGCACTTGATGCCCTGCCGGATGAGATGTTGCCGCAGCCGGTGGTGGTTTTTCGCGACGGTACGCAGCGACTGTTATGGCGGCAGGTTATCGCTCCTGAAAGCTGCGGCAACGGCCAGTCCCTGCGCCTGCGCACACTGGCAGTAGTAGTCGAAAGCGGCGCACGGCTGGTCAGCCAGTTTTCCCGGGATGAGGCCTGTTTCGATCATTGGCCCACGGCAGAGGTCGGCGCTGCCGACCCACTATTGCATGGGCTAGATGCACTGGAGATGCTGGCCTTCGAACACCGCCTCAATGCGCCTGCGGTGCCGTGGCTGCTGGCCGCCGCCCAAGTGCCGGTGATGCACAGCATTGAGCAGCGCATGCTCGCTGACGCAACGCGGCCGGCTTTATGGATCGAGGACTCGCTTGTCCACTACAAGGCCTTGCGCAGCCTGGCGTTGAGCTTGCAACAACCGATGCTGGACATGCTGCGCCATCGCGGCGTAACCGACCGCCCGGTGGTGATCGGCGTGTGCCTGCCCAAGTCGCTGCAACTGTACGCGGCGATTCTGGCGGTGCTGGGTTGCGGCGCGGTGTACCTGCCGCTGGACCCGCAGCATCCGGCACAACGTCGGCGCTTCATTCTGGAAAACGCCAACGCAGACCTGCTGTTGCACGACGGCGCCAGCGAGTTGGGCGACGTCTCGCTGCCGATGCTGGACATTCGCCGTCTGCCTTCGCCCAAGCCCGGCCTCCCGGCCTCGCTGATCCGCCGCACGGTGAACATCGACGAACCGGCCGTGGCGATCTACACCTCCGGCACCACCGGCCAGCCCAAAGGCGTGTTGCTCAGCCATCGCAACCTCAGCCATTTCTGTGCCTGGTACGCCGACCATGTCGGGTTACAGCGCAGTAGTCGGTCGTTGCAGTTTTCCACCATCAATTTCGACGCGTCGCTGCTGGATATCCTGCCGACCTTTATCCAAGGCGCGCGACTGGTGGTGCCCAGCGACGACCAGCGCCGCGATCCACAGCAATTGGTCGAGTTGATTGGCGGGCAGCAAGTGACCCACGCCTTCCTGCCACCGGCGCTGCTGAGCGTCATGCCGCTGCAAGCTCCGCTGGGCCTTGAGCACTTGATTACCGGTGGCGATGTCTGCGAGCCGTTCGTGATCGCGCAGCTCGCACCGCAATGCCGATTCCACAATATTTATGGCCCGACCGAAACCACGGTGTTGGCCACCACGCGGCAATTTTGCATCGGCGATAGCAATCGCAACCTCGGCATCCCCATCGCCAATGGCCGGGTATTGATTCTGGATGAGCAACTGCAACCAGTGCCTCAAGGCACACCCGGCGAGCTGTACATCGCCGGGCCAGGTGTCGGCCTGGGTTATCTGAACGACCCAGCGCTGACGGCGGCGCGCTACCTAAACCTGACGCTGCCCAACGGGCAGGCGTTGCGGGTTTATCGCACCGGCGATATCGGCCAGTGGACCGACGACGGGATCGAGCTGAGTGGCCGTCGTGATAACCAGGTGAAGATCCGAGGCTTTCGGGTCGAGCCCGAGGAAATCGAGCAGTGCCTGCGCGACAGCCATCTGTTTCGTCAGGTGGCGGTGGTGATCGATGAGCGGCGGCGCATCCTCGCGTATCTGGTTCACCCTAGGGAGGACCGGCCCGGTACCGCCCTTTCGGCCTTGTGCGAGCATGTGCAAAACGCGCTGCCCGGTTACATGCACCCCAGCGCCTACATTGAACTGCCACGCCTGCCCTTCACCAGTAACGGCAAGGTCGATCGCCGGGCTCTGCTCGCGACATCGGGACAGGTCCAGGTCGCCAGTCAGCGGCGCCAGCCGCAGACCCCGTTGCAGATGCAGTTGCGCCAGCTGTGGTCCGAGTTGCTTGAGCTGCCGGTCGAGGAGATTGCCACCGATGAAAGCTTCTTCAACCTGGGCGGGCATTCGATTCTGCTGTCGCAGCTGCTGCTGAGCATCCGCCAGGTGTTCGGTCGCAGCCTGTCGATCAATCGCTTCATCGAAGCGCCCACGTTGCTGACCCTCGCCAAGCTGCTCGATGGCCCCGAGCAAAGCGCAGCTTCGACACTCAGCCCCCAGGCCTTCATCGATGCCGAAGCCGAACTCAACCTCGATCCGCTGCCGGTCAGCCAGTGCGGTGATGTGCATAAAGTGCTGGTGACCGGCGCCAACAGCTTTCTCGGGGTACACATCGTCGAGGCTTTGCTGGCCTGGGGCGCCACCGAGGTCGCGTGCCTGGTGCGTGAGTCCGGCGGACAAAGCGCGGCCGAACGTTTCGCCCAGGCCCTGCGGGATAACCGTCTCACCCACCTGGACCTGAGCCGGGTCAGCGTTTACGCCGCCGACATCACCCAACCGCAATTGGGTTTGCCGGACGACGTTTACGCGCGCATTGACCGCACCTTCGGCGCGCTGGTGCACAACGCCGCCAACGTCAATCACGTCCTCGATTACGAGTCGTTGGCGCGGGATAACGTCGAGCCGATTTTCGAGTGCCTGCGCCTGTGTGAAGGGCGCAGCAAGAAGATCTTCAACTTCGTCTCGACGCTCTCGGCGTCCAGCACGATTTCCGACGATGGCCGGGTGCTGGAGTTGCCCGCCGCGCAGACACCGCCGATCTACATCAAGAATGGCTACAACCTGTCCAAATGGGTCGGCGAGCGTATCCTCGAACGGGCGCGGGAGCGTGGGGTGCGGGTCAATCTTTATCGCCCCGGCAACATCAGTTTCAACAGCCTCACTGGCGTCTGCCAGCCCCACAAGAATCGCTTGATGCTGATGCTCAAGGGCTCGATCCAGCTCGGCCAGGTGCCGGAACTGGCGCTGAATTTCGACCTGATGCCGGTGGATTTCCTCGCCCGTTTCATCGCCTTCCACGCCAGCCGTTACCAGGCCGAAAAAGCCGTGTTCAACCTGCACAATCCCGAGCCCCTGAGCTGGGACGCCTACGTGGCGCCATTTCGCGAGACCGGTCGGGAATTCGCCATGGTCAGCGTCGCCGACTGGCAGCAGCAACTGAACCGCGTCGATAGCGAAAACGCGCTGTTTGGCGTGCTGGGTTTCTACCTCAACGGCTTCGAGGAAGACATCGGTGACATCTCGATGATCGGCCACGACAACGCCCAGGCCGGCGTGCGGCAGATGGGCGCGCACTACCCGGAAAAATCCCCGGCGCTGCTGCGGCGCGGCTGCGACTACCTCAAAGAAATCAACTTCATCTGATTCACCCTGACCCTGCACGGAGCAAAACCATGAATACTCTGCAACCCGATACCCTGATCAAAAATCCTCACGGCTGCCACGTTGTGTCTTCGGTGGATGTACCGGCCGATGCGGCACAGGTCTGGGCGGTGGTCGGTAACTTTGCCGGCTTCGATCGATTCATTCCGGCGCTGTCGCACATCGAGATGACGGGCGAAGGCGTGTCGTCACTGCGCAAGAAATTCTTCAAGGACGAGAACCATCTGGTGGTCGAGCAGCTCAACTCTCGGGACGACCAGGCACTGAACATGACCTGGACACTCATCTACAACACCTTGGGCATAGGCAATTTGTGGGCGGCGATGAGGGTGGAATCCATCGGCGCAGACAAGTCGCGGGCAATCTGGACCATCATCGCCGAACCGGCTCAGGGCAGTGAACAAGCCCTGTCGGGCTTCAAGGATTTCCTTCAGGGGTTTGCCGATGATGCGATGGGGAATGTGTTGAAGCTGTTTGTTTAAGGCTTCAGTTCAGCGGTGACTGGTACACCGCTATCGCGAGCAGGCTCGCTCCCACAGGGGTTCTCAGTCGTTCACAAATGTTGTGATCACGGAAAACTCTATGTGGGAGCGAGCCTGCTCGCGATTGAACGATAACGCGGTAGAACTGACCTCAATCAGATCTTGAAACTATCAACCAACTGCTTCAACCGATTGGCCTGCTGGGACAGCGCATCGCAATCCTTCAATGTTTCATTGAGGTTGGCCACGCTCTGCTGGTTCAACAGGTTGATCTGGTTGACGTCGACGTTGAGGGTTTCCACCACGGCGGTTTGCTCTTCGGTCGCTGCGGCGACCGACTGGTTCATGCCGTCGATTTCGCCGATGCGCTGGGTCACGCTGACCAGTCGCAAGCCGGCCTGGTTCGCCACTTCGACACTCTGCTCGCTGGAGACCTGACTGGCGTTCATCGTGGTCACCGCTTCGCGAGAACCGATCTGCAGCGAGCTGATCATCTTGTGGATCTCTTCCGCCGATTCCTGGGTGCGATGAGCAAGGTTACGCACCTCGTCCGCCACCACCGCAAAACCACGACCGGCCTCACCGGCGCGGGCCGCTTCGATGGCCGCGTTGAGCGCCAGCAAATTGGTCTGCTGGGAGATGCCTTTGATCACATCGAGAATGTGCCCGATGTTGTCGGTGCTCGCGTTCAGGGTTTCGATCTGCGTGCAGGACAGGCTGATTTTCTGCGACAGCTCGGTCATGGCCAAGATAGTTTTTTCCACCACCTGACGACCGTCATCGGCCTGCTCGCTCGCGCCGCTGGCGTGTTGCGAAGCATCGGCGGCGTTGCGGGCGATTTCCTGGGTGGCGGCGCCCAATTGGTTGATCGCCGCAGCCACACTGTTGGTGCGGGCGCTTTGTTCGTCGGAGCCGACGATTGAAGCGTTGGACGACGCCATCACCCGTTGCGACAGGTCATGAACCTGACGGGTCGCCGAGGACACTTCGCAAATCGATGCGTGAATCCGCTCCACGAATTGGTTGAAAGAGCCGCCCAACTCGCCGAACTCATCTTTGCTTTCTACCACCAGACGACGGGTCAGGTCGCCCTCGCCCTGAGCGATATCCTGCATCGCACGACCCATCGTGGTCAGCGGACGCATCAGCACGCTGATCAGCAGACTCAGCAGCACTGCAATGGCGGTCACGGCGATGAACATCGCGATCAGCGCCGAGGTGCGGAACTGGCTCAGTGGTGCGTAGGCCTTGGCCTTGTCGATCGACAGACCGATGTACCACTCGGCATTTGGCAAACCACTCACCGGCGTGAACGAGAGGATGCGGTCTTGCTTGTTCAGTTCTACTTCCTGATTGCCTTTGCCGATGCGGACACTGGAACCCGGATAGATGTCTTTCAGGTTCTTCATCACCTGATCCTTGTCCGGGCTGACGATCACCTGACCGTCGGCGCTGACGAGGAACGCGTGACCGATGCCACCGAAGTCCACCGAGTTGATGATCTTCACCAGGGTTTCCAGACTCAAGTCGCCGCCGACGACGCCCAGCAGTTCGCCTTGCTTTTTCACCGGCATGGCGATGGTCACCACTAACCCGCCGACCGCGGCCATGTAAGGCGGGGTCAGCATGGTCTTGTCGGCGACCACGGCTTGTTTGTACCAGGGGCGCTGACGCGGATCGTAGCCGTCCGGCATCTTCGCGTCAGGGCGCTGGGTGAACACACCATTGGCCTGCCCGACGTAGGTGAACTGGAAGTTCGAGGTGAGGGCAGGTTGATCGACCAGCCCCGGCAAATCGGCATTGGTGCCTTGATGAGCGATGTTCTGCGCGAGGTTTTCCAGGACCAGCACCCGGCCGCTCATCCAGTTCTGCACGCTGCTGGCAGTCAGCTCGCCAGCTTGTTCAACGGAAGACTCGAGGTTTTGTCGGATGGTGTTTCGCTGCAGATAGTCGTTGTACAAAGTGAACAACGCAAATGCCAACACCACGACGCCTGAAGCGGCCAGCAGAATTTTATGGCTGAACTTGAGATTCATTTCATGGGACTTCTTATGCAAAAAAGTGGGGATGCGTTCCGGGTTGCAACATTCCATGTAACAGCGCAGACGGCATTCTTGGGCCGCTCTACTTTGGTGCACGCATGTCTCACCAGTCTGTCGGCACGAGCGGGAGAAATCTTAGGGGTTTGTACGAAACCCGTCGGATAACCGCCGAACGGCGCGCTAGAGCATCCGCGCCGCAGTGTTTAGTGAGGGTTGCATGAACGGCAGTTGCAAATTTTCTGATCCTTGATGACAATGCGATTAATTATCATTTGTGACGTCGGGCTGTCGCGTTCATGTCTTCACCTGAGTTTGCAGTACAGGCGCTTTACAGCAGCCATCACGGGTGGCTCAACACGTGGCTACGTGCGCGATTGGGCAATGCAGCCGATGCGGCGGATCTGGCTCAGGACACATTCGTCCGGCTGCTGCAAAGAACCGAACGCCTGGAGCTCAAGGCCCCCCGCGCTTTTCTACGAACCATTGCCCGCGGCCTGGTGATCGACCATTGGCGTCGTGAGGAAATCGAGCGCGCGTACCTGGAAACCATCGCCCATTTGCCCGAGGCCGAAACCCCGAGCGCCGAGGCACGGGCATTGGTGCTCGAATTGCTGGAAAGCATCGCCCGCATGCTTGAAGGCCTGAAGCCGAAAGTGCGTCAGGCATTTCTGCTGGCCCAGTGCGAAGGATTTACCCACAAGCAGATCGCCGAACACATGGGATTATCCCTGCGTTCGGTGGAGCGTTATGTGGCCGACGCGCTGTATCACTGTTACGTGCTGCGGTATGAAACGTGATGCCTGTGGATAACTCAGCGCTGAATCGCCGCGGCGCGCCTCATCAGCAGGTGGTTAAACAAGCCATCCATTGGTTGCTGCGTCTGCGTAACAACGCGGCCAACTCCAGACTGCGCCAGCAATGCGACGTCTGGCGGGCCGAGCACCATGAACACGAACTGGCCTGGCAACGGGTGCAGTCCCTGCAAGCCGAGTTGAGCAGCAATCTGCGCGCGGTGCCCGGCGCTCAAGTCGCTTTCAACACTTTGGAAAACAGCGCACAGGGACTCGGGCGGCGCCAGGCATTGAAGCTGCTGTCGGGCGCGTTATTGATGGGTTCGGCGGCATGGCTGGGCAAGGATGCGATCGGCTGGCAACAGTGGACCGCCGACTTCGCCACCGCCACGGGCGAGCGACGCGGTTTCCAGTTACCGGATGGCACGCGCCTGGAGCTCAACACCGCCAGCGCGGTGGATCTGGACTACACCGCGCAGCAGCGCCTGATCAAACTGACTCGCGGCGAGATCGTCGTGACGTGCGGTGGGGCAAGTGAAGGGGTTTCGTTTGATCGACCGTTGCGGGTGCAAAGCCGTCACGGTGTATTCGAAAGTGTGGCGGCGCGCTTCATTGTTCGTCAGGACGCCAATTGCACGCGGCTCAGCGTCATCAGCGGCGTCGTCGCAATCCATTCGCCACGGGCCGACGATGGGCTGCCGATTCAGGCGCAGGCCGGGCAGAGTTATCTGATCGATCGGAGTCGAGCGCAGTTGGCACCGCCGCAGGACATGGATGCTGGCGCCTGGGTGGATGGCCTGATCGTCACCCGCAACATGCGCCTCGGGGATTTCATTAATGAAGTCGGACGTTACCGTCCCGGCTATCTGACCTGCGCGGCGGATATTGCCCACTTGCGGCTGTCCGGGGTTTTCCGTCTCGAAGATACCGACAAACTGCTGGCCATTCTGCCGCAAACCCTGGCGGTGCAACTGCGCTATCGCACTCGCTATTGGGTGACGCTGGAGCGACAGGCCTGAATTATTTTTTTTGGCGGGTTTTCCGAACAAGTCCGGCTTAGTCAGTAAGCACTTCAACTCTGCCTTCAGCGACTTCCTACGGAAACCTACAATGACTGTGCGCGCCATCAGTAAGAACCCTCTCCATTTCGCCCCGGAATCAGGCGTATTGCGCCACGCCATCCGCGCGGCGCTGTTCTCTACCGCACTGGGTGTCGGCCTGCTGCCGACACTTGGCGTTGCTGCACAGGGCAGCGAAGCCAGTAGCCACCGCTACAACATCGCCGCCGGCCCCTTGAGCGATGTGCTCAATCAATTCGCGCGTCAGGCGGGCATCACGCTGTCGACGACTCCGGCTCAAACTCAGGGCCTTCAATCGCCGGGATTACAGGGCGACTATTCGGCGGATCAGGCGTTGAGTCATTTGCTCAACGGCACAGGGCTTGTGGCCGTCAGTCAGGATGGCAGCAGCTATGTGCTGCGGCCCGTCGCTGAAACCGAAGCCCTGGCGCTGCCCACCACCGACATCAAAGGCTTCGCCCTCGGCAATGCGCTGGGCAGCATGGATGGCTACAACGCAACGCACAGCCAGATCGCCACCAAGACCAGTACCGCACTGCTGGAAACCTCGCAAAGCGTGTCCGTGGTGACCCGCGAGCAAATGGACGACCAAGGCTCGCAAACCGTGTCCCAGGCGATGCGCTACACCCCGGGCGTGCTGACCAACCCTTACGGCGCGACCCACCGTTACGACTACGTGGCGATGCGCGGTTTCAACGACGGCTCGGTGGATAACATCTATCTCGATGGCCTCAAATCCATGGGTGACAGCGGCACCTACAGCACCATGCAGGTAGACCCCTATTTCCTCGAACGAGTCGATATTCTCAAAGGGCCGTCGTCAGTGCTCTACGGTCGCAGTTCGCCGGGCGGGCTGGTGGCGTTGACCAGCAAGAAACCGTTGTATGAGCCCTATCATCAGGTCCAGGCCACGATGGGCACCCAAGGCCAGCGCGGCATGGGTTTCGACTTCAGCGGGCCGGTGGATGATGACAAGCGTATCGCCTATCGCCTGACAGGGTTGGCGGATCAGTCCGACACACAGTTCGACCACAATGAGGAAAAGCGCTTCGCCCTGGCGCCGACGGTGAGCATCGATTTCACCGAAGATACCTCGCTGACGCTGCAAGCCTATCTGCAACACGATCCCGACGGCGGCTATCACGGCGGCGTCCCGGCCGATGGCACGATCCATCAGCGCAACGGCAATCGGATCTCCCCCAACTTCTTCGAAGGCGAGCCGGGCGTTGATGGCTTCCAGCGTGATCAACAGTCCTTTGGTTATCAGTTCGAGCACCGCTTCAACGACGTCTTCACCGCTCGGCAGAACTTTCGTTATCTCGACTCCAAGGTGAAGATCGATCAGGTTTATGCCTATGGCTGGACTACCCCCACCAGTAACGAGTTGAACCGCTATTACACCGGCGGCGACGAAAAGCTCCACGCCTTTATCGTCGATAACATGCTGCAAGCCGACTTCTTCACCGGCGCAACCAAACACACCGTGCTGATGGGCGCGGACTACCAGCGACGCAAAACGGTGGTCGACTGGACCAGTGGCGGTCTTGCGCCGATCGATGCGTTCAATCCGGTGTACGGCAATTCGGCCATCGACTTCTACAGCCCGACCAGTTATCTGCGTCGCCTGGAACAGACCGGCGTCTACCTGCAAGACTTGATCGAGATGGATAAGTGGCGCTTCTCTTTGGGCCTGCGTCAGGACTGGGTTGAAACCTCCGATGAAAATCGGCTGGCTGAAGCGGGGCGCCCTGTAGGTACGGAAATCAGTGACGAGCGCACCAAGCTGACGGGCCGGGCTGGGGCGCTGTACCTGTTCGATAACGGCATCGCGCCGTATATCAGCTACTCCGAGTCGTTCAACCCGAATTCCTACGCGGACAGCGCCGGCAATCCTCTGGCACCGACCGATGGCACCCAGTGGGAAGTGGGCCTGAAGTACCAGCCGCCAGGCACCGACAACTTGTTCACGGCGTCGCTGTTCCGCATCGATCAGGAAAACCTGGCGACCAAACTGCCGCAGGAAAACTTCTATCGCGCTGTAGGCGCCGTCCGCTCCCAAGGTCTGGAACTGGAAGCGCACATGCAGCTGACCGATAACCTGAAAGTCCTCGGCAGCTACACCTTCACCGACATCGAGTATTCGAAGTCGATGATCAGTACGTTGAGCACTGCAACCGACGTGATCGAAAACAAGGGCAACTCGCCGACTCAGGCGCCACGTCATATGGCCTCAGTGTGGGCGGACTACAAGTTCGACAGCGCAACGCTTGATGGCCTGCGTCTGGGCGGCGGCGTGCGTTATGTCGGCTACAGCTGGGCCGATGCGGAAAACACCCTGAAGGTGCCGTCCTACACGCTGTTCGATGCGTCTGTCGGCTATGACCTGGGCAAGGTGGGCTTGAAGGGTGTGGACGTACGTTTGAATGCGAACAACCTGACCAACGAGTCCTACGTGGCCTCCTGTGCCAGCCTGAACTTCTGCTACCTGGGTGAAGAGCGCAACGTCGCCGCTACCGTGAGCTACCAGTTCTAACGACTTGTTATCCAAAAAAAGCCAGCCCCTGAATCCAGGAGCTGGCTTTGTCGTCTCTGCAGGAAAATTCCATGCGTGCATTTCTGGTTTTACTTCATCGCTACATCGGTTTGGCGACCGCGTTGTTTCTGCTGATGGCGGGGCTTACCGGCAGCATTCTGGCGTTCAATCATGAGCTGGATGAATGGCTCAATCCGGGGTTCTATACAGCGTCTGCCGACGGTCAGCGTTTGCCGCCCGGCACTTTGGTAGACAAGCTGCAAGCGGAGCATCCGAGGCTACAAGTCTGGTACATGGAGTACCCGTCAGAACAGGGTCATACCGCATTGCTGGCTGCGGTACCGCGTAATGATCCTGCGACCGGAAAACCTTTTTCCGAGCCCAATCAGGTGTTCTATCTGGACCCGGTCAATGGCGAGCAGAAAGGGCAGCGGTTCTGGGGAGAATGCTGTTTTCAGCGGGAGAATTTCATTCCGTTCATTCTGGAGTTCCACTACAACCTGGTTCTGCCGAATAACTGGGGATTGTTGTTAATGGGACTGGTCGCGATCGCCTGGGTTGTCGATTGTTTCATCGCGCTTTGGCTGACGCTTCCACGAGGAAAACCGTTCTGGAAGAAGTGGTCGACGGCCTGGAAGATCAAGGGTGGGCATGCCTACCGGCTGAATTTTGACCTGCATCGGGCGGGTGGGTTGTGGCTTTGGTTGTTGCTGCTACCGATTGCGGTCAGCAGTGTCGCCATGAACCTGCCGAGTCAGGTCTTCAAGCCTGTGGTTTCACTGTTTTCGCCGATTGAGCCGAGCGTTTACGAGGCCCGCGGACGCATGCCTGCCGAGGAGCTGGGAGTTACGCGGCTGAGTTATCAACAGGCTTATGAACGTGCGTTACAGGAAGGGCAAAAGTTAGGGCTGACCGCTGCAATCGGGGAGTTGTATTACAGCTTTGAGTACAACTTTTATGGGGCAGGGTTTGGGCAACATGATACCGAGGCCCATGGAAAGTCCTGGCTGTTCTTCCATGGCACGGACGGGCGTTTACTGGGGCAGGAAATCGCAGGGCAAGGCACCCTGGGAGAGCGTTTTTATCGACTGCAATTGCCGATACACGGAGGACGGATCATTGGGCTCACTGGGCAAGTCATGATCGCGGTGCTAGGTGTTTTGATTGCAGTATTGTCGGTGACGGGAATCTATATCTGGTGGCGCAAGTTGCTGGCTCGAAGAAGTAGCAAGGCACGTAAGAGCAGGATATGCCCCATTCCAGATTGAGGTTTCTATAGCCCAGAAAGACAAAACCCCTGTCTGCATAAGCAGACAGGGGTTTCGGAATTCAATCTTGACGATGACCTACTCTCACATGGGGAAACCCCACACTACCATCGGCGATGCATCGTTTCACTGCTGAGTTCGGGATGGGATCAGGTGGTTCCAATGCTCTATGGTCGTCAAGAAATTCTGTGACCAGCCCGTTACAGCGGTAACGTGCCAGAAAAATCGGTGACTTCTACTAAAACAAAACCCCTACCTGCATACGCAGATAGGGGTTTCGGAATTTAATCTTGACGATGACCTACTCTCACATGGGGAAACCCCACACTACCATCGGCGATGCATCGTTTCACTGCTGAGTTCGGGATGGGATCAGGTGGTTCCAATGCTCTATGGTCGTCAAGAAATTCGGTAGCCAGGTCGTTGGCCCTTGCGGGTTCACGCTCCAGCGAATGGGTATGTGATAGTTTGGTGTTTTGTGAGTATCTCGAACTTTCGGTTCGTTTCGTCTTCACACACCGCAATCTGGTGCTCTCTCGCCTTTTCAGCTCGAAGCA